>DWWJ01000102.1 GCA_019119795.1 Candidatus Intestinimonas pullistercoris
TCCGGACGGGAGAAATTTGAAACAGAAAGTGGAGTTTGAACGATGGAACTGAAACGAATGGACCGGGACGAGCTGACCGACCTCTATGAGCGGGAGATGGTGTACGTTTTCCCACCGGATGAGCGCAAGCCATTGCGGGCCATGCTCCGGCTGATGGACGAGGGGAAGTACGACCCCCTGCTGGCGGTAGAGGACGGGGAGCCCATGGGCTATGCCCTGCTCTGGCTGCCCGAGAGCCGGGAGGGGGCCCTCCTGGAGTACCTGGGCGTCCTGCGGGGCAAGCGGAACGGCGGCGCCGGGGCCCGCATCCTCTCCGCCCTGGGGGAGCGGTACAGCCAGCTCTTCGGGGAGGCCGAGGCCCCCACCTCCGGCGACCCGGAGGAGGACGACCTGCGCCGGCGGCGCATCGGCTTCTACCTGCGCAACGGCTTCCGGGTCCTGGACTACGAGTGCGCCATGTTCGGGGTCCATTTCAAGTGCCTCTACCGGGGCTTTGAGGAGGATGACCGTAAAGTGCAGGAGCTTCACAAGGGCGTCTACACCGGGTATTTCTCCCCTGCCCACATGGAGCGGTATATCCAGCTCCCCCTGGCACCCGGAGAGGCCATCCATCCGGCCCCCCGCTGGATGGAGGAGGACGACGAGGAGGAGGTCTTCCCGTGAATATCCTGGCCTTCGAGTCCTCCTGTGACGAGACGGCCGCCGCCGTGGTCCGGGACGGCCGCACCGTCCTCTCAGATGTCATCGCCTCCCAGGCCGACATGCACACCATTTACGGCGGTGTGGTGCCGGAGATCGCCTCCCGGAAGCACGTGGAGGCCATCGCCGGCCTGGCCGACGCCGCCCTGGAGCAGGCGGGGCTGGGGAAGGGCGACGTGGACGCCGTGGCGGTCACCTACGGCCCGGGGCTCATCGGGGCCCTGCTGGTGGGGGTGAACTTCGCCAAGGCGGCGGCCTATGGCCTGGGGGTGCCCCTGATCCCCGTCCACCATGTCCGGGGCCATATCTCGGCCAACTACATCGCCCACCCTGACCTGGAGCCCCCCTTTGTCTGCCTGTGTGTCTCCGGGGGCACCACCCTCATCGTGGACGTCCGGGACTACACGGAGATGGAGGTCCTGGGGGCCACCCGGGACGATGCGGCGGGAGAGTGCTTCGACAAGGTGGCCCGGGTGCTGGGCATCGGCTACCCCGGCGGGGCCCCCATGGACCGCCTGGCCCAGGGAGGGGATGACAAGCGGTATTCCTTTCCACGGGTCCACGTCCACGACGCCCCGCTGGACCTCTCCTTTTCCGGCCTCAAGACGGCGGCCATCAACCTCATCCACAACGCGGAGCAGAAGGGGGAGACCTTGGACCTGCCCTCCCTGGCGGCCTCCTTCGCGGCGGCGGTCAGCGACATGCTGGTGCCCCGGGTCATGGAGGCGGCCCGGCGGTGGGGCTATGGAAAGATCGCGGTGGCCGGCGGCGTGGCCGCCAACTCCCGCATCCGGGGGGACCTGGAGCGCGCCTGCGCCGCCTCCGGCGACCGGCTCTACCTGCCCCCTCTGTCCCTGTGCGGGGACAATGGAGCCATGATCGGCTGTCAGGCCTACTACGAGTACCGGGCGGGGCACATGGCAGGCATGGACCTGAACGCCTACGCCAACCGGGAGATCGGGGTGGGCTGAGCGGCTCTAGAAGGATTTCCCGGGAAACTGCCCATTTCGGGCCTTGGAAAGAAGGATTTTTTTGAAGACCGGCATCGTGCTGGAGGGCGGCGCCCTCCGGACCATTTTTTCCAGCGGCGTCTGTGATGCCCTGGTGGAGGCGGACCTGCTGCCCGACTATGTGGTGGGGGTCTCGGCGGGCATCGCCTACGGGGTGAGCTATGTGTCCCGGCAGCCCCGCCGCAACCTGGAAATTCTCCTCAAATACGCCAATGACAAGCGGTATATGAGCAAGCGGAACCTGTTCAAGCCCTCCAACCGCTGCTATTTCGGGCTGAAGTTCACCTATGAGGAGATTCCCAACCGCCTGGTCCCCTTCGACTACGAGACCTTCGCCGCCTTCCCCGGGGAGGTGGAGGCGGTGGTGACCAACCTGGAGACCGGGGGCCCGGAGTACATCCCAGTGCCCAGGCGGGATGACCAGTTTCAGGTCCTTCAGGCCACCTGCGCCATGCCGCTGCTCTTTCCCATCTACCACATCAACGGCATCCCCTGCCTGGACGGAGGCTCCTCCGACGGCATCCCCTATGGGCGGGCCGTGCAGAAGAGGTGCGACCGGATCGTGGTGGTCCTGACCCGGGAGCGGGACTACCGCCGGACCCCGGAGCAGTATCAGGCCCTGGTGGACCTGCGCTACCGGCGCTACCCCAACTTCCGCGCCACCATGCACAGCCGGGCGGAGCGCTATAACGCCTGCCGGGAGGAGCTCTTCCGGCTGGAGAAAGAGGGGAAAGTGATTCTCCTTGCACCCAAGAGCACCCAGGGCTTTTCCCGCATCGAGAAGGACGTGGACAAGATCAAAGCCCTCTGGCAGGATGGCTACGACCTGGGCCGGGCCCGGGCGGAGGAGATCCGGGCCTTTTGGGGAAGAAGTTAAAAAATCACGCCGCATGGGAGAAAACTCCGGTGCGGCGTGATTTTTTTGTCAAAGTCCCCGGTGGAGGAGGCGTTGGGCCAGCTCCCCCAGAAGGCTCCTGCGGGCAGCGGGAGCGGGGGAGCTGCCGCCGGAGTCCGGGGGCTCCTGTCGCCGGGCCTCCTCCAGGAAGGCTGCCTGGGCGTCCACCTGGCTGCCGTCGGGATCGGAGATGGGCACATAGCGGCCATCTGTTGTCATGCGTCTTGCCTTTACAGTGTCTGAACAGAGGACCCCGACATAGTGAAGGACCTGCCGACGGACGGCCTCGTCCAGGACGGGGCAGGCGATCTCCACCCGCCGCTGGGTGTTGCGGGTCATCAGATCGGCGGAGCCGATGTAGATTTTGGCGTCGGGCCCCGCGCCGAAGACAAAGATGCGCGGGTGCTCCAGGAAGCGGCCCACAATGGAAAAGACCTGGATACGGTCGGTCTTGCCGGGGACCCCTGGCCGGAGGCAGCAGATGCCCCGGACGTTCATCACGATATCCACCCCGGCCTGGCTGGCCTGGGAGAGCTTGTCAATGAGGTCCCGGTCGGTGACCGAGTTGCATTTGAGGAAGATGTAGGCCCGCTGCCCCGCCCGGGCCTTGGCGATCTCCCCGTCGATGAGGGCCATGAGCCGGGGCTTGAGGCTGTGGGGGGCCACCAGAAGGTGGCGGTAGTCCCCGTCCAGGTTGGCGGTGGACATATTTTGGAAAAAGGCGGCGGCGTCGGCCCCGATGGCGGGATTGGCCGTCATCAGGGAGAGGTCGGTGTAGAGCTTGGCGGTCTTTTCGTTGTAGTTGCCGGTGCCCACCTGGGTGATCTGCTGGATGTGCCCCCGCTCCTTTCGGGTGATGAGGCAGATCTTCGAGTGGACCTTGACCCCCTCGAAGCCGTAGAGGAGGGTACACCCGGCCTCTTCCAGCCGCTCGGCCCACTGGATGTTGTTCTGCTCGTCGAAGCGGGCCCGCAGCTCCATGAGCACCGTCACGTCCTTGCCGTTCTCAGCAGCGGCGGCCAGGTACTCGATGAGCTTGGCCTTGGAGGCCAGCCGGTAGATGGTGATTTTGATGGAGAGGACGTTGGGGTCGTTGGCGGCCTCCTTCACCAGCTTCAGGAAGGGGTCCATGGAGTGGAAGGGATAGAAGAGGAGCACGTCCCGGCGGAGGACCTGGGGCAGGATCTTTTCCCCCCGGTTGAGCCCGGCGGGGAAGCAGGGCTGGAAGGGGGGATAGCACAGGGCGGCCCGGCTCTCCTCCGGGAGCTGTCCCTCCAGGGCGTAGACGTAACCCAGAGCCAGGGGGGACTTGGAGCGGAAGACCTGCTCCCTGGACAGCTCCAGCCGCTGGCAGAGGGAGGAGACGAGGGCCTCGCTGGCCTCTCCCTGGATCTCCAGCCGCACCGGGGCCAGCCGGGCGCGCTTTTTGAGCACCTTCCGCATGTGCTGGCGGTAGTCGTCGTTGACGTCGTAGTCCTCGTCCTCCGGGGAGATGTCGGCGTTGCGGGTCACCGAGATCACGGCCCGGCTCACCACCTGGTACTGGTCAAAGAGCTTTTCCACGTAGGAGAGCACCAGATGCTCAGTGAGCACATACCGCAGCCCCCGCTCGCTCAGCCGCAGATAGGGGGGCAGGCTCTTGGGGATGGGGACCAGGCCGAAGCAGCTCTGCCCGCCCCGTTTGAGCTCCACCGCGATGTTCAGGGACTTGCTGGGCAGGTGGGGGAAGGGGTGGAGGGGGTCCACCACCTGGGGGGAGAGGATGGGGAGGACGTAATCCCGGAAATAGCGCTCGCACTGCTTGCGCTCCTTCACGTCCAGCTCCGGGAGGGTGAGGGAGCAGATATTGCAGGCCCGCAGCCGGGTCTCCAGCTGCTGAAGGAGCTTGTCCCGCTGCTTGTAGAGGGGGCCCACCGCCCGGAAGATGGCGGCGAGCTGCTGCTCCGGGGTGAGGCCGCTCTTGGAGTCGATATGGGTCTGCTTCACCAGGGTCATGTCGTAGATGGAGCCCACCCGGATCATGAAGAACTCATCCAGGTTGCTGGTGAAGATGGCGGCGAACTTGAGGCGCTCGAAGAGGGGGACGGACTCATCCCTGGCCTCCTCCATGACCCGCTCGTTGAAGCGCAGCCAGGAGAGCTCCCGCTCCTGGGTGTAGCTGTAATCCCGCGTCTGTTGGTCTGACATGCTGGTCACGCTCCTGCCTGCAGGACCCGGTCCATGAGGTAGCCCTCCCGGACGCCGGTGGCGGAGGCCGAGACCGTCTCCACGCCGCAGGTCTTGACGATGGTATTGAGGATGATGAGGCCGGGGAAGAGGGTGTGGACCCGGTCGGGCGCCGAGCGCAGGACCTGCCGCAGGACATCCTTCCCGTCCGCCTTCAGAAGGCGGTAGAGGTCCCTGAGCTCTCCGGCAGACATGGTGCGCAACTCCGGGTCCCGGTGGTAGACATCGTTGCACAGCTTGGCCAGGGCCCGGATGGTGCCGCCCACGCCGCAGAGGTACTTGCTTTGGATGTGTTCTGTCCCGGCCCGGTCCAGCAGCTCCCGGACGTGGGCCCGCATGACCTTGCGCTCGGCCTTGGTGGGGAAGAGGCTCTCGGTGAAGTGGGTGTAGAGGGACAGGGAGCCTACCGGCAGGGAGCAGGCCGAGGTGATGGCCATGTCCTCATAGGCCACCAGCTCAAAGGAGCCGCCGCCGATGTCGGCCAGGAGCCCGGTGGGGACTCCGCCGGGCAGGACGGCCCCCTTGAAGGAGAGGGCGGCCTCCTCCTCGCCGGAGAGGACCTCCACCGTGATGCCGGTGATGTCCCGGATGGTCTGGACCGCCTCGGCCGTGTTGGTGATGTTCCGCAGGGAGGCGGTGGCAAAGACGTGCATGTCCCGGACGCTGAAGTTGTCCAGCAGGGCCCGGTAGGCCGCCAGGGTGCGGCAGGCCACCAGGATGCCGCTGTCGGAGAGGACCCCGTGGCGCACATAGCCGGCCAGGCCGGCCATGGTCTTCTTGTTGAGGAGGAGGCGGAACTGCCCCCCGTCGCAGTGGTAGATGGACAGGCGGATAGTGTTGGAGCCCAGGTCCACGATGCCGCAGAGCATGGAAATCATCCCGCTTTCTTTGTCTTTCTCAGCCCTATTCTAACGTATCCCGCCGTCCGGCGCAATGCACCTTACAAAGATTTTACATCCCGCCCCGGGCAGAGGGCGCGCCGGGCCTCCTGCGCCGCCCGCTGGGCGGCGATCAGGGCCAGATTGTCGCCCAGGGCCGTGAAAAAGGCGGCCAGGAGCTCCAGCTCCTCCGCGGCTCTATCCTGGGCCAGCCAGATGGCGGCCGCCGCACCCAGGACCGTCAGGGCCTCCCCGCTGGGGCCCGCCGGCGTACCGCTCATAAGACCCCCTCCTCTCCCTCCAGATTATGTGGACGGACAGGCAGGGGTGTGGTATGATAGGGGCACAGAGGGGCGGCGGGGAGCCGGAACGGGTCCGGCTCCCCCGAGGCTCACGGCGCCAGGTCCTGGGGGGTGAGGTCTCCGCCCAGGCGGCGGACGAAGGCCTTCATCTCGGCCCGGGATGTGATGCGGTGGGTCTGTTCGATGAGGTCCCGCTGCTGGTCCGGGGAGAGGCTGGAGAACCGCTCCATGGCGGACAGGTCCTGAGAGAGGGCCATGCCGAAGCCCAGAGGCAGGTCGGCCAGGGGATTGAGGGCGTCCATAGCGTCACCTTCTTTCTCGGAAAGACTTCGGACATAGCTTCCCCGGACGGGGCCGGAATATCCCGATATACCGGATAGGCAGATAGAGAAAGAAGGGGTTGCATGACACTTTTGGAGGCGCTGGAGGGGTACCAGCCCTGGAACGAGCAGGAGGAGCGGGACCGGGCGGTGCTGCTGGGCCTGCTGGGCTCCGGCCAGGACCTGTGGACCCGAGAAAATCTGACCGCCCACCTGACGGCCTCGGCCTGGGTGGTGAACCCGGACCGGAGCCGGGTCCTGATGGCGTACCATAACATCTACGATTCCTGGTCCTGGCTGGGGGGCCACGCCGACGGGGAGCAGGACCTGCTCTCGGTGGCCCTGCGGGAGGTGAAGGAGGAGAGCGGCCTGACGGCGGTCCGGCCGGTCCGGGAGGACCTCTTTTCCCTGGAGATCCTGACGGTGGACGGCCACGAGAAGCGGGGGGCCTATGTGCCCTCCCACCTGCACCTGAACGTGACCTACCTGCTGGAGGCCGAGGACGGCCAGAGCCTCCGGAACAAGCCCGACGAGAACCAGGCCGTGGCCTGGTTCGGCAGGGAGGAGGCGGTAGCGGCCTCCTCGGAGCCCTGGTTCCGGGAGCGCATTTACCGCAAGCTCAACGAGAAGCTGGCCGCCCTGGGGTGGTAGGCAAGGAAAAATCGAATAGGAAATAGGAAAGCGGCCAGGCAGCAAGCACTGGCCGCTTTTCTGCTTAAAAACGAAAATCCACGTTCTCTTCGATGATTTTTACCAATTCGTGAGGTTTCATATCGAGGGCAGAGGCAATTTTGAAAACAGTGTCGATCGTTGGATTTCGCAGACCTCTTTCGATTTTGCTGTAATGGGTTCGATCCAGTGTGGCTAAACCGCTCAGTTGTTCTTGGGTGAGCCCCTTTTTCTTCCTTAAAACCTGGAGAATGTGCCCGACTGCTTCTGCTTGTATCATCCATACCCCTCCTGATGAGTTTCATCATAGCAAGGGGATATTCTTTGAATGAGGTCAGTTGACCTCATTCAAAGAATGTGATACAATATTTTTACCGGTTGCTTGCGCGTATATTTATGGAAAGGGGGCTATAGTTTTTGAGAGGCTGCATAACGAAACAGTATGGGTAAAAAGAGAGCAAGAGAGCATAAAAAGGAGGACATATGAGACGATTAGGTTTATTTCTGCTGACATTGACCATGATGGTTGCCATGTGTGCCTGCAATGTCAGCGTAGAGGGAAATGTTGAGACGGGCGGAGAAGAAGAGCCTGTGCAGGAAATTGCGAAAATTACGAAAATGGATGGGACTGTGGAGGAACTGACACAGGAAGAAATCAAAGAAATATATGACAGCAACGAGGCAAACTACAACAACAACTATAAGGGATGCGAGGTTGAGCTGGAGGCCGTGATCGAGAGCATTGAGGTCGTAAATATTACATATCCGATATTGGGCGACGTAGAGGGTGTGGAATTCAATACAGGCGGAATCGCCTCTGGATTCACCTTCCACTGTACTTATGCCTATCTAGAAGATGTTGGGATTGACGTGAATACGTTGGGAACAGGTACAAGAATCAAGGTATTTGGTGAACTAGGAGGCACCTTTATTGAAACAGAGATTGATAACATTCATGACTTGACGGTTTTGGAAGCGTAAAGGACAATAGGCACAGAAGGGCCCTGCCAGAAGGCGGGGCCCTTCTGCGTTCAGTGCGGCGCCCCCAAGCGCTCCATCAGGGCCTCCAGGTTGCGCAGGGTGGTCTCATTGATATAGTGCTCCACCTGCTCCACCTGTTCCAGCTCGTCCTGGGTGCCGTTGACCCAGCGGAAGAAGCGGTGGAGAAGGTCGTGGCGGTAGAGGAGGTAGTCCCCCAGCTTCCGCCCCGCCTCAGTGGGGCGGACGATGCCGTACCGCTCAAAGGACACCAGCCCCAGGGCCCGGAGCTGGCCCACCATCCGGGAGGCAGAGGAGGGGCGCACATTGAGCCGCCGGGCCAGCCAGCCCACCCGGGCGTAGCCCTCGGCCCGGGCCTGGCGGCAGATCATCTCCAGGTAGTCCTCCATGGCCCCGGTCACCGCTGGATGGTCCCGGAGCTGGTACCCCTTCTGGGTATAGAAAGACTGCCGCTCCTCCATGGTCACCCTTCGACCTCCTTCGCATAAGATAGGGTGCGGAAACAAAGTTTCCCTCTCACAACATCTTATGATGGGAGCTGCCGATTATGTTGGAATCTCTCTCTCTGGACCGCCTCCGGGTCGGCCAGAGCGCCTTTGTCACCCGGGTGGAGGCCGAGCCCGCCATGCGCCGCCGGCTACTGGACCTGGGCCTCATCCCCGGCACCCGGGTGACCTGCCAGGGGCGGAGCCCCGCCGGGGACCCGGCGGCCTATCTGGTCCGGGGGACCGTGGTGGCCCTCCGGGCCCGGGATGCCGCCGCCGTGGGCCTGGCCTCCGGCCCGGTGACGGTCTGATGGGCCTCACCCACACCTCCACCGGCGCGGGGGCCGCCGGGGGAGGGCTGGCGATTCGGCGACGGAGCCCGGAGGACCGGGTCATCGCCCTGGCGGGCAACCCCAACGTGGGGAAGTCCACCCTCTTCAACGCCTTCACCGGGATGCGCCAGCATACGGGAAACTGGCCTGGCAAGACGGTGGCCACCGCCCAGGGCCGCCACATGCGCCACGGCCGGGACTATATCCTGGTGGACCTGCCGGGGACCTACTCCCTCCTGGCCCGTTCCGCCGAGGAGGAGATCGCCCGGGACTTCCTCTGCTTCGGCGGGGCCGATGCGGCGGTGGTGGTCTGCGACGCCACCTGCCTGGAGCGCAGCCTGAACCTGGCCCTCCAGACCCTGGAGCTCCAGCCCCGGACGGTGGTCTGCGTCAACCTCCTGGACGAGGCACGGGACAAGGGTATCCAGGTGGACCTGGAGCGGCTCTCCCATATCCTGGGGGTGCCGGTGGCGGGCACCTCGGCGGGGCGGCTGGAGGGCCTGGAGCCCCTGATGGCGGCGGTGGATGCCGTGTGTGGCGCCCCCCAGCCGCCGGAGCCCTTCCAGGCGGCCTATCCCCCGGCGGTGGAGGCCGCCCTGGCCCGGCTGGAGCCCCCGCTGGAGGGCTGGCTGGCGGGGCGGCTCCCCGCCCGGTGGACGGCCCTGCGGCTGCTGGACGGGGAGGCGTCCCTGCTCGGGGCCCTGTCGGAGGCCCTGGGGGATGACCCCACGGAGGACCCGGCGGTCGCCGCCGCCCTGGAGGAGGCCCGGGGGGACCTGGAGGCCGCCGGCCTGGACGGGGAGGCCCTCCGGGAGGCGGTGGTCTCGGCCCTGGTGGGCTCCGCCGCGGAGATCGCCGGGGAGGTGGTGGCCTTCCGCCGGGCCCGGGAGGCCCAGCGGGACCAGCGCCTGGACCGGCTCCTCACCAGCCGGGCCACGGGCATCCCGGTGATGCTGGGCCTGCTGGCCTTGGTGCTCTGGCTCACCCTCTGGGGGGCCAATCTGCCCTCGGAGCTGCTCTCCCGGGCCCTTTTCTGGGTCCAGGACCGGCTCACCGAGCTCTTCCAGTCCTTACATGCCCCGGACTGGCTCCACGGTGCCCTGGTGCTGGGGGTCTACCGGACCCTGGCCTGGGTGGTGTCGGTGATGCTGCCTCCTATGGCCATCTTCTTCCCCCTCTTTACCCTCTTGGAGGACTTCGGCTACCTGCCCCGGGTGGCCTTCGTCCTGGACCACGCCTTCCAAAAGGCCCGGGCCTGCGGCAAACAGGCCCTGACCATGTGGCTGGGAAAAAACCGTGTGCGAAGGCTCCTGTGGAGAGAGCGACACGGGCACGGGGACGAGCTGTTCCGTAAAATAGAAGTGGAATTAGTAGAATTTGAGCCTAGAGCATGGTACAATAAAACGTGAGGTAGGACAGAAAATCCAAATTTGGAGTGGTAAATTATGAAACTATTTGATTGGGGTGGCAAAGAATAAAGACATGCTTCTTTGATAAAACAGACTATAAAAAGGAGAACAAAGAAGTATGAACAAAATAAATTTAAGGCCAGTCATTACTGTGGAAGACAAGAACACATTTATAGGTGAAATACAGGAAGCTTTTCAGGATTCTTATGTATCGGAATTTGGAAAATTTGAAAAAACCATTCTTCCTACAGAAGATATAGAAGAATCTTTTCACACAAAAGGCTCTGAAGCCTATATTGCAGAAATAGACGGGGAAAGAATCGGCGGAACAATTATTGTTATAGATGATCAGACCGGATACAATTCACTTCATCTTTTGTATGTGAGATTAGGCGCACAAAATGCTGGAAACGGATTTAAGATGTGGAAAGCGATTGAAGAATTGCATCCCGAAACGAGAATGTGGGAGACGCATACCCCATATTACGATAAGCGAAACATTCATTTCTATGTAAATCGGTGTGGCTTCAAGATTGTAGAATTTTTTAATCCCAAGCACAAAGACCCACATCAAATAGGTGAAACCGCAGGCAATATTCCCAAGGAGAACAATTATTTCTTTAGATTTGAAAAAGAAATGAGATAAGGTAGAATAAGGGAGCTGTTGGCAAAGATGGATCTGGGATGAGAAAGCAATTTCCCCATCCAGATTTCATCTTTATCAACAGGTCCAATCCTGGACGCTACCAAGGTAGGATAGATACTCATTTGCAGGTATCAGAAAATAAGTAGAAGGCAGATAAATGGTCAGAGCCTTTTCTGTGGGAAGCTTCTTTCAAATAGACAGCTTTTCAATATCGTGCTACAATAAGTTGTAACAAATTTGAAAGGTGCGATAGTATTGACAGCATTAACAGATAGAGATTATGAGCTAATAGAGGAAGCCAAAAAAATCATTCGTTCTAACTTCGATGAAATTAACTATAACCATACAGTAGGGGCGGCGCTCCGGTGCCGGAATGGGAAAATATATGTTGGTGTCAATGTCTACTCTTTACATGGGGCCTGTGCGGAGCAAGTCGCAATAGGAGCCGCTATTACAAATGGAGAAAGGGATTTTGATACGATTGTCGCGGTCAGAGGGAAAGAAGGGGAAGAAATTATCTCGCCCTGTGGAAACTGCCGCCAAATACTACACGATTATATGCCGGAATGTGAAGTGATCCTCTCAATAAACGGGAAAATGAAAAAGGTAAAAGCAAAAGAGCTATTGCCGTTTGCTTATACATTTTTTGAAGGATAAATTTAGGATTGCAATAATGCAGAGAGCTGGCTACAAAATACCAAGTAAAAAGGCTGGAGTGTCCTCGGTGGACGCTCCAGCCTTTTTGGAAAGCCGCCCTCACGTCCCCGAGAGGGGGAGGAGGGCGTCATAGCCGTAATAGTGGAGAATGGCATCAATAGCTGCTCCACACGGATGGAGCTCAGCAGCTGCCTGGGGCCTGGACAGCCGATGCCGCGGAGCGGCATCAGCCGCGGGTGAGCTCCTCCAGGCGGACCACCCGAGTGCACAGCCGCTCCAGCAGGGGCGGGCTGTGGCTGACGATGAGGAGCCCCAGGTCCCGGCGCTCCGCCTCGTGGAGCAGGAACTGCCAGAGCTGGGCCTGGGTGATGAGGTCCAGCATGGCCGAGAGCTCGTCGCACAGCAGGTAGCGGGTCTCCGGCCCGAGGGCCCGGGCCACGCAGAACCGCTGGAGCTCCC
This sequence comes from Candidatus Intestinimonas pullistercoris, assembly GCA_019119795.1. Classification (GTDB taxonomy): domain Bacteria; phylum Bacillota; class Clostridia; order Oscillospirales; family Oscillospiraceae; genus Intestinimonas; species Intestinimonas pullistercoris. The sequence goes on from DWWJ01000102.1 coordinate 11,987, forward strand.
CGCCGGAGAGCTCGGAGGGATAGCGTCTCATCCAGCCGGACTCGATGTGAAGGCCCTCCAGGACCCGGTCCTCCACCGCCCAGCCCTCGGCCAGGGTGGCCCCCAGCGTGCGCAGGGGGTCCACCACCAGCTCCGGGTGCTGCCAGATCATCTGCACCGGGCAGGGCCCCCGGTAGGCGGAGAGGGGCCTCCCGTCCACCCGAACTTCCCCGGCGTCCGGCCGCTCGTAGCCGGAGAGGAGCTTGCACAGGGTGGTCTTGCCCCGGCCGCTGGGGGCGGTGAGCCCCAGCCGTTCCCCGGGCCGGAGCTCCAGGTCCACCTGGGTGAGGACAGCCTCCCCCTTCCGGCGGTAGCCGAAGGTGAGGCCCTTAGCCTCCAGGCTCATGAGGCCGCCCCCCTCTCCGGGTGGAGGCACCGCACCCGGCCCCCCGCCACGGTCTGATAGGGGATGTCCCCGCCGCAGTCCGGCTGCCGCCTGGGACACCGGGGGGCGAAGGGGCAGCCCTCCGGAACGGCTCCGGGATAGGGCTGGGTCCCGGGGATGGAGGTGAAGCCGTGCTGGGGCAGGGCATCCCACAGGGCCCGGGTATAGGGGTGCCGCAGGTCCTCCCGCCGGGCGAAGTCGGCGGCGGGGGCCTCCTCCACCGTCTCCCCGGCGTAGAAGACCGCCACCTTGTGGGCAATGGTCAGGGCCAGCTCCAGGTCGTGGGTGATGAGGAGGACGGCGGCCCCGCCTTCGGCCAGCTCCCGGAAATGACCCAGGATGCGACCAGCCACCCGGGCGTCCAGGCCGGGGGTGGGCTCGTCGGCCACCACCAGGGCGGGGGAGGCGGCCACGGCGGTGGCGATGAGGACCCGGCGGGCCATGCCTCCGGAGAGCTCGAAGGGGTAGAGGTCCCCCGTCTCCGGCCCCAGGCCGTAACGGCCCAGCACCGCCTGGACCTTGTCCCTGTCCCGGTCCACCTGGGGCCCAACCTTCCGCAGGGGGTCCAGGTAGCTCACCGACTGGGGCACCAGGACGATCTCCCGGCCCCGGAGGGCGGCCGCCCTCTGGGGGGTCAGGGGCTCTCCCCGGTAGCGGATGGTCCCCGCCATCCGGGCGTTGTAGGGGAGGATGCCCAGGATGCCGTGGGCCAGCAGGCTCTTGCCCGAGCCGCTGGAGCCCACCACCGCCGTCACCTGCCCGGCCTCCAGGGTCAGGTCCAGCCGCCGGATGGCGGGGAGCACCCGCCGCCGGGTGCCCCGGTCGTATTGGAGAAAGGAGATGGACAGGTCCTCCACCTCCAGAATGGGTGTCATGGGGCAGACCTCCTTACTGATGGATGCTGGCGGGGTCCAGGAGCCGGCGGAGCCGCTCTCCCAGCACCGCGAAGAGGGCCACCGTCCCCACCAGGGCCAGGCCGGGAAAGAGGGAGAGCCACCACTTCCCGGTGGTGAGGTAGCTCATACTCTCCGACAGGATGACCCCGATGGCTGGCTGCTCAGCCGGCAGGCCGAAGCCCAGAAAGGTGACGCTGGCCTCGTGGAGGATGGCGTGGGGGAAGAGGAGGATGAGTCCTGTGAGAAACTGGGGCAGCAGGTGGGGGAGCAGGTGGTCCCGGGCCACCTGGAGGGGGGAGCGCCCCAGCTTTCGGGCCACCTGGACATAGGGGGCCTCCCGGAGCTGGAGGACCTCCCCCCGGAGGAGCCGGGCCAGGGAGGTCCAGTGGCTCAGGGCCACCCCGGCCACCACGCCGGTGAACCCCTTCCCGAGGGCCAGGGAGATGAGCATGACCAGCAGGATGTGGGGAATGCCCATCACCAGGTCGATGAGCCAGGAGAGGACGGCGTCCACCCGCCGGCCCAGGGTGGCGGCCGCCACGCCCAGCACCAGGGCCACCACGGCGCTCACCGCCGCCGTCAGGATGCCGATGCGGATGCTCAGGGAGAGCCCAGCCAGGGTGCGGGCGAGCATGTCCCGGCCCATCCAGTCGGTGCCGAAGGGGTGGGCCGGACAGGGCGCCAGGTTTCTGTGGGAGAAGTCGGTGACCATGGCGGCGTCGGTGCTCAGGATGCCCGCCACCGTCACCGCCAGCAGGGCCACTGCGGCCAGCAGGACCAGCACCAGGGTCCGCCGCCGCTGATTGGGGACGTTCACCGCCGGGCCGCCCCCCTTCGGATCTTGGGGTCCACGGCCCCGTAGAGGAGGTCGGCGCACAAATTCCCGCCAAAGACCAGGGCCGCAGTGAGGACCGTGATGCCCAGGAGCAGGGGGAGGTCGCCCCCCAGCCCCGCCGTTACGGCGGCCTGTCCCAGGCCGGGGTAGGAGAAGACCTGTTCCACCAGCACCGAGCCGCCGATGATCTCACTGATGGAGGCGAACTGCAGGGTGATGGCGGGGAGGGCCACGTTCCGCAGGCCGTGCCGCAGGACGATGGAGGCAGAAGACTCTCCCCGGGCCCGGGCAAAGAGCACATAGTCGGACTCCAGCACCTCACAGAGCTTCTCCCGGGTGTGGAGGGCGATGTTGGCCACGCCGGTGATGCTCAGGGTAAGGGCGGGCAGCAGGGCGTGGCGGAGCCGGTCGGCCAGGGTGACGGCGGCGGCCTCCGTGCCGATGGGGACCGAGAGGCCGATGGGGAGGACCCCCAGCCACACCGAGAAGACCATCAGGAGCAGCAGGGCCAGCCAGAAGGTGGGGGTGCTGGAGATGAGGAGGCACCAGCCCCGGATAAGCCGGTCCGGCCACCGCCCCCGGAAGGCCCCGGCCAGGACCCCCAGGGTCAGGCCCAGGAGCCCCGAAAAGACCCAGGCGGCGGCCATGAGCCATAAAGAGCTCTGGAGCCGCTCTCCCAGGACCTGGACCACCGGGACCCGGTAGAGGAGGGAGGTCCCCAGGTCTCCCCGGAGGGCGTCAGAGAGCCAGCCCAGGTAGCGCTCCAGGGGCGGGTCGTTGACCCCCCAGTAGTCCTCCAGCCGGGCGATCTGCTCCTGGCTCATGGTCCCCAGGGCGGCCTGCCCCACGTTGGTCTGGAGGGGGTCCAGGGGGGAGGCCGACATCAGGAG
>DWWJ01000103.1 GCA_019119795.1 Candidatus Intestinimonas pullistercoris
AGGGAGCCCCCCACCAGACTGTCCAGCCGCTCCAGGCCCCGGCGGATGGTCCGCAGCACTCCGGAGCGGTCCACCCCCAGCAGGGACCCGATCTCCCCCAGGCTCATCCACTCCCCGTAATACAGGGTGAGGTAGAGCCGCTGTTTCTCGGTGAGCATGCTCAGGACGGTCTCCAGGGTCTCCCGGTCCCGGAGGTCCAACACCGGGACCCCATCCTCCCCGGCTTGGGCCGCCCGCTTGAGCTGATAGCGCTGACGGGCTTCCCGGGTGATATTGGCCCGTCCCCGGGCCAGGGTCCGGGAGAGGGTGGACTTGTCCCGGCCCACCCCCCGGGCCACGGCAGCGGGCCGGGCGCCCCCCTCTACCGCCGCCAGATAGGCCCGCTGAGTGGGGGTAGCGGCCTCCCGGGCCTCCCGGAGGGCCTGGAGCATCTGCTCCCGCTCCGTGGGGCCCTCCAGGGCCTCTGTCCCCTCCAGCTCGGCCCAGGTCTGGTACTGGAGCCGGTCCCAGGCCTGGCCCTCCTTCCCGGCCCAGGTGGCGCGGTAGGAGACCTTATGCCGGGGCTCCAGCTCCCGGAGCCGCCGCCCCAAGCTCACCAGGTCCTCCTCCACCCCGGCCAGCTCCAGCCGCAGCGCCTGCCGCTCCTGGCCCCCGGCTGTCTCCAGCCGCGCCCGCAGCTCCGTCCGCCGCCGCTGGAGGGCCCGGCGCTCTTCCCGCACCTCCGCCGCCCGGCTCATTTAAGGGCGTCCCACTTGGGGGCCCGGAGGGTGGAGGTGGTGTAGCGTCCATCCCGGTCCCGGGTGTAGTAGCCCTCGGTGAGGTCCCGCAGGTCCCGGGCCTCCCGAAGCATCTGCCGCAGGAGCCGGGCCCGGCGCTCCAGGTCCCGGCGCTCCGGGCCCCGGGCGGCGGCAAGCCGCTCCTCCGTCTCCTCCAGGGCCGCCCGCAGCCGGACGGCGGCGTCCCGGTACTCCTCCGAGAGGGCGGCCAGGGTGGTCATCCCACCGCCTGGGCCCAGCCCGCCGGGTAGGCGTCAGGGGCCCAGACGTTGCCGTCCAGCAGACTCTCCCAGACCGCCCCCTGGTAGATCACCCGGTCCCCCTTCTGGTAGGCGTCCTGAGCCCCAGTGGGCTGGACCCACTCCGGCAGCGCCTCCGGGTCCTCCACCGTCACCCCCAGAGGGGTGTAGAGGGAGGGGGTGGACTCCATGGGCCAGTCCGCCTGGCTGGTGTGGGCCTGGACCACCTTGTAGAGCCGCCCGGCTCCATCGGAGACCCGGGCCCCGGCGGCGTAGGGCACCCCCGCCTCCCAGACCGGGAAAAGGCTGGACACCTGGGCGGCCTGGGTGTCGTCCAGGGCCTGGGCCTGGAGGGCGGCCAGCCGCTCCATATCGGCCCGGCGGTAGTCCTCCTGGTCCTTCTCATAGAGGATGACCCCTCGGGCCATCTGGGTTGCTCTCATATGACTTCCTCCTCTCAGACCATGACGCATACATCTCCGGCGAAGGGGGCGCCCTCCACCACCAGGTCCTGGGTGTCCAGGTCCCAGTAGACCTGGGCCTCCATGGCGCCCCAGCCGGCGGAGACCAGTTTTCCCTCCAGGTCGTACTGGGCCACCTCTCCCACGCCGTCCGCCTTTCTCCGGAGCTTCAGCCCCTGGAGGACAGTGTCCGTGCATAGGGCGTCCAAGGTGGCGGAGGAGCCGTCCAGGGCGGGGACATAGGCCGCCGTGAGGACCTGGTCCAGGGTGACCTCGGTGACCGCCCCCGTGGTGACCGTGTCCTGCCAGTTGAAGCCCTTGGCTGTGGCCTGAGACTGAGCCTCTGTGTCCGATGTCAGTACCCCCTCCAGCAGGTAGTACTGGACCTGGTGCCAGGTGAGCTGGACATGGCCATCCTCGGCGGTGGGGTAGGTGTCCGGGGTGGTCTCATTGGCGGCCAGGGCGGCCTTCATGGCGTTGACGATGCCCGTGCGCCCCTGGGCGGCGGAGGTCCCATAGTAGTCCAGGGCGGTCCGCCCGGACCGCTGGCGCAGGACGGCCAGGGTGTACTTCTGGGTGGGGGTCTGGCCGTGCTCGGTCTTGGGGACCCGCAGCTCCCCGCCGCTCCACTGCTCCACCTCAAAGACCCGCCGCCACGCCCCCAGGGCCGGGAGCTGGGAGCTCACCACCTTTCCCGTCTCGGGGTCCAGATCGGCCTTGCCCTCCAGGTCCTCCTGGTCGGCCTTGGCGTCCAGCTCCTCCTTGGTGGCGAAGATCAGGGAGGTGTCGATGACCGTGGTCACATTGGCGGCGTTGTCAAAGGAGAGCTCCATGCCGAAGACGAACTCCCGGAGCTTCACCGTCCCCGCCTCGATGGTCTCCCCGTTGCCCCGGGCCTCTCCCACGGCGTAGAGGATCTCTCCCTCGTCCGGGTCGGTGGCCCACAGGCCCAGCTCCTCCCAGACGAACTCAGACAGGCCGGTATTCACAAACTGGCCCAGGATGGTGGCCTTGTTCCCGTTATTGGTGCAGGAGGAGATGGGGACATACTGGAGGGGGTCCACCAGGGCGGTCATGTCCTCCACCGCCAGCTCCGGGGCGAGCACTCCGGTGCCCAGCTGCCACCGGGTCACGGGGACGGCTTCCCCGCTGGGGGTCTTGGCCAGCAGGGCCTGCCCCTTTTTGGTCAAAATACAATTTGGGATCGACATTGGGACCCTCCTAGCTCTGTTGTAAGATGAATGTCTCGCCCAGCCGGGGCGCCGCGCCCACAAAGGCCTCCACCGGCCACTTGGGCATTTGGTAGGGCTCCTGGCGAAGGACGAACCACTCGGCGCTCCGCCCCACGCAGGCCCCGTAGACCGGGGCGGGACAGGTCTGCCGGTACTTCACCGCCCACTCCAGATGGGCGGGCTTGAGCTCGTTGACGATGGCCGCCAGGTCCTCCGGGTGGGCGATGGGCCCGATGGTCTCGGTGTACCAGATCTCGAAGCGGTACTGGTCAAAGAGCTCCACGATCTCCACCGCGCTCTGGGAAAAGGCCTCCGCGATACCCCGGAGCTGGGCTACCGTGGTAACACTCACCCCCTTGACCTTGGCCAGGACCCGGCTGCGCCGCCGCTCCTCGTCCAGGGAGTAGTCCACCGTCAGGCCGTAGGCACGTTCCCAGAGCTCCAACCCCCATCCGGAGGCGGTGCTGGGATAGAGCTGCTCCAGGGTCAGCTCCTTGTCCTCCTGAAGCTGGCTGGCCAGCAGGCCCAGCACCCGCTGAAGCTCCGCGTCCTGGGGACTGCGCTGGTAGTGGGCGGGGAGCTGTTCGATGAGTGGAGTCATGTGACATGTACCTCCTGCAAGACGGGCACGCTTCCAGCTGGGATGGTGAGGTCGCTGGTGCCGTCGTTGATGGTCAGGGTGGAAAAGGTCTGGACCCCGTCGATGGTCAGCAGAAGGGAGAGCACCCGGTTATAGTACAGGGTATAGGCGGTGTCCTCCTCCGGAGCGTAGTAGATGGTCTGGTACTTCTGCTGGATCAGGGTCTGGAAGTACTCCCGGAGCCGGGCCTCGAATTCGGTCTGGACCTCTGTGGCCGAGGTGCCCGCCACCGTTACCACGGCGATGACCGAGACTGCCAGCTCGGCCGCGGAGGCCACCGACACAGAGGCCCCAATGGGCCGCTTGGCCTGGATGGCCTCCTGGACATCGGCCACGATCTCCGGGGAGGCCGCCTCAAAATTGCTGTCCACCACCGTCACCCCCACCGTGCCGGCTCCTGTGGGCAGCTCCACCACCTTGGCCTCTCCCACGCCGGGGACCTCCATGGCCCAGCCCCGGTAGTCCCAGCCGTTGCCGCTGGTGCGGGGGCGCTTCCGGGCCTCGTCCACCCGGCCGTAGAGGGCGGCGTCGCTCTCGGTGTCGGTGCCCCCCTCCCCTTGGGTGTTGACATAGCCCTCCAGGCCGGAGAGGTTGACGTACATCTTGCTGAGGCTCCCCGGGGCGATGTTGTAGGCGCTGCCCACCTCGGCGGCCTCCAGCTCCCCCACGGCGGTGCCGGCGGAGCCGATGGTCACGGCGGACAGGAGGGAGAATTGCAGCCCGGTGGCGGTGAGGAAGACGGTCCCGGCGGGGACTACCGTCCCGGCCTTGCCGGTGAGGGTCACCCCGCAGCGTGCCTTGGTCCCCTCCCGCCGGGTCAGGGCGTGGTAGTCCTGGGCCACCAGGTCGATAAAGGGCCCGCTGCTCTCATCCAAGAAGAGCATGGCAGGCACGGCCCGGAGGGCCTGATAGACCTGGCTCACCACCCGGCACAGGGGCCCCACCGTGGCGTCAGCATAGCTCCCCGCCATGGTGGAGACCCCCACCGCCGGGTCGATCTCCGCCAGGGCCTCCTGTTTCAGCTTCTCAGTCGTACGGTCTTCAAACATCGTCCTCGCAGCCTCCATATCCCTCGCTTCAGCCTGCGGCCAAAGCTCACTCATTTCGGTGCTCGTCCTCTCCCCACAAAGCCACTTGGCTTTGCGGGGGCCCCGGACTTCCCCTCCTCAAATGGAAAACTGACTATCCCCGTACACGGTGGTCAGCTCCACCGTCATGTGCAGGGTGCTCCCCTCAAACCGGGTGTCGGACACCCGCACGGAGCGGATATAGGGGGACACCAGCAGGGCCTCCTTGACATACCGCTCCGCCTCGCTGCGCTTGGTGTCGGCCTGATAGGGCTGGCCGATGAGGGCCTCCAGCTCGCAGCCGTAGGACCAGGAGAAACAGGGATAGCGGTACCGGGCCGTGTCGATGGCCCGCCAGGCCCAGCCTTTGACGGCCTCCAGGCCGGTGACCAGCACCGGGCTGCCGCTCTCCCACATGGGCCGCCCGGCATCGTAGTCCATCCGCACGTCCCGGTAGAGGGGCAGGTCCCGGCTCTGCCCCGCTGGGGCCGTGAATTGGGGGAAAAGCTGCGTCATACCAGCGGCACCACCTTGCAGAGGAGATAGTAGACCTGCTCGTCCTGGGTCAGGAGGACCACCTGGTCCCCGGCCACCAGGGCGAACCGCGCCCGGGCCAGGTCCTCACGGTCCACAGGGACCGTGCAGGACCCGCCGCCGGTGCAGGAGCCGTGGAGTGTCCCCGAGAGCTGGGGACAGTACCCGGTGAGGAGGGCTTCATTGACGCGGAGGTCCTCCGCGGTGAGCTCCGTCCCGCCGCACTGGACCCGCAGGCCCTCCTGGGTCCCGGCGGTCACCTCCCCCAGGGCGAAGGCTAGGGGGCCCTGGCTCCGGCGGGCCGCCTGTCCCATGGCGGTGAGCAGGTCCCCCGCGCTCTCATCCAAGCTCCTGGGCATTGTTTCTCCCCCTTCCTCATTCCATCAGGTTCCGGAAGTTCAGCCGGAACTTCCCATAGTGCTGTCCATTCTTCCAGGTGTGGGTGTCCTGGTCCACCCAGAAGAGGCCGCTCACGCCGCTCCCCGTGTCCCGGAGGCGCACCGCCGCGCCGGCCAGAAGGTCCAGAGGCGGGGCGAGCACCTCCACCGTGAGGTTCTGGGCCAGCCCGTTGTCCTCCAGCCAGGCCTGGGCCTCCGTCCCGGCGTCCTCGCCGCCACGCTGGGTCAGGACGTGCTCCAGCCGGCCGTTGAGGGCCTGGGAGGCGCTGTCCTCCACCCGCCGCACCAGGGAACCGCTGTCCGTGTAGATGGCCACGCTGTTGCACAGGTCCGTGATGTCCCAGGTGTTGGTCACGCCCATGGTCTGGGCGATCTCCAGGGTGGCGGCGGTGGGCTTCTCCACCACCTCCAGGGCCCCCTCTCCGGTGAAGCGGAGCACATACCGCTTCCCGTTTTGCGCTCCGGCCAGGGTGTAGAGGGTCCGGATGATCTTGTCCAGGGAGGTCCCCGGGAAGTTCTGAGTCAGGGGGACCCCCGTGGCCGCCAGTGCCCCCACCGGGATGCCGAAGTCCCCGCAGATGAGGGTGGCGGCCGCCTCCGGGGTGGCGCCGGTGAACTTGTACCAGCCCCGGTTCCCGGCCAGAAACCGCCCCCGGTCCAGGGCGCTGACGTTGACCACAGCGGACTGGCTGCTGGTGGAACACTGGAGCAGCGGTCCGAAGAACAGGGGCGCCTCCGGTCCCTGGAGGGTAAGCCAGGACCCCTCCTCCAGAGGGGGGACCTCCACACTGCCGTCCCGGGGGACTGCCAGGGCGACGGAGAGCTCCCGGGCCGTCTGCCGGATGTCCCCCTGCCAGGTCACCGACTGGACCAGGGCCGTCAGGTCCCGGCTCTCCCCGCCTCCTGGCTGGGTAAGCAGCAGGCGGTAGGCTGTCTCTTGTGCCATAACGATCCCTCACTCCATGGTCCAACCGTCCCCCGTCCACTGGAGGGAGGCCGCCAGGGCCGCGCTGGGGCTGTCGGTGTTGGCGGCGGGCAGGCCGCCCGCTGGCGGGATGGTCAGCACCTGGCCCGGATAGATGAGGTCCGGGTTGGTGATGGCGGGGTTGGCCGCCGCCAGGCGCTTGTACTGCGTCCCGTCCCCGTAGTACTTCTCCGCCAGGGTCCAGAGGCAGTCCCCGGCCTGCACCGTGTAGGTCTTGGTGGAGGCCGCCCCGGTCTGGCTGTCCCGGGGAGAGGCGGCCCCGCCGCCGGAGAGGGCCAGGACGGGGGTCTCCAGCTTCTGCCACTGCCGCATAACGATAGTGATGTACACGTCGTTGGTGCCGTCCCGCTCTCCCTGTGTGATCTCCTCGATGAGCACGGCGGCGTTCACCGGCGTGCCGGAGACCATCCACTGGAGCCGGGCTCCCTGGTCGCACCAGGTCTCCAGGGTCTCCAGGTACTCGTAGGGGGCCGCCCTGGCCCCGGGGACCAGGAAGGGGTATGCCTGGGCCGGCAGGAGCACGTCCCGCAGCGTGCAGTCCCCCATGGCGTATCCGCCATAGAGGGTGGCCTCCCCCAGCTGGTCCAGGCGCACCGTCTCCAGCTTGGCCGGGTGCCGCCAGAAGTACTGGGAGGGCGTCACCGGCAGCACCAGCTCCCGGCTGGCCGCCGGGTCCACAAAAGACATGACCCTCAGCATCGTCGTCGCACCCTCCTTCGTCGTCGCAAAGTCCGCTTTGCGGGGGCCCCATGGATCCGGTTCTGAGGGGCCCTATACTTCAAATCCGGCCTGGAGCTTCCGGGCCACGGCCTGGGCGATGGCCTCGGCCACCGCGGCCTCGTCCATCCCCGCCCCGAAGGTGTTCCCGCTGACATTGACGGTAATGGAGGAGGCCGAGCCGCCCCGGTCGGCCTCCCGGGCCTGGGAGGCCGTGAGCACCCGCTCCCCCTCATGGAGGAGGGCGGCATAGTTGTCATAGGGCACCCGCTCCAGGCCGTAGGCATACCGGCCCCGGATGCCGCTGCCCTCCCGGACCCGATAGCTGGAGGTGATGGCCCCTGTATCATCCACCGTGTCTGTCACCGCCAGCTGGCCCTTTCCCATCTCCTGGCTGATCTCGTAGTCCTGCCCCCAGGCGGCCGAGCCGATGGCGGCGGTCAGGTCCCGGATGGAGGCGATGAGGTCCAGCTCCACGTCCTGGAGGCTCTGAGCCATGTCGCTGGCGTCAAATCCAGCGTCGGCCATGGCCTGGGCCTTCTCCTTCAGGGCCTCGATCTCTCCGGCGATGATGGCCTTGTCCTCCTCGCTGGCGGTCTGGTACTGCTCCACCAGGTCGGTGTACTGGCCGTGCATCTCCTGGAGCCGGGCCGCCTCCTCCTCGCCGTAGACCGTGGTGGAGGTCCCCAGAGTCAGGGCGGACAGGGCCTCCCGGCTGTACTGGCGGTCCAGGTTCTCCGCGATGGCCTTGCCCTCGCCAATGATCTCATTGGCCTGGGACAGGGCGTCTCCCAGCTCCCCGCCGTAGGCGTCGATATCCGACTGGAGGCCCTCCGCCGCCACCCGGTTGTAGCCTTCGCCGGTGGCGTTGTCGATCTCCGCCATGGCGTCCTCTAAGGTGGAGGTGAGGCCCGAATAGGTCTCGGACATGGTCTGCATGGCCCCGCCATACTGGGACTCCATCCCGGCCTGGATGATATTGACGGCGTCCTGACCGCTGATCTGTCCCTTGGAGATCATGTCATAGACATCGCCCTGGCTCTTCCCCAGGGCCTCTCCCAGCATCCCGATGACGTCCACGCCCCGGTCCTGGAAGATATTCAGATACTCCAGGTTGGCCTTGCCTGAGCTGTTCATCCGGCTCAGGGCTTGGGCCATGATGGACATATCCGAGGCGCTGACCCCCACGGCGCTGCCGGCGTCACCGATGGCCGACATCAGCTCCAGCATCCGCTCCGGGCTGTCTCCAAAGCCCGTGGCCAGGGCACGGGACATGCTGGTGAGGTCGGCATACTCCATGGGCGTATCTGCCGCCAGGACCCGCAGATCCTCCAGGTACTGTGCCCCGCGACCCTCCCCCAGCAGCCGGTCAAAGGCGATAGCGTCCAGCTCCCGCTGGGCTGCCGTTTCCGTTCCCGCCGAAAGGCTGGTGTCGGTGGCGGCGGAGGCCGTCTCATAGAGGCCACCGTAATAGGATTGAAAAGCCTGGTCCCGGCTCTCAAAGGTCTGGGCGGCCCCGCCGGCCAGACCCAGGGCGCCACCCAGGGCGGCTCCAATCGCCGTGCCAATGCCGGGGCCGCCCACCATAGTCCCCAAAGCCGCGCCAGAGGCGGCACTAGACAACGCTCCGGAGAAGAGTCCCCCCGCCTCACTGCCGAAGGCCGAGCCCACCAGGGCCTCCGCCCACTGCCCGGCTACGTCGCCGGCCATGGAGTAGAGCCCCGCCTGTCCCAGGGCGGACAGGACCCCCGCCGCCCCGGTGGGCGCCCCCGCCCGGTTGTCCATCTTGCTGATGGCGTCGGTGGTGTCCAGCAGGTCCCG
>DWWJ01000104.1 GCA_019119795.1 Candidatus Intestinimonas pullistercoris
ACGGTGGCCACCAGGGTGCGGCTTCCGGTGGCGGCCCCCATCCACAGCACGTCGTGGTTGCCCCACTGGATGTCCACATTGTGGTGGTCCATCAGGGCGTCCATGATGATGTCGGCCCGGGGCCCCCGGTCGAACATGTCCCCCACCATGTGGAGCCGGTCCACCACCATCCGCTTGATGAGGTTGCACACGGCTACGATGAAGCCCTCAGCCCGGTCGATGTCGATGATGGTGGAGATGATGTTCTCGTAGTAGTCCCGCTTGTTGTGGAACTCGTAGTTGGTGTTGAGGAGCTCGTCGATGATGTAGGCGTACTCCTTGGGCAGGGCCTTCCGGACCTTGGAGCGGGTGTACTTGGAGGTCACCAGGCGGCACACGTCGATGAGCCGGTGGAGGGTGATGCGGTACCACTCCTCCAGGTCCTCTGTGTGGGCAGCCACCTCGGAGAGCTTTTCCTCGGGGTAGTAGATGAGGGTGGCCAGCTGGTCCCGGTCGGCCTTGGAGACGCTGGTGGCGAAGAGGGCGTCCACCTTCTCCCGCACCACGCCGGAGGCTGAGTTGAGGATGTGGAGGAAGGCCTCGTACTCCCCGTGGACGTCGGAGATAAAGTGCTCCGTGCCCTTGGGCAGGTTCAAAATGGTCTGGAGGTTGATGATCTCACTGCTGGCCGCCTGCACCGTGGGGTACTGGCGGGCGAGCATCTGTAAGTAGCGCAGGTCGGGGGCGGCTTGGACAGTCTTGGCTTTCATCCGGGGATTCCTCCTTTTTTATGGATCAGCTGTTGTCCCTATTGTACCACCTTCGGCGCAAAATGGAAGCCTGATTTTTGAACACTTTTTCATCTGATTTATTTGATAAATCGTGTAAAATTACGATAAAAAATGAATAATTTCTTATGAAATAAAAAGGAAAGGATATCGCTGCGGGAACACCTTTTGAATGGCTGGCGTTTGGTTTTCATTGGAAAGGGAGGAAGGGCGGCCGGGGGGAAGCCCCTTGCAAAATCGAAGGGGAGGGGGTAGAATAGGAGAAAACCGATATTTTACTAAAAATAGAGAGGAGGCGCGCCCATGGCGACCCTCAAGGAGCTCTCCGACCGCACCGGCTATTCCCCCGCTACCATCTCCCGCATCCTCACCGGGGACCCCTCCCTGGCGGTGAGTGAGGAGGCCCGGAAGCGGGTGCTGGAGGAGGCTGGGCGGCTGAACTACGCCGCCACCAAGAGCCGCCGGGGCCGGGCCCCCAAGCACCTGCTGCGGGCGGCGGTGGCCGAGATGCTCACCCCGGACCAGCAGCTGGGGGACCCCTTTTACCTCTATCTCCGGGGCTGTGTGGAACGGGCCTGCCAGGACCAGAAATTTTCCGTCCAGCTCCTGGAGCGCCGGGGGGAGAGCTTTGCCCCGCCGGAGGGCGGGGCAGGGGGCGTGGTGGCCATCGGCCGCTTCCCGGAAAAGGAGGCCGCCTCCCTCCTGGCGGTGAGCCCCAACGTGGTCTTTCTCAACTCCTCCCCCGACGAGACCCGGTTCGACTCGGTGGTGCCCAACTACGCCCTGGGCATCCGGCTGGCGGTGGACTACCTGCTGGAGCTGGGGCACCGCCGGGTGGGCTTCCTGGGCCCGGCGGTGGGCCTGGGAGACCGGCGGGAGCCCGCCCCGGAGGTCCGCCGGGCCGCCTTCACCGCCCAGATGGAGGCCCACGGCCTCTTTGACCCCGCCCTCCTGGTGGATGCGCCCATGGACGCCAACTCCACCGCCAGGGCCCTGGGGGAGCGGCTCTCCGCCGGCGGGCCCCTGCCCACCGCCTTCCTGGCCGCCAGCGAGGAGACCGCCCTGGGGGCGGTCCGGGCCCTCACCGGGGCGGGGCTGCGCATCCCGGAGGACATCTCCCTGGTCTCCTTCAACGACACTCCCCTCTCGGCCCTGGTGACCCCGGCCCTGACCTCGGTGTCCATCCACGTGGAGGAGATGGGCCGCTCGGCGGTGCGGCTCCTGGCGGAGCGGGCCCAGCTTCCCGGCCGGTCCCCCGTCCGCACCCTTCCGGTGAAGCTGGTGGTCCCCCCCACCCTGGTGGTCCGGGACAGCGCCGCCCCTCCGGCAAACCGGGCGCGGTAAATGCCGTCCGGCTTTGGGCGAAACGCCTGGGTCCGGGCCTGTAATTTGTATGTTCCGCCAAAGATAAATTTTTACTAAAAATTCGCTTGCCTTTTTCGGGGCGGGCGGTTATACTGAGAATACCAAGACATCCGGAAGAACAGAAAGGAAGGGTTTTGTTATGGCGATCCTAGTGTTGGGCGGGGCCGGATACATCGGCTCCCACACGGTGTATGAGCTCATTGACGCGGGCCGGGAGGTGGTGGTGGCCGACAACCTCCAGACCGGCTTCCGGGCCGCCGTCCACCCCAAGGCGAAATTTTACCAGCTGGACATCCGGGACAAGGGGGCCCTGGACACCCTCTTCCAGGCGGAGGAGATCGAGGGCGTCATCCACTTCGCCGCCTCCTCCCAGGTGGGGGAGAGCATGTCCGACCCCCTGAAGTACTATGACAACAACCTCCACGGCACCATGGTCCTCCTCCAGTCCATGGTGGAGCACGGGGTGGACAAGATCGTCTTCTCCTCCACCGCCGCCACCTACGGCGAGCCCGAGCGGGTGCCCATCCTGGAGAGCGACAAGACCCTCCCCACCAACTGCTACGGCGAGACCAAGCTGTCCATGGAGCACATGATGGGCTGGGTCTCCCAGGCCCACGGCCTGCGGTATGTGGCCCTGCGGTACTTCAACGCCTGCGGCGCCCATCCCTCCGGGGCCATCGGCGAGGCCCACGACCCTGAGACCCATCTGGTGCCCATCATCCTCCAGGTGCCCAACGGAAAGCGGGACCACGTCTCCATCTTCGGGGAGGACTACCCCACCAAGGACGGCACCTGCGTCCGGGACTATATCCACGTCACCGACCTGGCCCAGGCCCACATCCTGGCCCTGGACTACCTGCTCAAGGGAGGGGAGAACAACGTCTTCAACCTGGGCAACGGCGTGGGCTTCACCGTGAAGGAGGTCATCGACACCGCCCGGGCCGTCACCGGGCACCCCATCCCCGCCCAGGTGGCCCCCCGCCGGGCCGGGGACCCTGCCCAGCTGGTGGCCTCCTCCCAGAAGGCCAAGGACATCCTGGGCTGGAAGCCGAAGTATGACGACCTGGCCACCATCATCTCCACCGCCTGGGCCTGGCACAAGAGCCACCCCAACGGCTTTGAGGAGGGCTGAGCATGGAGCGCGACGCGGCCATTGCCCGGCTGGTGGCCTACGCCCAGCGGACGGGGCTCATTGAGGAGAGCGAGCGGGTCTGGGCGGTGAACACCCTGCTGGAGGCCCTGGGCCTGAACAGCTATACGGAGCCCCAGGAGGCTGTGGAGGGGGACATCGACCTGCCGGAGGTCCTCACCGCCCTGATGGACGACGCCCACGCCCGGGGCGTGCTCCCGGAGGACTCCATCACCTACCGGGACCTCTTCGACACCATGCTCATGGGCCGGCTGACTCCCCGGCCCGCCCAGGTCATCGGGACCTTCCGCTCCCTCTACGCCGAGAGCCCCCGGAAGGCCACCGACTGGTACTATCGCTTCAGCCAGGACACCAACTACATCCGCCGGGACCGCATCGCCAGAGACCGGAAATGGGTGGCCCCCACGGAGTACGGCGACCTGGACATCACCATCAACCTCTCCAAGCCGGAGAAGGACCCCAAGGCCATCGCCGCCGCCCGGAACCTGCCGGCGGCGGCCTACCCCCGGTGCCAGCTCTGCGCCGAGAACGAGGGCTACGCCGGCCGGGTGGACCACCCGGCCCGGGGCAACCACCGCATCATCCCCATCACCATCAACGGCAGTCCCTGGTTTTTGCAGTACTCCCCCTATGTCTACTACAATGAGCACTGCATCTGCCTCAACAGCCAACATGTGCCCATGAAGATCGACCGGGCCTGCTTTGCCAAGCTCCTGGACTTCGTCCGGCAGTTTCCCCACTATTTTGTGGGCTCCAACGCCGACCTGCCCATCGTGGGCGGCTCCATCCTGGCCCACGACCACTTCCAGGGGGGGCATTACACCTTCGCCATGGAGAAGGCCCCGGTGGAGACTCCCTTCACCTTCCCGGGCTATGAAGACGTGCGGGCCGGCATCGTCAAGTGGCCCATGTCGGTGATCCGCCTCACCGCCGCGGACCCGGACCGGCTGGTGGACCTGGCCGACCGCATCCTGGCCTCCTGGCGGGGGTACACCGACCAGGCGGCCCTGATCCTGGCCGAGACCGACGGGGAGCCCCACAACACCATCACCCCAATCGCCCGGCGGCGGGGGGAGGACTATGAGCTGGACCTGGTGCTGCGGAACAACCTGACCACGCCGGAGCATCCCCTGGGGGTCTATCACCCCCATGCCGAGCTCCACCACATCAAAAAGGAGAACATCGGCCTCATCGAGGTCATGGGTCTGGCCGTCCTCCCCGCCCGGCTGAAGGAGGAGCTCGCCGCGGTGGCCGACGGCCTGGCCGCGGGGGCTGACCTGCGGGCCAATGCCCTGACTGAGAAGCACGCCGACTGGGCCGAGGGCTTCCGGGAGAAGTACGCCATCACCCCGGACAACGCCCTGGACATCGTAGAGAAGGAGACCGGACTGGTCTTCGCCCAGGTCCTGGAGCACGCCGGCGTCTACAAGCGCACGGAGGAGGGCAAGGCGGCCTTCCTGCGGTTCCTCTCCCAGGTCTGAAAACGCCATAAAAAAACCGCCCGGGCCGTTCCCTTTCAGGAACGGCCCGGGCTTTTGCCTGCTGGAAGCGGGGGTAGGGCGGACAGGCCCGGGCTTGTCCGCCGGCGGGGCCGGTAGATGGGGCAGTATGTACCGCCGCCCGGTGGGCGGCGGGCGGGGGCGGTCCTTACAGGGTGACCGTATCGCAGCACTGGAAGTCGGAGTCGATGCTGTGGGCGATGAACCGGGCCTTGAAGTTCCGCTGGTCACAGGTGGACGGGGGGGAGCCGCCGGAGACATCCAGGTCCTCCGGGACCACGAACTTGATGCACCGGACCCGGATATCCCGGCAGCCGGAGGCGGTGTGGGCGGGGATGGTCAGGGTCTTGATGCCCCGGGGATACTCGTTGCCCTGCTGGTCCACCTCGGTGAGGATGGCGGCTAAGGCGGTGCGCTTGCCGGGGCAGATATCCTTCAGGGTCACGCTCAGCTGGAGGATGCGGCCCTGGGACTCCTGGTACACGTCCCCCAGGTCCACCAGGATGGTATCGGAGCAGCCGTCGGCCTCCAGGTCCACGGGGACGGGACAGGGCTCGTGGTAGACCAGCTCGCCGCAGTCCACCGTCACCGAGGGGTCGGGGAAGGTGACCTGGTTCCCCTCCGCGTCGGAATAGGTGATGGACTGGTTCACGGGCTTGACGCCGGAGCTCTGGGCGACATGCCGGATGTCAAAGGACAGGGTGGCGCTCTCGCTGGCCGTCACCCCCAGCTCGTCGATGGTCCACCGCAGGGAGCGGCTGTCCAGCATGGTGGCGGAGCCCTTGCTGGGGGTCAGGATGTTGGTGAGGACGAAGTCAGGCCGGAGCTGCTCGTTGATGACAATGTCGGTGGCGCCGATCTTGGAGATGTTGGCGGCCAGCTCGGCAAAGAGGGCCTCCAGGTCGGCGGCGTCCGGGGTCACAGCCACATGGGAGGCGTCGGGGTCGGTGGCCCAATCGTTCAGGGCGTCCACGTCCAGCCCGTCGGAGCCCACCAGGCCGATGCAGTAGATGACGATGCCCTGGGCCCGGGCCGCGGCGGCCACAGGAGAGGGGGGCGCGCCGGTGGTGGTGTTGCCATCGGTGAACATGACCATGACCTTGGCGTTGGACGAGGCCGGGTCAAAGAGCTGGGTCGCGGCAGAGAAGGCGGCGGCGTGGTTGGTATTCCAGCCGGCGGTCAGGCTGTCCACGGCGGCCTTCAGGTCGGATACCGAGGTGATGAGCAGCGTATTGGCGGTGGCGTTCTCCGCAAAGCTGACGATGCCGATGCGGCTGCCGGAACCGATCTGCCCGCTGGGCGCGCCGCCGGTGGCCTCCGCGATGATGTCGATGAACTGCTTGGCTCCGGCCTTCATGCTGGCCAGAGGAGTCCCCGACATGCTGCCGGAGCGGTCCAGGATCAGCACGATGTCGGTGGGATTGGTGAGGATGTCCGGCGTGGCTGTCAGGGCCAGGGTCACCCGCAGGGTCCCGTCGCAGTCGATGCGGTCCACATTGATGACCTTATTCGAATTTGTAACACCCATTCGTGTTACCTCCTTTCAGGGGCGAAGCCCCCAGGGAATTCTATTCCGCGCCGACAAAATGTGACACCGGATGCGCTGCCGGAGAGACAAAAAAATCCCCCTCCCATCGGGAGGGGGACGCGGACAGGGGGAGAAGACGGGAAAAGGGGATCACGGCACCACCAGATTCTGGTTCGGCTCCAGGGGAGAGGTGGTGGGCACCCCGCCGTACTCCTCCGGGGATTCCCCTTCCACCAGCAGGCGCACGGCGCTGACGTCGGAGAGCTGGCAGAGGGTGTTGACGATGGCGTAGAGCAGCAGCCGGGCCTGGCTGGTGGGGGCCGGCTCCCCCTCCAGGAAGGGGGCGGAAAAGCTGACATAGCAGGTCCCATCGCTGTTGATCCACAGGTCGATGAGCTCGGCTCCTTCCGGGATGGGCAGGTAGAGCCCCGGCGTCTCGGGGCCGGAGAGCAGAGCCTGGAGGAGCACCTCTGCCGGAATGGCGCCGCTGGGGACCAGCAGCTCCCGGGTCTCCACCGCCAGGCCGCCCCCCTCCCGGAGGAAGTAGAGGTCGGCGGTGAGGTAGACCGGCTCGTCCTCGGCACTGGAGAGGACCACGTCGCTCTCACGGAGCATCTGGTGGTCTCCGTAGGGGATGACCGCCCCCTCTACCAGGATGGTGACGGCGTCCACGCCCTCCACCTGGCAGAGGGTGAGGGTGATGCAGTAGTCGGCCAGGGTCAGGTCCACCTCGGACAGACCGCCGTACTGCTCGGAGAGGTCCACGGTACACACCCCGTTTTCCAGAACGGGCGGGGAGAGCTGCCGGGTCCCGGCGGGGAAGGGGGAGGCCAGGCCGTCGGAGAGGGGACCGGAGAGCAGGGCCTCCATCAGGGCGTTGAGGGGCTCTTCCCCCTCCGGGATGCGCCGGGTCTCGCTGGCCAGGGCGGGGCCCTCCACCCGCTCTTCGTTGCTGCCTGGGTCAAAGGGGACGGTGAAATAGACGGCATAGCCCTCTCCCGTCCCGGCAGATGTTCCGGCGATGCAGCCGGAGAGCAGGGCCAGGGCGCACAGCAGGGCAGTCAGTCGTCGGAGCACGGCAGCTCACCTCCTTCCGGGTACCAGCGGGGGAAGGCCACCTCAAAGCAGGTGCCGCCGCCCTCCCGCCGCCGGACCGTGACGGCGCCGCCGTGCTGCCGGGCAGTGTCCTTGACGATGGACAGGCCCAGGCCGGTGCCGCCGGCGGCCCGGGAGCGGGCCTTGTCCACCCGGTAGAAGCGGTCAAAGATCTTGGGCAGGTCCTCCTCAGGGATGCCCACGCCGGTGTCCTCCACCGTGAGGATGACCAGGTCCCCGATCCCCCGGAGGGCCACCATCACCTGGCCGCCGGGGACATTGTATTTGACGGCGTTTTCCATCAGGTTAAAGGCGATCTGGTAGAGGTCGTCCTCGGTGGCCAGCACCATGCAGCCCTTTTCCAGCTCAGTCTCCACCTGGATGCCGCTCTCGTCGGCCAGGGGGGTGAGCATGTGCTCCACCTTCTCCAGCACGGCGCGGACGTCCACCGGGACCTCCTCCACCTGGACGGCGCTGTCCATGCGGGTGAGGGTCAGGAGCTTTTCCGAGATGCGGGTGAGGCGCTCGGCCTCCTCGCCGATATCGCTGACGAACTCCCGGGCGGTGTCCAGGTCCATGCCCTCAGTCTGGAGGATGGAGTCGGTGAGGAGCCGGATGGAGGCCAGGGGGGTCTTGAGCTCATGGGAGGCGTCGGAGACGAAGCGCCGCCGGACCTCCTCGGTGGTCTGGAGCCGGTCGGTAAGCTGGTTGAACTCCCCGGCCAGCTGGCTGAGCTCGTCCCGGCCCCGGATGTCCACCCGGTGGCTGTACTCGCCCTCTCGGACCCGGCGGATGGCCCCCAGCAGGGCGGCGATGCGCCGGGTCAGGGCTTTGGAGAAGACGATGCTCATGAGAAGCACCACCACGCAGACCACCAGGGAGATGGAGCGCAGGTTCTGCTGGATGTCCAGCAGGAGCTGGGCCTGCTCGGTGTCATACTCATAGATGTAGACGCAGCCGATGGTGAGGTCCCGGTAGATGACCGGCACCGCCGCCCGGCTGTGGAAGGCGGCCTCCCGGTACTCGGAGGCGGCCACGTCGTAGCCCCGCAGGGCGGCCACCACCTCGCTGAGCATGGCATACCGGCCCTCGGTGGCCCGGAGGTCGTCACTGTCGTAGAGGATGAGGCCGAACTGGTCCGTGACCAGCACCCGGTACTGGCCCATGTAGTCCAGGGGCTCGATATAGCCGCGCACCGTCTCGGCGGAGAGCTTTTCCGTCTGGGCGATGGTGTTGGCGATGACCGACGCCTGGGAGTGGAGCATATTGGCCTTGGAGCGGAACACCAGGTCCTGAGAAACCAGCACCGGATAGGTGTTGAGCAGGATCAGGACAGCGGCGATGATGACGATATAGGTCAGGGCGAACTTGAGCTGGATGGAATGGCGGAAGGGGATGCGCTCCCCCTGGTCCACACGCTCCGTCACAGGGTCCCCACCCCCTTTCCAAAGGCGGACACGGGCCTACGCATTTTTCAAATAGTAGCCCACGCCCCACTTGGTGAGGATATACTCCGGATTGGCGGGGTCCAGCTCCAGCTTTTCCCGGAGCCGGCGGATGTGGACGTCCACGGTGCGGTACTCCCCGGCGTACTCATAGCCCCAGACGATGTTGAGCAGGTTCTCCCGGGAGTAGACCCGGCCGGGGTTGCGCATGAGCAGCTCCATCAGGTCGAACTCCTTGGCGGTGAGGTCCACGGGGGTGCCGTCCCGGAGGGCGGAGCGCTCGTCGGTGTCCAGGACGATGTGGCCCTGCTGGAGCCGACTGGCCTTGTCCTTCTGGCTGGCCGTGCCGGCCCGGCGCAGCATGGCCCGGATGCGGGCCTTGAGCTCCAGGATGTTGAAGGGCTTGGTGATATAGTCGTCGGCCCCGCACTCAAAGCCGATGATCTTGTCGGTGTCCTCGCTGCGGGCGGTGAGCATGATGATGGGGACGTTGGAAAACTCCCGGATGCGCATGCAGGCCTGGAGCCCGTCGATGCGGGGCATCATCAGGTCCAGAATGATGAGGTCGAAGCCCCCGCTCCGGGCCAACTCCACCGCCTGTTCCCCGTCGTAGCCCACCTCCACCTGGTAGCCCTCGTTCTCCAAATTGAACTTGATCCCCTTCACCAGGACCTTTTCATCGTCCACAACCAATATTTTCGCCATAAGTCCCTCCTGTTGGACGGTATTTCACTCCACTGTGATATAGTCGATGAGCCCCTCCAGGGTCCCCTCGCCGATGCCGCTGACCCGGGTGAGCTCCTCCACGATGCGGAAGGGGCCGTTGGCCTCCCGGTCGGCCACGATGTCGGCGGCCCGCTTCTCCCCGATGCCCGGCAGAGTTTCCAGCTCCTCTGCGGTGGCGGTGTTGATGTTGATCTTTGCCGTGGGCTCCGGCTTTCCGGTGCCGGCGGGCTCGGCCACGGGGGTCTCCACCGCCTGGACCAGGAGCTGCTGGTCCACCCGGTAAGGGGAGGCAGTGCTGCGGGTCCCCCAGAAATAGCCGAAGGTGAGCAGCAAAAAGGCGGCGGTCACCCCCAGCAGGAGCTTTTCCAGCGCGGAAATTTTTATGTTCCCCACCCCCTCTGGATGGTTGCACGGAGCGGTTCCTTTTGTTATAATGAAAAAAACGCGCCGCAGTTCATCCGTCTTTTCCATTATAACATATTTGTCGGGAGTTTCCTATGAAAAAATATAGAGACCGCATCACCAGCTTCCTTTTGTCCCTGGCCCTGACAGCGGGCCTGTGTGTCCCTGCCGCTCTGGCCGCCGAGTCCACGCCGCCGGAGTCCACCGAGAGCCCGGCTCCTGTGACGGTGACCCCCAAGGAGCCCGTGGAGAGTGAGATCCTCAACAGCATGCAGGTAGAGGCCACCGCCGCCATCCTGGTGGACGTGGGCACGGGCACCGTCCTCTATGAGTACAACGCCCATGAGCAGCGCTACCCCGCCAGCATCACCAAGGTCATGACCGCCCTGCTGGCGCTGGAGGCGGTGGATCAGGGACAGATCTCCCTGGACCAGATGGTGACCCTGACCAGTGACCTCTATCAGGACATCGGGGAGGGGGGCTCCAGCGCCGACCTCCGGGTGGGGGAGCAGCTGAGCGTCCTGGACCTGCTCTACTGTGTCCTGCTGCCCTCGGCCAATGAGGCATGCAACGCACTGGCCCAGGTGGTGAGCGGGAGTATCGACGCCTTTGTGGAGCAGATGAACCAGCGTGCCCAGGAGCTGGGCATGGAGGGGACCCACTATACCAACACCCATGGCTACCACAACGATGACCACTATACCACTGCCTATGATATCTACCTCATGTGCCAGGCGGCCATGGAGCACGAGACCTTCCGCGCCATCACCTCCTCCCGGAGCCACGACCTGCCGGCCACGGAGTTCCACGAGGCCCGGACCATCTACGACACCAATGCCCTGATCTCCTCCTGGCAGTATGGCTCCCGCTACCTCTACCAGTACGCCACCGGCATCAAGACCGGCTCCACCCCGGAGGCGGGCTACTGCCTGGCCTCTGCCGCCAGCAAGAACGGGCGGGACCTCATCTGTGTGGTGCTGGGGGCGGAGAACCCGGTCCAGGAGGACGGCACCACCAACCGGCTCCAATTCTCCGAGTCCACTCGACTGCTGGAGTGGGGGTTCAACAACTTCACCACCAAGACCCTGCTGGACAGCACCTATTTCGCCGGCACCATTCCCGTGACCCTCTCCCGGGACACCGACCGCATCGGCGCCCAGGCCTCCGGGACCCTGGAAGCCCTGCTGCCCGATGACCTAGACCCGGCGGACTTCCAGATCACCCCCGAGTTCAGCGCGGAGAGTCTGGAGGCCCCGGTGGAGAAGGGCCAGGTGGTGGGCAAGGTCACCGTCTCCAACGGGGACACCGTGTACGGCTCCCTGGACCTGGTGGCAGTGGACGGCGTGGAGCGCTCGGAGCTCCTCTACCGGGTGGACCAGATCCAGCGCTTTTTCAGCCAGCTCTGGGTCCGGGTAGCTCTGATCATCCTGCTGGTCGTGGTGGCGGTTCTGGTGCTGCGCTGGCTGCTCTTCGGGCGCCGCCGCAGATATGGCGCCCGCCGCCGGACAGGCTACCGGGGCAGCCACTACAGCGGACGCCGCCGGAGACGGTGAGAAGCCCCGCGGAACAAAAAAGACCGTTTTGGACGGCATGCGGATCGAAGGTCCGTATGCCGCCCTTTTTCCGAGAGAAAGGGGAAAGAGAGATGGAGCAGCAGATCACTCTGCGCCCGGCCCAGGTGGAATTGGCGGAGGAGGCGGCGGAGTACTACCGGCGCAACCGGCTGTTTCTGGCGCCCTTCGAGCCGCCCCGGCCAGAGGAGTTCTTCACGCCGGAGCACCAGCGGACCATTCTGGAGCAGGAGGTCCGGGCCTGGGAGGCAAAAACCGGATACCGCTTCTACCTCAGCCTGCCGGAGGAGCCGGAGCGGATCATCGGCATCATCGGCCTGAACAATATCGTCTGGGGGGCGTTCCGCTCCGCCTTCCTGGGCTACAAGCTGGACGGGGCCTGTCAGGGCCGGGGATATATGACCCAGGCGGTAGACCAGGTGACCCGTTTCGCCTTCCAGGAGGCGGGACTCCACCGGATCGAGGCCAATGTGATGCCCCGGAACAAGGCCTCCCTGCGGGTGCTGGAGAAAAACGGCTACCAGGCTGAGGGACTGGCCCGGCATTACCTCAATATCGGCGGCGTGTGGGAGGACCACATCCATATGGTGAAGCTCAACTATGCCATGCACGGCCCTGGGGATACTGCCCTGCTGCCCTGAGACAGCCATTTCTTTCCTGGGTGTCCAGGAAAATTGCTTGAAATTCCGGGGGCCTCATACTATAATGGTTTTGACCAGAGCAATATGCGGCCGGCTCCGCCGGAGGCGGAGCGGGGAGGAGACGGATGGGAAAAGAGCCGACCATGGTCCGCAGAGGACAGGACGGCGCGGAGCGCGCCGGCACCATTCTGGTGGTGGACGACAATGAGATCAACCGGGCCGTGCTGGTGAACCTGTTCTCCGGCACCTATCAGGTGGAGGAGGCCGGGGATGGCCGGGAGGCCCTGGACAAGCTGCTGGCGGACCGGGACGCCTACTGCGCGGTGCTGCTGGATGTGGTCATGCCGGTGATGGATGGGATGGAGGTCCTGGAGGAGCTCTTCCGCCGGGGCTGGACCCGGGAGCTGGCCGTCTTTCTCATCACGGCGGAGTCGGCCAACAGCACCCTCCGGCGGGCCTATGAGCTGGGGGTCATGGACGTCATCTCCAAGCCAGTGGTGCCCTACATCGTGGAGCGGCGGATCGATTCGGTGATCGAGCTCTTCCGGGCCCGGCGGCGGCTGCGCCAGAGGGTGGAGGAGCAGCAGAGCGAGATCCTCCGCCAGGCCGGGCAGATCATCGAGCTGAACATGGGGATGATCGAGGCCCTCTCCACCGCCATCGAATTCCGCAGCGGGGAGTCGGGCTCCCATGTCCGGCGCATCCACGACATCACCAGGTATCTCCTGGAGCACACCGAGCTGGGGGCCGGATTCTCCCAGGAGGAGATCACCCAGATCTCCCTGGCCGCCATTATGCACGATGTGGGCAAGATCGCCATTCCGGATGCCATCCTGAATAAGCCCGGCCGGCTCACGCCGGAGGAATATGAGATCATGAAGACGCATACGGTCCAGGGCGGGGTCCTGCTGGAGAAAATTCCCCAGATGCGGGACCACGCCGCCTTCCGCTATGCCTATGACATTGCCCTCCACCACCATGAGCGGTGGGACGGCAGGGGCTATCCCCATGGCCTCAAGGGAGACGAAATTTCTATTTGGTCCCAAATCGTCTCCATCGCAGACGTCTACGACGCCCTGGTAAGCAGCCGGGTCTATAAAAAGGCATTTCCCATCGATCAGGCCCTGGCCATGATCCAGAACGGCGAATGCGGGATCTTCAATCCCCGGCTGGTGGCCTGCTTCCTGGAGGCGGAGCCCGGCATCCGCCGCCAGATCTACGGAGTGGAGGGAGAGGGAACATGACCGACGGGACAAAGGCGGCTCTCACTGGGGCGGGCATCCAGGTGGATGAGGCCCTGGAGCGGCTGATGGGCAGTGAGGCTCTGCTGGAGCGGCTGCTGGGCAAATTTTTGGAGGACCGGAACCTTGCGGAGCTCACCGTCGCCCTGGCGGAGGACCGCCGGGAGGATGCCTTCCGGGCGGCCCACACCCTCAAGGGGGTGTGCGGCAACCTCTCCATGACCCGGCTGGAGGCGCTGGTGAGCCAGATGGTGGAGCTGCTGCGGGGCGAAGGGGAGCTGGCGGCCGCCCAGGCCCTGCTACCGGAGGTGACGGAAGCCTGCCGGGAGGTCCGGGAGGCCATTTCCGGGGCACTGTCCTAGGCTTGTTTGAAAATCATCAATATGCCCAGTCACCGTGCCCTTGGCCACTGGTGCGGCGCAGGGGACTCCGTCTTTTGACCGAATATGGGGCGGAAGAAATATTCTGCGGTTCTATGTTCACTCAGAAAAGAATATCCGATTCGGCAAACTCATCGAAAGATGACGACGCAAAGCTATGAGTCTAAAGCGGTGCTTCCGTTATGATCGTCAGGCTGCAAAATAAGGCCCCCGGCGGGGACCGGATTTTGCAGCCGTTTTTTTATTTGGGAAGAGGGGGGAAAAGCGGTTTGAACGAGGTCTTCCGGCAGGAGAAGAAATATCTGATGAATCTGGCGGACGGACAGGCCCTGTGCGGACGGCTGGCCGGGGTGATGATGGAGGATGAGCACAATGGCGCCCTGGGCTACCGGGTGCGCTCCCTCTACTTCGACACCCTGGACGAGGGGGACTTTGAGGACAAGATCAACGGTCTGGAGCTGCGGCGGAAGCTCCGCCTGCGGTGCTACAGCCCCGGCGACAGCTTCGCCATGCTGGAGATGAAGCAGAAGGAGGGGGCCTATCAGAAGAAGCGCTCCCTGCGGGTCCGCCGGGCGGACGCCCGGCGGCTCCAGGAGGGGGACTACGCCCCTCTCCTGGAGTATGAGGAGCCCTTCGCGGCCGAATGCTATGGCCTGATGCACCGGATGTGCTACCGGCCCAAGACGGTGGTGGAGTACCAGCGCCGGGCCTTCATCGCCAAGGAGAACCATATCCGCATCACCCTGGACCACCACATCGTGGCCAACGAGGCCCGTTTTGACCTCTTCGCCCCGGACCTGAACCTCTATCCGGTGCTGGACCCCTTCCAGGCGGTCCTGGAGGTGAAATACGACGGCTTTTTACTCAGCTACTTAAAAGCCCTGGTCAATCTGGCGGACCGCTCGGAGCTCTCCGTCAGCAAATACTGCCTGGCCCGGAGCGCCGGGTTGAAATTCCAAATTTGAGAGAGTGGGGAGAGGCCTATGAGAGAGTACATCTATGAGCTCTTTGAGAGCACTGGCGAGCTGACGGTGGAGACCATCGTCCTGAGAATGGCGGCAGCGTCCATTCTGGCCTGTTTTATCTATTTGTCCTACCGCATTTCCCATGACGGCAGCATCTACAGCCGGAAGTTCAACGTCTCCCTGGTGGCGCTGACCATGATCACCACCACCGTCATGATCGTCATCGGCAACAACATCGCCCTGTCCCTGGGCATGGTGGGCGCCCTGTCCATCGTCCGCTTCCGCACCGCCATCAAGGACGCCCGGGACACCATGTACATCTTCTGGACCATCGTGGTGGGCATCTGCTGCGGCTCCGGGGACTACCTGGTGGCCGGCATCGGCAGCGCCTTTGTCTTTGGACTCCTGTTGCTCTTTGGGCGGGTGAAAAACGACAACCGGATGCTGCTTATCCTCCGGGGCTCCCGGGTCAACGAGTCCCGGATCGAGGCCCTGGTGTTTCAGGTGTTTGAGAAGCGCGCCACCCTCCGGGTGAAAAATACCACGGAGAACAGTGTGGAGTTCATCTATGAGATGAGCCGCCGGGTCCTGGAGAAGGCCGGCCGGGAGAAGAGCGTCACCGACCGGTTCTACGAGCTGGGCGGCATCGAATATCTCAACATCGTGGCCCAGAACGACGATGTCAGCAGTTAAAACGGGGATCGGAAGGGGGGCGCCGCGGAGATGAAGTACCGAGTCCTGGGAGTGGGGATGACCCTGATTATGATGCTGTCCATGGCAGGCCTTTCCTACTACAGCCCGGACGGCACGGAGCGGCGCTACCACCAGCACCGGGATGCCCAGGTTCCGGAGGAGGCGTGCACCTGTGACGACTCGGAGCTGTGCACCCATCTGCCCATCATCCGCATCGACACCGGAGGGCAGGTGATCCCGGGAGAGCCTGTGACGGGCAGCGAGGGGGAACTGCTCCGGTACACGACGACGCCGGAGGGGGCGAGTGAGATCGTGGTCACCATTGAAACAGTGGAGGGCGACGGAGTCTGGCACCACGCCTCCGACCCCGCCAGCCAGAGCGCCACAGCGCTCTTCCGCATCCGGGGAAACAGCTCCCGCTTCTTCCCCAAAAAGAACTACCGCGTCAAGCTGGTGACCGATGAGACTGCCGTGGAAAATCTGGACCTCTCCCTGCTGGGGATGAATCCGGACAACGACTGGGCCCTCCACGGTCCCTTTCTGGACAAGACGCTGATGCGAAACTACATGTGGATGAACCTTTCAGCGGAGATCATGGGCTACGCCCCGGAGGTCCGTTTCTGTGAGGTCATTTTAGATGGGGAGTATATCGGCGTCTATGTGCTGATGGAGACCATCAAGGAGAGCGATTACCGGGTGAATCTGAGCGACTACGAGCCCGGCTCGGCCAGCACCAGCTATATTCTGCGCCTGGACGCAGCCGAGGACGAGAACGTCCTTTTGGAGAACTACACCTGGTACACCCAGCGGATGGAATTCAACGAGTCTGCCCGCTCCGGGCTCCAGATCCTTTACCCCACTGAGGCAGACCTGACACCGGAGGTTATAGACGCCATCCAGCGGGATGTCAGCCGGGTGGAGCGTGGGCTCTACTCCTCGGATATGGTCATCGGGCAGTATGACTATGCCAGCGAGATCGACGTGGACTCCTTTGTGGACTACTATATTTTGCAGGAGTTTCTGGCCATCAACGACGCATTTTCCCGTTCGACCTACTTTTACCGGGATGTGCGGGGAAAGCTCCACGCAGGTCCGGTGTGGGACTACAACAATGCCCTGAACAACTTCTTCCGCTCCTTTTCCTACCGCGGTTTTCTTCTGGCCAACCGGGGCTGGTACGGCCGGTTGATGACAGACGAAGATTTTGTGGAGCAGGTGATCGCGCGGTACCGGGAGCTCAGAAGGGGAATTTTGTCCGACGAATATCTGGACCAGTACATTGATGAGGTGGAGGAATACCTGGGCCCGGCCATCGCACGCAACGACGAGATGTGGGGCTACAGCTACGACGCATCTTTGCTTCCACCGGAGCAGCGCCGCCTCCCGGACGAGGTGGAGACCCTGGAAGAGGTCAACCCCAGCAGCTATTCAGAGGCGATCGGCTGGATGGAAGGCTATATGCTGGCCAGAGGAGCGTGGATGGACCAGCACATCGAGGACCTGCGCCAGTACTGCCATCCCTCCAAGAATGCCTCCCAGCAGATGGAATAGGGGGCGCAGGCTATGAAACGATTCATCATCGCCGTCAGTATCCTGGCGGTCCTGGCCATTGGTGTGGGCTACGCGGCCTGGTTCCGCGGCTTCTACCTGGACCTGGACCCGGACGCACCCATCACCGCCGTGTTTCGGACCGAGGGGAAGGACCTTCTGCGGCAGACCGGGACAGAGGAGTGGGAGACCTTCACCATCCGGGGGGTGGACCTCTCCTCCAACCTGCCGGGGCACCCCGTCCTGGAGTTCGCGCCGGAGCCGGAGGACTACCTCCGCTGGCTAGAAGCCATCGCTGAGCTGGGGGCCAACACGGTCCGGGTCTATACCGTGATGGACGCCGATTTTTACGAGGCCCTTTATACCTACAACACCACCCACGATCAGTCCCTCTATCTGCTCCAGGGCCTCCAGGTGTCCGACACCGCCAACTACGGCTCCGAAGATGTCTACGGGGAGGGCTTTCTGGACCTGCTCCTGGAAAACGGACGGACAGCGGTGGATGTCATCCACGGTAGCAGGATCATCACCCTGGGGAATACCAGCGGCACCGGCCGCTACCGCTGGGACGTCTCCCCCTGGGTCATCGGCTACCTGGTGGGCCACGAGTGGGACGGCGGCAACATCGCTTACACCAACCAGAGCACCACCCACCCCACCTCCTACACCGGCACCTATTTCACCACCAGCCCGGACGCCACCCGCTTCGAGGTGGTCATGGCCCGGGTGATGGACCAGATTACCGCCTACGAGACCAGCAAATACAAGGTCCAGCGGCTGATCGGCTTTGTCAACGACGCATCCAACGACCCCTTCGACTACCAGGAGCTCTACGACGCCCGGTTCCTGAAGTACAGCCAGACGGACGCCGAGCATGTCCTCACCACGGACGCCCTGCTGTCCGGCTACTTCGCGGCCTACCGGCTGAGCTCCTTTTCCCAGGACTACATCCAGTATCTCACCGATGCGCAGACCGCCGCCCTGGGGGACCTGCTCCGGGACCTGGACACCACCGACCTGTACCACGGCTATCTGGACCTCCTCAGCCGCTACCATACCATGCCTGTGGTGGCTGCGGGCTACGGCTTCTCCACAGCCCGGGTCCCCACCTTCGAGGGGGAGGGGCCCCTGAACGAGCGGGAGCAGGGAGAGGCCCTGGTCCAGGTCTGGCAGGACGCCGACCGGGTGGGCTGGGCCGGGGTCTTTGTCTCAACCTGGCAGGATGTGTGGGACCGGCGCACCTGGAACACCTCCTACGCCACCTACGCCTTCCGGGACCCCATCTGGCAGGACGTGCAGACCGACGGCCAGTGCTACGGCCTGATGGAGTTCTGGCTGGGGGGAGAGGAGCGGGTCTGCACGGTGGACGGCGACCCCTCCGAGTGGACGGCGGAGGACGTGGTCCTAGAGACCGGCCAGGGGGCCCTCTCCATGAAGTACGACGAGAAGTACCTCTATCTCTATGCCTGGGGGGAGTCCTTCGACCCGGAGACGGATGCCCTCTCCATCCCCCTTGACACCCTCCCGGCCCTGGGGAGCACCTACTGCGAGAACTACGGCCTCACCTTCGAGCGGCCCTGTGACTTTGTGGTGCGCATTGACGGCAGGCGGAACAGCCGGGTGGTGGTCCAGGAGCGGTATGAGATCCTCTGGGCCATGCACGCCTTCGAGGTGGCCCGGGAGGATGCCTATGACGAGCTCCGGGCCCCAGATTCCCCGCTGTTTCAGCCCATCTCCGTCATGGTCCAGCGGGCGGAGCCGGTGCCGGTGGATGTGTGGCTCCCGGCTGTCACCTATGAGACCGGGGCCCTGCGCTATGGCAATGCCGACCCGGAGGCGGCGAACTACGACTCCCTGGCGGACTATTGCTTTACGGAAAACGGGGTGGAGCTGCGCCTGCCCTGGCAGCTCCTGAACTTCGCCTCGCCGGCGGATAGGGCCATCCACGACGACTATTACGTCAACTACGGTGTGGAGGCCGTCTCCATCGACGAGCTCTATGCGGGCCTTGCCCTGGAAGGGGAAGCGGAGGGGCGCATCCGGATGGCGCCCTTTGCCCTGGAGGGATGGGGGGAGAGCGGGAGCTATTCCGAGCGGCTGAAGGAGTCCTACTACATTCTCCAGGCGGCCTGGGCGCCTCTGGAAAAATAAAGGGAGAAGGGAGGTGAGCATCGGTGGGCAGTGAATTTCTGCTCTATGGCTATGGCTTCGTATGCCTGAGCATGCTCTTGTTCAATATCGTCTACAATACGCTAATGAAGGGCAGCCAGCGGAGATTAGAGCGCAGGAGTGGCCGTATGGAGGCCCAGGTGGAGTCTCAGCTCCGGCGCCTCCGGGCGGGGGAGCCCCTGGAGAAGAGCCACATGGCCCGGCTGCAGCGGAAGCTGTCCCGGGTGGGGAACCTGATCGCCTTTGACCGGACTATGAAGCGGCAGCTAAAGGACGGGGAGGACCCGGCGGTGGAGCAGTATCTCCGGCAGTTCCAGCCGGTGATCCTCCACCTGGGCCTGGTGTACCGGAGGCGGGAGAGCCTCCAGGCGGCCTACTTTGCCTACTTCCTGGCCAAGCACAAGCTCAAACGGCGGATGCCCATGGACGCCATGCAGGAGATCATGGTGGACTACATGAAAAAGGACAGCCTCTACTGCCGGATCAACGCCCTGGAGGCCCTTTACACCTTTGGAAACGCCGAAAAGGTGGCAGAGGCGGTGGCCCTCCAGGACCAGTCGGGGTCCTTCCTCCATGAGAAGGTGCTCACCGACGGCCTTTTGTCCTTTCAGGGGGACCATCGGGAGCTGATCCGGCTCCTGTGGGACCAACTGGACCGCTTCACCGAGCGGACCCAGCGGGCCATCCTGGACTACATCCGTTTCCAGACCGGGGACTACTGCCCGGAGATGCTCCGCCTGATGGAGGACCCCAAGGCAGGCAAGGAGCTGCGGCTGTCAGCCATCCGCTACTTTGGCCGCTACCATTATGAGCCGGCCCGGCCCGCCCTGCTCTCCTTCGCCTCCGACCCGGACCCGGAGCAGTGGGAGTATGCGGCGGTCAGCGTGTCGGTGCTGGCGGGATACCCTGGAGAGGACGTGGACCGGGTGCTGATGGAGGCCATGCACAGCGGAAACTGGCATGTGCGGTACAATGCCGCCGTCAGCCTGGAGGCCCGGGACCTGGACTACAGCGCTCTTATCGAGGTGGTGGGCGGCCGGGACCGCTATGCCCGGGAAATGATGATGTACCGCCTGGAGACCAAGCAGATCGAGGCGGAGGACGAGAGGAGGGAAGCGCCGTGCGAAACTTCCTGCTGATCTTTTTTGACTGGGTGGGTGTCTTTTTTGTCCTCTACATGGTGGGCTATGCCAGCTTTCTCTTCCTGTCGGTGACGGTGGGCTCCTCGGAGCTCTACGGGGCCAAGCGCCGAAACCTGTTGAAAAATGAGCTCCTCAACGACTACTATGTCCCCGTGTCCATCCTGGTGCCTGCCCACAATGAGGAGATCACCATCGAGGCCACCATCCGCTCCCTGCTGGCCCTGCACTACCGGCTCTACGAGATCATCGTGGTGGACGACGGCTCCACCGATGGAACCACGGAGGTCCTGCGCCGGGCCTTTCAGATGCGGCAGGTCAATCGGCCCATCCAGCGGCAGGTCCCCTGCCAGGAGGCCGAGGCCGTCTTTGAGACCCGGGCCTACAAGGTCCCCATCACCCTAATCCGCAAGCGCAACGGCGGCAAGGCCGACGCCCTGAACATGGGCATCAACGCCGCCCGCTATCCCTACTTCCTCTGTATGGATGCCGACTCGGTGCTCCAGAGCGACTCCCTGGAGAAGATCGTCCGGCCGGTGCTGGAGGACGACCATGTGGTGGCGGTAGGGGGCGCGGTGCGGCCCTGCAACGGGGCGGAGATCGAAAACGGCCAGGTGGTCCGCTACCACATGCCCAACCGGGTCCTGGCCTGCATGCAGGTGCTGGAATATGAGCGCTCCTTTCTGGCCGCCCGCATCCTCTTCGACCGCTTCAACGGCAGCATCATCATCTCGGGGGCCTTCGGCCTGTTCAAAAAGAGCGTGGTCATCAGCGCCGGGGGCTACGACGCCAGCACGGTGGGGGAGGACATGGAGCTGGTGGTCCGGCTCCACGTCTTCTGCCGGGAGAACCGCATCCCCTACCGCATCCGCTACGCCACGGACGCCATCTGCTGGACCCAGGTGCCTGAGTCTTTGGGGGACCTGTGCAAACAGCGCAGGAGGTGGCACATCGGGCTCTTCCAGAGCATGATGAAGCACCGCCGCATCCTGGCAAATCCCAAATACGGCCTGGTCAGCTTTGTGTCCTACCTCTACTTTTTGATCTATGAGCTCCTCTCCCCCTACATCGAGGTCTTCGGCGTGTTGACCATGGTGCTGGCCTGGCTTCTGGATTTTCTTAACCTGCCCTTTATGCTGCTCTATCTGGGCATCTATGTGACCTACTCCGCCATTTTGTCCCTCACCGCCTTTTTTGCCCGGGTCCACACCATCGACCTGAAGCTGGCGGTGTCCGACGGCCTCAAGGCGGTGGGGCTGTGCCTGCTGGAGGTCTCCTGCCTGCGGTTCATCCTGGCCTGGGTGCGGATGACCGCCCTGCTGGGGTACCGGAAAAAGAAGGTGAGCTGGGGCAGCATCCAGCGCAAGCAGATCGATTTCAAGGCAAGTGACCCCAATGAGTGAAAGAAAGGATGGAGACGACATGCGGATGGAGGAATTGAAACGGGGCTTTTGGGGCTATCAGAAGGAGGGGGTCTACCGCTGCATCACGTCCATGGAGGAGGAGTTCTCCGCCCGGCTGATGGAGAAGGACGCGGCCCTTGCCAAGCTGGAGGAGCAGTACCAGGCGCGGGTCCGGGAGCTGGAGGAGGCCCTGGCCAGGGCGCAGGAGGAAAACCGCGCCCAGAGCCGGTCCCAGGCCGCCATCTCCGAGGCCCTGCTCCGGGCGCAGGACTATGCCCAGAAGCTGCGGGAGGAGAGCCAGCGGCAGGAGGAGACGGTGCGTCGGGACATCGCCGCCCGGGCTCACCGGCAGCAGCGGGAGCTGGATGCCTATCAGGGAGAGCTGGACCGCCTGCGGCAGACCGTCCGGACCCTGCTAGAGGAGCTGGACAGCCGGACCGGGGCCGTGCAGGGAAAGCTGGAGCTCCTCAGGGCAGAAGCCCCCGAAGTCCCTGAGGTCCCCGGGCCCGGGGAGGAGGACGGCGGGGCCCCTGAGACAGAGCCGCAGGTGGTCTGACCGTGGCGGATCGTCTGATCTACGTGGCGGGGAACCCGGACGGGTATCCCCTGGAATACTATGACCCCGGTACGGAGTGCTACCAGGGCGTGCTCCCGGAGCTGCTGCGCTGCTTTGCGGAGGAATCCGGCTGGGAGGTCCGGTATTACGAGCCCGGACCGGAGGATCATCGGGAGGACCTGGCCCGGCAGCAGCAGGTGGACCTGCTCTCCGGCTGCGGGACGGGGGAGGAGTTTGCCCATACGGAGGGGGAGCTCCTGGCCGTTCTGACAGCAGAGGAGGAGGGGACGTCTGCCTCCTACGGCTTCCTCTGCACCGAGGTGGCACCGGAGGACCTCCGGGAGGAGCTTTCGTCCTTTTTGGCAGAGGTCAGCCAGGAGACCCGGACCGGCCTGCTGCTGGAGGCAACAGAGACGGTCCAGCCCGGTACGGGGACCGGACTCCTGCCCCTGACCGTGGGCCTGGGAGTCCTGGCCGCCCTCCTGCTGGCCGTCCTGGCCGTCGGGCTCCTCCGCTCCCGCCACAGGAGGCAGCAGGAGCGGGAAGCGGGAGAGGTGGACGCCCTCACAGGCCTGGGGAACCTGGACGCCCTGATCCGCCACCTCCCGGCAGTGGTCAACGACAAAAACCGGGCCCTCTATCATCTCATTTACTTCTATGTGGACCTGGAGCGGCTGGGCCGTCAGGCTGGGCAAACCGGGAGCCAGAACTTCCTGCGGCATATGGCTGTGGTGCTCCGGGAATTTGTGGGAGAGCAGGACCTTCTGGCCAGGGTCTCAGAGGGGGGCTTTGTCCTTCTGCGGATGGCCGGAGGACAGGAGAGCGAGCGGCTCTTGCTGGATGCGGTGCTGAAGCGGCTCCGGCTGGGACCAGACGGGGAGGATGCCCCCTATCTGGCCGCGGGGGTGGCCCCGCTGGCCCGTGAGGACCGGGACCTGAATGAGCTGCTCTTCCGGGCCGGACAGTGCGCCCGGGCCGCCTATGCGGCGGGCGAGAGCTGGAGGCTGTGCACGCCCCAGGAGCTGAGCCGTCTTCAGGAGGAGCAGAGGCTCCGTGAGGACGTGTGCCGGGGGCTGGAGCGGCAGGAGTTCCTTCTCTATATCCAGTTCTATGTCAGCGTCAAAGACCTCCGGATAGTGGGGGGCGAGGCCCTGTGCCGCTGGGAGCATCCGGAAAAGGGCTTTCTCACCCCAGACCGCTTTATCCCCCTGCTGGAGCGGGAGGGCCTGATCGAAACGCTGGACTATGCCATCCTGGAGAAGGTCTGTACCTTCCTGGAAGAGCTGGCCCGGGGAGGGGTTCGGGATTTTATGGTCTCCTGCAACTTCTCCCGCAAGACCTTTTCCTCTGAGGATTTCCTGACCCGCTGCGGAGAGATCCTCTCCCGACATGCCTTTCCGCGGGAGATGCTGGTGGCGGAGCTGACCGAGAGCAGTCTCTTCCGGGACCAGGGACAGGCCCGGAAAAACGCCCAGGCCCTGAAGGACCTGGGGCTCCGCATCGCCCTGGACGACTTCGGGGAGGGCTTTACCTCCTTTTATGACCTGCTGGAGTACCCGGTGGATGGGGTCAAGCTGGACAAGAGCCTGGTGGACAACATCGGGAGGCCCAAGGGAGAGGCCATTCTGAAGGCCATGATGCAGGTGGGCCGGGACCTGGGCCTGACCGTCCTGGCCGAGGGTGTGGAGACGGATGAGCAGGTCCGGGCGCTCAGGGAGATGGGGTGCGATATGATCCAGGGCTACCGCTTTTTCCATCCGGTCCCGGACTGGGATGCGCGGCGGCAGCTCCTGGAGCGGGAGGCTGGGGTATGAGAAAGGTCCTCCCGGCCGCCGGGCTCTGCATTCTGGCGGCCCTGGTGGAGATGGCCTGTTTCCTGGCGTGGCCCCGGGAGGAACGAGGCTATGGCCTCTTCCGCTGGGATGACACCCTCCTGGAGGAGGGGGCGCTCCAGGACCTGGAGGCGGGCATCCGGGAGGCGGAGGTGACGGAGCTCTACCAGGTTTTCCCCGAGGACCTGCTGGCCTCCGGACAGGCGGGCCTCTTTCTCCAGCGGATGGGCAAGTCAAATGTGACGGTCTTTGCCCTGGTGGGGGAGGCGGAGTGGGCCCTGGACCCGGAGGCCGGGGCCCTCCTCCAGAAGCTGGAGGAGATCGCGGCCTATAATGCCGGCCAGAAGGAGGCCAACTGGATCGCCGGGGTCATGGTGGACGTGGAGCCCCACACTCTGGACGCCTGGGAGGCCGGAGGGGAGGCCCGCCGGGCCCTGATGGAGTCCTATCTCTCGGGGCTGCGGGCGGCCTATGCCTTTGCCCGCAGCCACAGCCTGACCCTCTGGGTGTGTGTCCCGAACTACTACGACACCGCCTGCCCCCAGGTGCTGGAGGCCCTGGTCTCCGGCGCCTGCGACGGGGTGGCGGTGATGAACTACGACCGCCGGGATGAATACGGACAGATGGCGGCGGAGGTGGCCCTGGCAGAGCGCTATGGGAAAGGGGTCCGCTGTATCTATGAGCTCCAGGAGCCGGGACAGCACGGCCTGGAGGAGATCCACACCTACGCGGGCGCGGGGCTGGAGGCCCTGTGGCAGTCGGCGGAGGAGCTGGAGGCGGCCTTCGGCTATGAGG
Source organism: Candidatus Intestinimonas pullistercoris (assembly GCA_019119795.1). GTDB lineage: Bacteria > Bacillota > Clostridia > Oscillospirales > Oscillospiraceae > Intestinimonas > Intestinimonas pullistercoris. The sequence goes on from DWWJ01000104.1 coordinate 24,911, forward strand.
GCCTGGGCTTTGCCTATCACTACGATGAGCCGCTGAGGGAGCTGCTGGCGGAGCTGTGACTGCCGGCCCCCAAAGGCGCGAGGAGGACGATGACATGAAACGGGCCAGACAGAGGTGGGAAAGGCGCCTGCGGATCATGCGGATCAACCTGATCGGCTTTCTCATTTTGGCAGTGGTCGGCTGTGCTGGCTTCCGCATGGTGCGGACGGTCCTGCTCCAAAACGCCCAGGAGCTGGGGAGCTCTCTGGCGGGGACCAGCGCCTCGGAGGCCCGGAACAAGCTCACGGTCTACGAGACGCTGCTCTCCTTCGGCGCAGAGATGGTCTCCAGCCGCCTGGAGAGCTGGACGGGGGCGGAGGATGTCTCGGCCTGGATGGGCCGGTATTTTCAACAGCTGGAGGCCATTCTGGGGGAGGGAAACGCCGACCTCTATGGGGTCATCGGGGGTGAGATCGTGGCGGCCAACCCCTGGGAGGGGGACAGGACCTACGACTATACCCAGGCTGAGTGGTACCAGAGGGCCCTGGAGTCTGACGGCGGGGTAGCCTTCACGAACGTCTACCAGGATGCCATCTATGGCCGTCCGGTCATCACCATCTCCCGGACCTGCGGCCAGGAGGGGGATGTCCTGGCTATGGACGTCTTCCCGGAAAACTTCGGCTTTCAGGATACGGGGCTGTCCCTGCCGGAGGGGGCCTCCTTTTTCCTGTGTGACCAGATGGGGACCCTGATCTATCAGGAGAGCGGCCTGACCCATTCCGGAGAGGAGATTCAGGCCTATCTAGACCGGCTGCTCTCGGCCATCCGGAGAGGGGAGATGGACCACTATGATACCAGCGCACAGGACCTGGACGGGAAGGAGCGGGGCATCTACTATGCGGAGCTGCCCAATGGCTGGGTCTCCATCATCACCATCCCCTATGAGAGCATTCTGGGCGGCCTCCATCAGATCAGCGCCGGATTTCTGCTGCTCCTGGGCATCTCCCTTCTGCTGCTGGCTCTGCTCACCTGGAGGGACCTGCGCGCCAGCCGCCAGATGGAGCGGACCAACGAAACGGTGCGGGTGCTCAGCAATTCCTACTACGCCCTCTACCGGGTGGATTTCGGAAAAGGGACCTATGAGATGATCAAGGGCTCCGACTATATGCGCAGCCGGGTGGGGCCCACAGGGCGGTATGAGGACCTGCTGGAATGTATGATGGAGGTCATCGAGGCAGATGCCTGTCAGGAGTACCGGGAGAGCTTTTCCCTGGAGAATATCCGGCGGCTGGTGTCCGGCCGGGTCCGGGACTTTGGCGGAGACTTCCTCCGGCGGTTTGGGGAGGAGTACCGCTGGGTCAGCGTGCGGGTGCTCTACGATGAATCCCTGGCGCCGGAGGAGGCGGTGCTCTGCTTCCGGGAGGTGGACCAGGAGAAGAGCCGCCAGCTCCAGGAGCGGCGTCTGCTGGAGAGCTCCCTGGAGGCAGCCCGGCAGAGCGCCCAGTCCAAGCAGGCCTTTTTCAGCAACATGTCCCACGATATGCGGACCCCGCTCAATGCCATCATCGGCCTCACCGAGCTGGCGGAGAAGGCGGCGGAGGACCCGGACAAGGTGCGGGAGTATCTCCGCCGGGTGGAGCTCTCCAGCCGGCAGCTCCTGGAGCTCATCAACGACATCCTGGACATGTCCCGGATGGAGCACGGGACCGTGGAGATGAACCTGCGGGAGTTCGACCTGAAGACCTGCATCGGAGACTGCGCCGAGGCCATCCGCTTCCAGGCGGAGCAGGCCGGAAAGACCTTCCGGCTTTGCTTTGACGTAGAGCGCTCCACCGTGCTGGGCGACCCCTTCCGGGTGAGCCAGATCATGAACAACCTCCTCTCCAACGCCCTGAAATTTACCGCCCCCGGGGACACCATCTCCCTGGAGGTGACCCAGATCGAGCACCAGGAGTATGCCAAATATAAGATCGTGGTGGCGGACACCGGCATAGGTATGGCCCAGGACTTCCTGCCCCGCCTCTTTGAGCCCTATGCCCGGGAGAGCCGCTTTGAGGCCCGGCAGGTGAAGGGCACCGGCCTGGGCATGGCCATCGTCAAGAGCCTGGTGGAGCAGATGAACGGCCACATCCATGTAGAGAGCGCCCAGGGGGAGGGCAGCACCTTTACGGTGATCCTGCCCTTTGAGACGGTGGAGGACTCCCGTCCAGCCTCGGCCCCCGCCCCGGCGCCTGCCCAAAGCTGGTCGCTGGAGGGGCGCCGGGTCCTTCTGGCCGAGGACAACGAGATCAACATGGAGATCGCCACTGAGCTCCTGACCATGCGCGGCGTCCAGGTCACCCAGGCCTGGAACGGCCGGGAGGCGGTGGAGCGGTTCCAGGCGTCGGAGCCGAATGCCTTCGACGTGATCCTGATGGATATGCAGATGCCAGAGATGGACGGCTGCGAGGCGGCCGAACGCATCCGCGCCCTCCCCCGGCCCGACGCCGGGACGGTACCCATCATCGCCGTAACGGCCAATGCCTTCGCCGAGGACATCGCCGCCACCACCAAGGCGGGGATGGACGCCCACATCTCCAAGCCCATCGATTTCCGCATCCTCTGCCAGACCATGGAGAAGCTGCTGGAGGAGCGGAGAAGCTGAAAAACGGGATACCGCCCCGCCGGCAAGTCCAACCGGCGGGGCGGTCTCTCATTGGGTAGGGAAACCACCGGCTGTGCCGGTGGAGGTACCCCGTAAAAAAGCTTTAGCTTCAAGCATCGAGCGAAGCGAGCTGCTAACAGCAAATTATCAGTGAAGAAAGACTTGCATTAGAACAGCGGCTGCCCGTTTACGGGCTGCGGGGCAAATGATGCGGGTGAAATAAAATTCAGTGCGTCTTGAGACGCATGCCGGTAATAGGCCCTTATAGGGCCAACTCAAGCCACCGGCTTAGCCGGTGGTTATGACTTCAGAAGGGAGAAGAGGCCCTTTTTCTCCCAGGGCTGGCTGGAGACGGACGTGACCGTATAGCCTGTATCCCCAATGACCTGGCGGAGATGGGCCTCGTCGATGGGGGCCTCGGAGAGGATGACGGTCTCCCCCTTGCGGTGAGAGGAGGTGACTTTCTGGACCGGAAAGACCTTCCGAACCGCGTCATTGACGTGTGCTTCGCACATACCGCACTGCATGCCGTCTACCATCACAGTATATTTTGTCATAAAAATGGACTCCTTTCTACTCCACAGCGTTTTCCTGACACAAAACTGTTAGCTATAGCTAACCATATCATAACAGACGCTTCAAGTGCTGTCAACGGCTGCCGAAAGCGGGAAAGCCGAATCTCTGGATCCTGCTGAGAAGAGGCCACCTGCAACAGGACAATTTATTCTTGACAAATATGGGGGTCATATTGTATCATACAAGAGTTCGGAATGCTAGTGTGGCTCAGAGGTAGAGCAGCTCACTCGTAATGAGCAGGCCGTGGGTTCGATTCCCACCACTAGCTCCAGAAAGCCGAAACAATTTGGATGTCGAAGGCGGAAAGCCTAGTGCTCCAAGCTGTTTCGGCTTTTTCTATGCCCAAAAATCACACACTGGAGCAATGGATGTTTCCGGGGTCTGCCAAGCAACTGGCGGGATTCGAACTCCGGTTTTCGGGGGTTTCCACCGCTTTTCCCACACAGCGCCCTTTTTCCGTGTGAAAAAGGGCACCCAGACAGCCAAATATTCTGCACAAAGTTACGGCGCCGGTTTTATGGATGATGCACAAGTCCAAAAACCGGCGCCTTTTTTTGTTTTATAGGAAAGGGAGGATCAAGCTGGAACAAGACGCCTGTTTCGCGGAGCTCTCTTGCCGCCTGCGGAGGCAGAGGCTTGAACCCTCCCTACGGAGGATGCTCGGCTAGAGGTTTGGACAAAAATCGAATATCCGGCCCCGAATTTTCCAGGCAGGTAGAAACAGAGGACGGGGGACAGGCGAATCAATTAGAGGCACGGCGGCGGTGGCACCCTGGGGGTGGCGCCGCTTTTCCCGTCCCGCAGGCAGCGCCAGAAGGACGGTAGCCTAGCCAGAAACCTTTCCCGCCCGGCGCCGCGAGAGATAGGGGATGCGCGGGATTTTTT
>DWWJ01000105.1 GCA_019119795.1 Candidatus Intestinimonas pullistercoris
TCAACGTCGAGAGCGGCAACCAGCCCCTGGACGGGAAGCTGGCAGTGGGCACCGTCATCATGAACCGAGTGGAGAGCCCCCTCTTCCCCAACACCATCTATGACGTGATCTTTGCCCCCAACCAGTTCACCCCGGCGCAGAACGGCACTATTCACCGGGAGCCCAACGCCGAGAGCGTCATTGCCGCCAAGCTGATCCTGGAGGGCATCCGGGTGGGGGGAAACAGCCTCTACTTTGTCAATCCCAGCATCTCCCCCAACAGCTGGGCCCAGCGCAACCGCACCTATGTCACCACCATCGGGGCTCACTCCTTCTTCAGCTGAGGGAGCCGTTTCTACGAGAAAAAACAGGGGCCGTCCCGGCCATTTGGTCGGGGCGGCCCTGCACGGCGTATCGAAAAAGGATAAAATCCGTTGGACTGGCAACGGGGGAAAAGTGTGAAAGGGGGGCAGGGAGCCCCCCTTTCGCGTGCAGTCGGAAACTTTTTCGATGAAATCGAAAAAGTTCTTCAGGCTGTCGAAAAAGTCCAAGGACTTTTTCGACAGCCTGAGCAGGGGCCGTCCCGGCCATTAGGTCGGGGCGGCCCCTGCTTTTGTTTGCACCCAAAAAAGAAATTACGCTATGTATATGAAAAAATTTCCGGCGTCACCCTGGCAGAAGGTCGGGGAATGGATGGAATTCCCTTTCCTTAAAAAGTGCACAACAGTCCAGGCTTTCAATAGAATGGGAAAGATTTTTTCAGGTTTCTGAAAGAAGCAAAGTAGACATAATTCTAGCAAGTAAATTTATCTACGAAAAGTTATAAACATTGTCCACCGACTTTTCCACCGATAGAATTTCGCTGTAATTCTAAGAGTTTTGCACTTTTACACCGGTTTTTCCACAGCCCTTGCACCCGATAACAGCCTGCTGGAAGTCAAAGAAAAAAGTAGACATAACGACAAACAAAGTCGAAGAGATTCCAAAAGATGGGCGAACAGAGAAGAAGAGAGCGCTCCCATCCCTCCAGAGGGATGGGGGCGCTCTTCTGCGTCCTGTGGAATGCCCTTCAGAGGGCCTGGGGGGCGCGGAGAAGGGCCCAGCGGCCAGAGAGGGGAAAACCCCTGTAAAGCCGCTCAGGGCTCCTGACGGAGACCAGGGGCGCCGTTCAGGGGCAGGCCGTTGATCTCCACGCCGCCATCGGCGGGGATCAGGATGTACTTCCGGCCGTCAATGACCCGCATCTCCACCAGGTAACTGTGGTCAGGGTCCACCTGGACCTCAGCCTCCGCTGTTTTGACCTGGAAGCGCTTGCTGTCGATCAGGTTGGCCGGGTTCAGGGCGCCGCCGCCGAACTGCTGGCCGCACTTCTCCTGGAAGGCGGCCGCCTTCTCCTCTTCCACGCCGCAGTCCAGGAGAATGGCGCCGATCTCCTTGGCGGTGACGGCCAGGGGTTCCGGGTCCCGGCTCTCCTTGTGCTGCTCCAGCCGGTCCCGGAGCTGTTCGTGGAGACCCTGGACCACCTCCATGCCGCAGTCCTCCCCCAGGGCCTCGGTGAGGGCGGTCTGGAAGGCCTCCCGCTGTTCGGCGGCGGACATGGGGGGCTCCGTATGGAAGACGGCGTCGATGAACTCCTGGTGGAGCTCCTCCGGCTTTCTGGCGTAGAAGAGGGCGTTGTAGAGGTTGGCGGCCCGGTCGTCAAAGGCGGGGAAGAGGAAGCCCAGCTCCGGCGGGGAGACCACCTGCCCGGCGGAGCAGCTGTGGAATTCGTTCTCGCCGGGGAAGTAGCCCAGCTCGGGCTTTCCCTCCTTCACAGGACAGACGCAGCAGACCAGATAGGAGAATACCTGGTCGGAGGCATCGGCCTGGTCCTGGTCGTCCCGGGAGCGGTAGGGGACGTCGTAGACGTCATGGGCTAGGAGGATCAGGTAGTTGTTCCCGCCCATGTCCAGGGCGTCGATGACCTTCCGGTAAAAGTCCTGGCGGAGGGCGCCGTCCTTCAGGGCGCTGTCCCGGAGGCCGGTGAGGAGCCGGTGCTCCGGGCTGTCCATGACCTGCTGGGTGGAGAAGACGATGTCGATCAGGTTTTTGCCCAGGGTACCGGACAGGGCCTTCTTCAGAAGGCCCAGATACTTTTCTGCCTCCTCCTGGGGCATGGCTCCCAGGGACTCGTCCAGGTCGGAGATGATCTCTCCGCTGCCGTTGACGTAGCAGCCATAAACGCGGCTGACAGCGCTCCGCTCCGGGCGGAAGCGGCGGCGCAGCTCGCTGAGTTCTTTCTGATCCATAAAATCGGGCACCTCTCATGTGGATTTGTGCTGCCCGGGCGGAGCCCCGCCCGAACGGCACAGCTCCTCTATTGTAACGCGGAAGGGGGGAAGCCGCAAGCCCGGAAAACGCCCTCGGGCCGCCGAGAAGAGAAGAAAAACGCCGCTCCTGATTTCAGGAGCGGCGTTTTCAGAAAGCACTCAAACAGCGCGGGTGACCTTACCCGAACGGAGGCAGCGGGTGCAGACGTACACGTGCTTGGGGGTGCCGTTCACGATTGCCTTGACGCGCTTCACATTGGGCTTCCAGGGGCGGTTGGTGCGGCGGTGAGAGTGAGACACCTGAATGCCGAACGTAACGCCCTTGTCGCAAAACTCGCATTTGGCCATATTTCCTTCAACCTCCTCGCTGGTCAAAGTATCAGCTCACTACAAAGCATCGACCAATATAATACCAGATATCGAGGGAAATTGCAAGTGTTATTTTGGGAAATTTCTGTTTTGAGGGGGAAGCGCGGCTGCGGGGCGCCCTTCGCGCCCTTTCGTGGATTTCCTCTCTTTTCCTCCTGTCAACTATTGACGAATTGGTGTCAATATGCTACAATTTAGTTACAATTTTGAGAACTCCGGCAGGAGAACAGAAAGGACGTACCGCCATGTCTTCCATCCGCCCCTCCGTCCGTACCTTCCTCTTATCCACGGCCCTGGTCCTGCTGTGCGCCACCGGCGCCTCCGCCGCCGGGCTGGGCGTAGGCACAGTCAATGCCGACGGCCTCCGGCTCCGGGCCGAGGCCAGCACCGACGCATCCATCCTGGCCACGGCCAACAGCGGGACCCACACCGTAGTCCTGGAGGACACCGGGGACGGCTGGTACAAGGTCAGCCTCAACGGCATCGAGGGCTATATGTCCGGGGAGTACCTGGACGTGGCCGATGAGGGCGACGCCGACCTGGGCCAGGGCAAGGTGGAGAGCGGCGGCAGCACCCTCAACGTCCGCTCCGGGCCGGGCACCAGCTATGACCGGCTGGGCTCCCTGAACGACGGCGCTGTGGTGGACATCACCGGCGTGGACTCCGGCTGGTACAAGATCAGCTTCAACGGCTCCACCGGCTATGTCTCCGGGGACTATCTGGCCCCCTGCACCGACAGCGGCTCCACCAGCGCCTCCTCTGCCCTGGGGCAGCAGATCGTGGATTACGCCATGCAGTACCTGGGCACGCCCTACGTCTGGGGCGGCAACGGCCCCAACTCCTTTGACTGCTCTGGCTTTACCAAGTACGTCTATAACCACTTTGGCTACAACATCAACCGCCGGGCCAGCCACCAGCTCCAGAATGGTGTCGCGGTAGACCGCAGTGAGCTCCAGGCCGGAGACCTGGTCTTCTTCTACAACGGCAAGGACTCCACGCCGGTCTCCCATGTGGGCATCTATATCGGGGACGGCGACTTCATCCACGCCTCCAGCAACAGCTACACCGTGGAGATCAGCAGTCTGTACGCCCCCAACTACGACCAGAAGTACGTCTACGCCCGGCGCATCATCTGACCCATACATACAGGAACGGACCAGGGAAGCTTCCCTGGTCCGTCTCTTTTGGTGGGAACCGCCCGCGGAGCGGAGCCATGGCTCCGTCTGCGGGCGGTTTTTCGCTGGCTTAGAGGGTGAGGCCGTAGTCCTCACACAGCATGGTCACGGTCATGACGATCAGGAGGTAGTCGATCTCATAGGCCCCCATGAGCTGGAAGTCGCTCTGGGTGTAGAGGGCCTTGAGCTCTTTGACATAGGCCGGGTCGAACACGCCGTACTTTTTCAGGAGGCCCTCCTCCAGGAACTCCTCCCGGGCGCCGTGCTTCATCATGGCCGACATACCGGGGGCCTGGAAGGGGAACTTCTTCCGCTTCAAGATCTCGTCGGGCACGATGCCCCGGCCTGCCTTTTTCAGGATATACTTCTCATCGGTGCCGTTGAGCTTGTACTTGTCCGGAATTTTGGCCACAAAGGACAGCAGCTCCAGGTCCAGGAAGGGGTGGCGCCCCTCCACCGAGTGGGAGAAGAACATCCGGTCCCCGTGCTCCCCCAGCAGGTGGTCGGAGAGCCGGAGCTTGTAGTCGATATAGGACCGCCGCTTCTGAGAGCTCAGGCCCTTCACTCGGTCCACGTTGATGGGGCTCTCCGCCAGGGCGGAAAAATGCTCCAGCTCGCCCCGGACATCCGGACTGTAGAGCTTGGTGTGGACCGCCCGGATCTCCGGGTGGTTGCGCTCATAGCGGAAGTAGGGGTCCCCCCACAGCCGCTCATTGAGCTCACATTCCTCCGGGGTCATCTTTCCCTTCTGCATCCAGCGGAACTGGTCCAGCATATAGCCCACATAGCCGTAGAAGAATTCGTCGGAGCCCTGCCCGGTGAGCACCGCCTTGGCGGGGGACTGCCGCACCAGGGCGGAGAGCCGGTAGGCCGCCACGTCGTAGCTCTCCTTTACCGCCGATTCGGCCTGGCGGATGACGGCGGGGAGATCCTTCCAGATCTCCTCCTCGGCCACCTTGGTGACATAGTGGGTGGAGCCTACGCAGTCCTTGACGATCTTCTGGAAGCGGCTCTCGTCCAGGTCTCCGGAGCCGATCTCCGCCGAGAAGGAATAGGTGCTGTTGAGCAGGTATTTGCCGATATAGCAGGCCACTACCGAGCTGTCCAGGCCGCCGGAGATATAGAAGCCGATGGGGACGTCGGCCACCAGCCGGCGGGCGATGGCGGCCTTCAGGAGCTCCCGGAGGCCCTCCACGTAGTAGTCCTCCCCCTTGTCCTCCTCCTCGGCCTCATAGATCATATCCCAGTACTCCAGGTCCTCCGGCTCCTGGCCGGGCAGGGCCCGGAGCAGATGGCCGGCCCGCAGGGCGGAGATGCCCCGGAAGAAGGTCACCGGGGAGACGATGCCGGGGAAGTTCATCAGCTGGTCCACGGCCTTCAGGTTCAGCTTCCGCTCCACCCCGGGGTACTCCAGGATGGCCTTGATCTCCGAGCCGAAGACCAGGGTGCCGTCCACCACGGTGTAGAAGAGGGGGGCGATGCCGATCTGGTCCCGGACCAGCAGGAGCTGTCCCTTCTTCTCGTCATAGAGGGCGATGGCAAACTGCCCGTTGAGGCGGTTGGGGAAGTCCAGGCCCTCCTCCTCATAGAGGTGCAGGATGACCTCCACGTCGGTCCTGGTGCGGAAGACGTGGCCCTTGGCGGTAAGCTCGCTTCGGAGCTCCTGGAAATTGTAGATCTCGCCGTTGCAGATCATGGAGACCGTCCGGTCCTCGTTCTGGAGGGGCTGCATCCCGCCGTCCAGGTCCAGAAAGCTCAGGCGGTTAAAGCCCAGGGCGGCCCGGTCCAGCAGCAGGGTCTGGCTGCCGTCGGGCCCCCGGTGCCGGATGGCGCCCAGCATCTTTTCCAGGACGGCCTCCCGGTCGATTGCGGCCCCCTTGGGGCGCAGGTCAAACATTCCGCAGATTCCGCACATCGTCCTAAATTCCTTCCCCGGCGTCTGTGGGGCGGCTGTCCGCCTCCGTCATGCCGTAATACTCGTACTGGGCCTGGGCGTCCGCCTCGTAGGCGGCGATCTTTTCCGCCCAGATGGCCTGGAGCTCCGGGTCGTCCCGGCGGTCGGTGAGGCCCAGTTCCTCCGTGAGGTAGTTCCCCAGCCAGCGGGAGAGCTTCTCCGCCCCGGAGAGGTTCATGTGGAGGCCGGCGTCGTAGGTGTCGGTCTGGTAGTCGATGCCGATCTCCTCCGCCAGCTCCAGGAAGTTGAGATAGGGCAGGCCCCGCTCCCGGGCGAAGTCCTCCACCTGGGCCTCCCACTCGTCGTACCAGTAGGGGTAGAGGCTGGGGGCCTTGATGAGCAGGAGCTGGATGCCCTCCCGCTCACACAGGTCGGCCATCATCTCCAGGTACTTCCAGGCGTTGTCCCCGAAGCGGTAGTCCGCCAGGACCCGTCCCCCGGGCACATTCTCCGCCGGGCGGACATCTACCCGCATGTAATAGCCGTTGTGGCTCACCGTCTTGGTGGTGAAGAGATACTCCACATCGGCGGGGGTGAGCTGGCTCCAGCGGCTGTGGTAGCGGAGGATGGGGAAGACGTAGTCCAGGAAGTGCTCCTCCTCCGTCATGGAGGCCAGGATGGCCTTCACCTTGGCGGGGGACCACTCCATGCCCTCCAGAGACATGCGGTTGTAGGCCTCGCTCTGGGACTCGTTGTACTGGAGGGAGAGGACGTTGAAAATGACCACATCGGGCTTTTCGTACCGCAGGGTGTCCTCCAGCAGATAGTAGGACTGCCAGATATACTGGTCGGCGCTGCCCCGGATGTAGCTGTGGATGCCGTAGTCCTCCCAGAGCACCACCGGGGAGAAGTTCTCATAGACCTCGCAGTCTCCCACAAAGACCACATCGAAGTCCTTCCGCTCCTCCCGGTAGTATTCCGCGATAAAGGCCCCCTCGATGATGTCGTCCACATATTTGGGCACCAGCAGCCGCTGGAGGAGAAAGAGGCTCCCCACCACCAGGGCCGCCGACAGGACCACCTTGGGCCACACCCGCTTTTTGGCGTTTTGTTCCATAGCCAGACTTCCCTCCTAGGGAGATGGTAGGACCGCCGGGCGGCTTCCCGCCCCGGCCGTCAGAATTGGTTGTAGATGAACTGGCTGGCGTCGTAGCCGATGCCGTAGGCCCCCATCAGGAGGACCACCAGGAAGAGGCCATACCAGACCACGAAGCGGGCCGGATAGGGCAGGGCCCCGACCTTGGCCCGGACGCTGCCGCTCCGCTGGACCAGGCTCACCCCCAGCAGCACCGCCGCCCCCACGGCCAGAATGCCGTAGTCCAGGCCGGTAAGGCCCAGCTCCAGCAGGGAGCCGTCCCAGAGGATGCTCCAGTTGGAGGCGGTGAAGAGGGAGGCAAAGAGGCCCAGGATGGTCCCCAGAGAGGAGAAGCAGTCGAAATAGTTGAGGACGCACACCAGCCCAAAGGTCCGCAGGACCTGGACCGCCTGCCAGCCCCGGCCGTTGCTCCAGGAGAAGCGGCTGTGGAACCGCTCATAGAGGGGCTCTAGCTCCTCCGACACCATCATGATGGCCCAGTTGAGCAGGCCCCACACGATGAAGTTCCAGCTGGCCCCGTGCCAGATGCCGGTGGCCAGCCAGACGGTGAAGGTGGAGACATACACCGGCAGGCGGCGGCCCACATGCTCCCCGAAGCGGCCCCGGGAAAACTTGGTGAACCGCTGCATGGCCTTGCTCACCGACAGGGGATAGAAGAGGTAGTCCCGGAACCAGCTGCACATGGAGATGTGCCACCGGCGCCAGTACTCCTTGAGGGACTTGGAGAAATAGGGGCGATTGAAGTTCTCCTCCACATGGATACCCAGGGCCTGGGCCAGGCCGATGGTGATGTCGATGCCGCCGGTGAAGTCGGCGTAGAGCTGGAAGGTGTAGAGGAGCATCCCCACCGGCACCCAGGCACCGGCATAGGTCCCCGGCTCCCCGATAAGGGTGGTGACGGCAACGATGACCCGGTCGGCCAGGACCATCTTCTTGAAGTAGCCCCACAGCACCCGCTGGAGGCCCAGGGCCAGGGTGTGCCGGTCAAAGGGGTGGGGACCGTAGAGGGTCTTGGACAGGTCCCCGAACCGGCTGATGGGCCCCTGGATGAGCTGGGGGAAGAAGCTCAGGAAGAGGGCCAGCTTGAAGGGGTTCTCCTCGGCGGGCACCGTGCCCCGGTAGACGTCGATGAGGTAGCCCACCGCCTGGAAGGTATAAAAGGAGATGCCCAGGGGCAGGGCCAGGCTCACAAAGGAGAGCTCTCCCGTCCAGCCCAGCAGGGAGAGGGCCCCGCTGACGTTGGAGAGGAGGAAGCCGGTGTACTTCACCACCACCAGGATGCCCAGGTCCACCAGGAGGCAGAAGGCCACCCACCGGAGGCGGATACGCTTCTGACGGTCCTTGTACGCCTTCTTTTCCTCCTTGGAGAGCTCGGCCTTGTGTTCCTTGAGATAGGCGCTCTGCCGGGCCAGGTTCCGGCCGACGCCCCGCCCGGCCAGATAGGTGGCCGCCGTGGTGGCCAGGAGATAGGGGAGAAACTGGGGCCCCGCCGCGGCGTAAAAGAGATAGCTGGCCGCCAGCAGCAGCGGCCATTGACATTGCTTCGGCAGCAGGTAGTAGGCCAGGAAGAGGACCACCACAAAGCCGAAAAATTCATATGATGTAAAGAGCATGCCGCTCCTCCTATTCCCGTCTGGACAGAAAACAGCGGTCCGGCCGTGTCATACCGCGGCCGGATCGCTGCTGGGGCTGCTGTCAGCCCTCGTCCTCCAGTCTCTGAATCAGCTCATAGAGGGCCTTGGCGGAGTTGAAGTTGTCCGGGACGATGTCCTTGGCGGTGATGGTGACGTCAAAGACTTCACTGATCTCGGAGATCAGGCTGACGATGTCCAGGGAGTCCAGGATCATGTCGTCGATGAGGTTTTCCTGAGTGGTGAAGTCCACGTCGGGGTGCAGCTCGTTCAAAATGTTCAGCAGTTCTTCCATGTTTCGCGTCATCCTTTCTCTGTTTTACCGGCCCTGCCCGTAAGCGGCGCTCAGGGAGACTCGGTCGATTTTTCCATTGGCGGTGAAGGGCAGCTGCTCCAGCCGGACGATCCGGTTGGGGAGCATGTAGCGGGGCAGGCGGGTCTTCAGGGCTGCCGTCAGGGCCTTTTCGTCGGGTTCGCCCACATAGCACAGCACGATCTTCTGCCGCCCCGCGTCGTAGACACAGGCCGCCATCCGGACGCCGGGGACCAGGTTCACGCTGACCTCGATCTCCCCCAGCTCCACCCGGTGGCCCATGTGCTTGATCTGGTAGTCCTTCCGGGAGACGAAGACCAGCTCTCCCGCCTCGTTATAGCGGCCCAGGTCCCCGGTCTTGTAGATGATCTCCGGATAGGCGGTGTTCAGGGGGTTCTGGACAAAGGCCTCCCGGGTGCGCTCTGGGTCGTTGTAGTAGCCCAGGGTCACCGAGGTGCCCCGGATGCACAGCTCACCCTCCTCCCCGGGGCCGGCCAGGGTGCCGTCCTCCCGGAGCAGGAGGACCTCCCGGTTGGGGAAGGGACGGCCGATGGGGATGACCTCTCCGTCAGCGAAGTCCCGCTCTACCTTATAATAACAGCACATGCCGGTGCCCTCGGTGGGACCGTACAGGTTGGTGAAGGTGGCGTTGGGCACCGCCTCCCGCCACAGCCGGAACTGCTTGATGGGGAAGACTTCGCTGCCGAAGGCCACCGTGCGCAGGTGCTCCGGCTTCACGCTCTGGAAGGTCCCCAGGGAGCTGACGATGGTCAGGGCGGAGACCACCCAGCAGATGGTGTTGATCTTGTGCTCGTTGAGGTATTCCACCAGGGCCGTGGGGAAGCCGAAGAGCCGCTTGGGAATGAGGTAGGTGGTGGCGCCGAACTTCAGGGTGGGGTAGAGCTCCTTGAGGCAGGCGTCGAAGTAGAGGGGGGACTGGTTGCCGAAGACGGTGTCCCCGTCAAAGCCCAGCACCTCGGAGAGCTGCTCGATATAGTCGATGACCGAGCGGTGGCAGGCGGCCACCCCCTTGGGCACACCAGTGGAGCCGGAGGTGAAGACGATGTAGATGGGGTCGGTGTCGATGGCCCGGCGGTAGATGTCCTCCAGGGCGGCGTCATCCACCGGAGTCTGGACGAGGTCCCGGTACAGGGCCAGCTCGCCGCCCCTGGCGTCAAAGGTCCGGGCGACTTCGATGGTGTCCTCGTCACAGATAATCAGCGGGGAACGGACGTTGTCCAGAATGAGCTGGATGCGGCCGTTGGGCATCTCCTCGTCCACCGGGACGTAGAAGCACCCGCCGGTGACGGCGCCGAAGAAGGCGGCCACCTCCTGGGGGGACTTCCGCATAAAGACCACCACAGGCTTCCGGTAAATGCCCCTTTGGGCCAGAAAGCTGCCGATGCTCCGGCTCTGCTGCCAGACCTCCTGGAAGGTGAGCTGACGCTCCCCGTCAGAAAAGGCCACCTTGTCCGGCTTCTCCCGGACGATGCGGCGGAGATAGTGCAAGACGTTGTTCTGCATGTCCAGTGCGAGAGGCCAGGCCCCGGTGATCCTCTCTTCTCCCATCCTGTATTTTCCGGCATCATATGCCGTAGGATCGCATATTTTTCTGGGGAACTTCCCCTGAAAGGGGCCGGTGAATCTGCGGAAAAATATTATATAGCTTGACCCGTTTTCTGTCAAGATAAGCCCCCGGAACGGGCGGACAGAATCGTATCATCTCACCAGAACGGGGCCGATCTCCCCGGCGTTCCGGGCAAAGCTGCACAAGGGTGTGCCCGTCCCGGCGCCGGATGCGGCGGAATGTCCCCCAAATCGGGTGGTTTCAGCCAAATCCGGAGACTTGTCAAATCAAAATGAATGTGGTATGATGCCCCATGTAGAAGAAGATTCAGGCTTTGTGGCGGTTTTTGGCGGGCGGCCCGCCGCCCCCGCAGCTGCCGGAGCCTGTGAGGAGGCCATGATCTCTATGCCAGAGCTGGAAACACGCAGGCCTGTCAAGCGCAGGCCCGTCAGACAGTCTCGTTTCCACTGGGCCATCGCTGCCGGTGCGGCGGTGGTCCTCTGTATTGCCGTGGTGGCGTTTTTGTTTCTCTCCGGTATCCTGAGGCGCTATGACCCGCCGATCATTCAGGGCGTCCAGGAGCAGGTGTCGGTCTATGAGGACGACGACATCCAGACGGCCCTTCTGGAGGGGGTCACCGCCGTGGGCGGGGAGGACCGACCCGATGCGACCTTCCCGGTCACGGTGACCGCTTACCAGGAGTCCGGAGAGGCCGTCCAGGAGTTTCTGCCCGGCACCTACCGTCTGGAGTACACCAGTGAGGAGGGGGCCCAGCCGGTGGAGGCCACCCTGGTGGTCCAGCCCGCCGACCGAGAGCCCCCTGTCATCACGGGGGCACAGGACGTGACCGTGGTGGTGGGCAGCACCCTCTCCTACCGCTCCGGGGTCACCGTGGAGGACAATGTGGACCCCGCTGTGACCCTTCAGGTGGACGCCAGCCAGGTGAACCTGAGCGCTCCCGGGGCCTATCCCGTGACCTACTCCGCGGTGGACAGCCGGGGAAATGAGGCGGCGGTCACCGTCACGGTGACGGTGGTGGAGCCGGAAGAGGCAGAAAACCTGGAGGACATCATCCAGCAGGCCGGGAACACCGCCCTCTCTGATGTCACCGACGCGGATGTCTACGCGCTGGCCGACCGGATCCTGGCCTCCATCACCAGCGCCGGTATGGGCCAGCGGGAGAAGGCCCGGGCCATTTTCGACTATGTCCACGGGGCCATCCGGTATGTGGGCACCTCGGAAAAGAACGACTGGCTCATGGGGGCCTATGTGGGTCTCACCCAGGGCCGGGGCGACTGCTTCAACTATTTCGCCGCATCCAAGCTGCTGCTGACCCGGGCTGGCATCCCCAACATCGACCTGGAGCGGGTGGGGGGCAACACCGACCACTACTGGCAGCTGGTGAACGTGGGGGACGGCTATTACCACTTCGACACCTGCCCCCACCCCAACGAGTACCCCATCACCTGCTTCCTGCTCACCGAGGCCGAGGTCCGGGACTATACGGAGCGGTGCGCCAGCGTTCGGAAGAATTACTATGTCTATGACTACGCCGCCTGCCCTGTAACGGTGGTGGGGACCCCGGCGGAGGAGACCGCTGAGCCCTCCCCGGAGCCCTCTCCCGAGCCGTCGGTCCCGGCAGAGACGCCCAGCTCTCCGGCTCCGGAGACTACCCCTGTGCCGGAGACCTCTCCCGTCCCGGAAACCACTCCGGCCCCAGAGACCACGCCTGTCCCGGAGACCACGCCGATCCCGGCGGAGGAATCCCCGGCTCCACCCGCTGAGACGGTGCCGCCGGAGAGCGCCGCCGTCCCCCAGGAGACCCCAGTCCCCACCCAGGACCAGCCCCCGGAGGGCATCCCCCTGCTGGGGGAATGACCGCCGGAACAGGCCCTGACACCCAAAAATCAAAACTGTGCGCCTCACCGGCCCGGAGCCGGAAGGCGCGGGGCGTCCTGAAACGCCCCGGAAAGGACGAAACGACATGAAAAAGAAACTGCTCACCCTGTTCCTGGCCCTGGGCCTCACCGCTTCGCTGGCCGCCTGCTCCGGCGGAGAGGGCGGCACCGCCCAGACCCCCGCGCCGGAGGGGACCCAGCCCGTAGAGACCAGCGCGGCCCCGGAGAACGACACCTACGTCTTCCAGGCTGGCGGCGCCGACATCGCCATCAATGACAACATGGCCGACGTTCTGGCCGCCCTGGGAGAGGCCCAGAGCTATTTTGAGGCGGCTTCCTGCGCGTTCAACGGCCTGGACAAGACCTATACCTATTCCGGATTTGTCATCACCACCCGTCCCGAGGGGGAGGAGGACTTTGTCAACTCCATCCTCCTCACCGACGACAGCGTCACCACCCCGGAGGGGGCCTATATCGGCTGCACCCTGGACGAGGTGACCGCCGCCTATGGGGAGGCCGAGCCCTCTGAGAGCGGCGTGCTGGCCTATACCAAGGGCGATACCACTCTGAACATTATCCTGAAGGATGACGTGGTGGCCTCCATCGAGTATCTGCCGGCGGCCTGAGCCGGAAAGAGCAAGGAGCCCCCGGGCATGAAAACATGCCCGGGGGCTCCTTTTATCCCGGAGGGAGGTTATGTTATCGTCTCACCCAAAACGAACCCAACATCTCGCTCATTTTGTCCCTCTCGCACCTCATTCCGGGGTAGCGGCTATTTTCATCATTTTATTTCTATTTTCTCGTTTTTCCTCATAAACCCCATCAATCAATCCTAAAAAGTTGGCAAAAAAGAAGGAAGCCTAAGGGTAAAACCTTAGACTCCCGTGCCATTTTCTGTGGGACAAGTGGGCTGTTTTGAGTGGGACAATATCATCATTACTGTCCCCGTCCCATCTAAAACCGTCGTTTGTCCCATAATTTTGTCACTTCCATCCACACCCCCTTCCTCCCCCTACACCCCCTCCATCCCCCCGAAGCCATGCACCAGCCATGAAACAGAATTTGAAACAATCTTGCTCCATTACGGCTGAACAGCGCCGAAACTGAGCCAAAATCAGCATCAATTCTTAAAACAGCTCTGCGGTGTCAGGGGATGAAAAAAGCGAGGGTGCGTCGGATTTTTTCCAACGCACTCTCGCTCATGTTTGGGGTCAAACTTGGCGGACAAGCCGCCGTTTTTCAGGGGATTAGGTCAGAGTGTTTGGAAGTAAGTCTGACCTGAGTATAGCACACCCCAATCCTGGTATGCAATAGAAAACCGTCAGATATATGGGCATGTTTTGCCTCATACTTCGTGCTCATCCTGTTCACGAAACGCCGCTTTCTGCTTTGACGGCTGTGCCAAGTGATACAGGGGATGGTCCTCCAGGCGGTATTTCTCTACCACCTTTGGTTCGCCGCCCCGTGTAAACAGCCACGCATGGTTTAAGGGCATGTTCAGGATGGTGTGGACAGACTTGTTGGCCTTGACGGAGATGTACCGGGCCGTTGCCAGCTCCTGTCCGCCCAGGTAGAGCAGGTGGTCGCAGTTGCTCAGAATGGTAACGGCCTTGTCGTGCCCGTATGCGGCCTC
>DWWJ01000106.1 GCA_019119795.1 Candidatus Intestinimonas pullistercoris
CCCGGAAGCCCGGCGCCCTGCTCGGGTTTTACATCTTCTCGCTGCGGAAGCAGTGCCATCTCACCCAGGAGACGGTGGCCAATGACCTCTACATCAGCCAGTCTTACCTGCGGAAGATCGAGCACGGCGAGGCCAACCCCAGTGTCAATATGACGGCGAAAATTCTGAACTACCTGGAGGCCTGTGCCCGAGGGGAACAGCCTCCCGAGATCGACGAGTAGCATCCACGCTCAAGCTCTGCCTTTCCAATCAAGCGCGCCCCTGGCGCCCATTGAGCCGGATCACCCCGGCCCCGGGCACCAGGGGCGCGCTTTGTCTGGGCCAGCAGCCTTCAGCCCGCTCCGCCGCCCCACCCGGGGGCGGGGCAAGGGAGGGCTTGCAGAGCGGCAATGCTTTGAACGAAGAAGCGCCCCGGACCCTGAGGTCCGGGGCGCTTCACTTGTTTGATCGCTATGAATGGTACAAATACGTCTGTCTTAGTTGCCAGTCAGAATCGCGTCGCCATTTGCAAACACAGACTCTCCGTCAGTGTAAACAATCTCACCATCACCAGTAACAATGATAGCAGTATCATCGCTCACGGTGGACTTCGTCACATTGGCGATCTTGCTGCCGGCGTCAGGCAGACGGATTTGGCAGCCGTTGCCAATCGTAAGGGTAACACCGGACTCAACATTCAGCGTAGCGCCGTGCCGGACCCACAGGGCCTGAAGACCATCTGTGCTCAGAGTCAGGGACTTGTTCAGAGTAGCGCTGACCCCTTCGCCAGCATCCCCATCGACCGCACCGATATCATAGCGCAGGCCGGACCAGTCGCCGTTGGCAACGTGGAACTCGGCATTGGCACCCTCCAGCGTAAAGAGGGGATCGCTGCCACCGATGAGCTGCACGCCACCGACGGTCAGGGAGCTGTCGATCGTGCTGTAAATGTTGGAACCCTTGCCATTAAAGCTCTCAACAGTCAAGGTGCCATCGTTGTTTACGCTCATATCATAGTCAACGGCCAGATCTTTGGCGGTCACGACGGCATCCGCTCCAACCGCCACATCACCCTTAACGGTCACTGTCTCAGTGACATTGACCTCGCCGTTCACAGTAGCAGCAGCAGGGATGGTCATGTTGGTAGCCTTGACATTGTTGATGGTAGAGCCAGCAGTATAGGTGCCCTCGACAACGAGGGTGCCCTCACCGGTGAAACCAGCGGTGTCGGTGAAGTCGCCATTGACCTTCAGGGTCATGCCCTCGGGAATCTCGACGCTCTCAGTGAGAGTGGCTTCAGCATCCAGGACGACCTCAGTCTCGCCATTGAGCTTAGCATTCTCAAAAGCATTCGCAACATCGCCGGCGGTGATAGCACCACCGGTCAGAGGAGGATTGAGAACCTCGGCGGAGGTGATCACAACTTCCACCTCGTCGCCCTCAACGATCAGGCCATCCAGGGCGGTGCTGTTGGCCACGCTCACCAGGCCGGTATTGTCGGCGACGACCCCGGTCGCGGGGCTGGAACCGTCAGCCGCCCGCTCGCCGTTCAGATAGATGGTGTAAGTGTAGTTGACGGTCCGGTTCGCAGCGCCATCGACCACGAAGGAGAACCAGAGGTTGCCAGTGCGGCTGCTCAGCTCAACGGACTTGGGGGTCACGCCAGTGACCTCAGAGCTCAGAGTGGCGTCGCCGTTGGTCACAGGGCCGGTGCCGGGGGTGGAACCGCCGCCGCTGGAGACCTTCTCGTTGCGGACGACCACCATCAGGGCGTCGTTGTCGTCATCGACCAGGCCGATGATGTTGTCGCCCTCGGAAACGGTGCCGGAGGTGCCCAGCGTCGCGGTGATCGCATCCAGATACTTGCTGTCGTCCACGATCACGGTGTCGGCAGTGATGGCGTAAGTGGTCTCGTTGCCGCGATCGTCCCGCACCACGAAGTTGTTGCCGGTGACGCGGATCACAGTCCAGTTGTCACGGGTAAACTCGCTGTCCAGTGTGTAGGTGCCGTCGGGGTTGACGGAATAGGTCCAGGTCGTGCGGCGGATCAGGCCAGTGTCATCAATGGTGATGGTCTGGGGCTGATCGCTGCCGTTCACATAAGCGGTCACAGTGGTCTCATCGCCATTGGTGCTGACGATGTTGGCAATGTAGAGGTTGTCGCTCACATCAGCGCTGGCCAGATTCAGGCCGGCGAAGACCACGGCCACAACGCGCTTGTCGCTGCCAGTACCCTTGGTGTAGACGGTAGCGGTGGCGCCAGCCGCCAGGTCGGGAGCGGAGGTGTAGCTGGCGTAGGTGTCCACGTCCTCATTGAGGATGGAATGGTCGTGATTGGAATCAATGATCTTGCCATCCCCATCATTCACATAGAAGAACGCGGTGTTGCTGGAGGCATAGTAGGTGCCGCCATCGCTGGTGATGGTGATCTTGCCCTTCTTGAAGGTGGCGTTGCCCTGCTCAGTATCGCCAGCAGCCAGATCCACCTTGGTCAGCCGGATCTCGTCGTTGGAGTTGATGGTGTAGCCGTAGACCTGGCCGATGTTCAGGGCGCTCTTCTTCACGGCAGTGCTGCCGCTGTCGTTGAGGGTATAGGTGGCGATGGTGCCGTCAGCCAGAGCGACCTTCACGCGGTCCTCGATGTTCTGGCCCACAGCCAGGACCATGGCATACTTGCCGGCATTGGCCTCGGCCTCGCCGATAGCTACCACATAGCCGTTCTTGTCCAGATAGACGCTGGCATCGTTGGTGACGAACTCATCGGCGTCGTCAGCGGCCTTGCGGATGTCGTCGTCGCCGCCGGTGTAGCCGGTGACATTGGAGACGTTGTACTCAGTGCCGTCCACGGTGACCTTCGTGATCAGGGTGCCGGCATCATTGTACTTGTAGGACTCCACGTTGCCAGTGACAGCCTCGGCCAGCTCCACATGGAGGTCGCCGCCGATGTACTGGGCCAGCACATAGTCGTCCTTAGCCACGTCATCGAAGCCCACCACGTCGTCCTTATCGTCAGCGGTCAGCTTGGTGACGCTCTTGTCATAGAACTTCTGATCGCGCTGAGTGGCGCCCACGTCGATGGCAATAGAGCCGTCGCCGGAGGCCACATAGGTGGTGACCCGGCCGAAGTACCAGGTGTTCAGCAGGACGTAGTCCACATCACCGTCGTCATCGTTGTCGATGAGGACCTTCTGAACGCCGGCGGTACCGTCGTCATCACTCAGGCTGCCCAGCTCGGTCAG
Source organism: Candidatus Intestinimonas pullistercoris (assembly GCA_019119795.1). Lineage (GTDB taxonomy): Bacteria > Bacillota > Clostridia > Oscillospirales > Oscillospiraceae > Intestinimonas > Intestinimonas pullistercoris. The sequence continues at coordinate 3,219 of DWWJ01000106.1, forward strand.
GCCCTGGTAGTTCTTGGCGACCAGAGTGTTGGCAGTCAGATTCAGGTCATTGTCATCGGCCACGGTCTCGATGTCGTCAGAGGAGGCATCGGTGATGACCTTGTTGTCCTCAGAGACGATCACAGAGCCCAGGACCTGAGCGTTGGCGGAGTTGTTCTCCTTCTTGACATAGATGGCCACATAGCGGCCCAGCTCATCCAGGCTGGAAGAGACAGAGAAGGTCTTGGTGCCAAGGTAGAAGTCCTGGTCAGCCTCGCCGTCGATCTGGATCTTGGTCTTGCCGGCCTCCAGGGAGGTGCCGTTGCCGCTGGCGCTGGCCTCCAGGTTGGCCTCCTCGTTGGCGATGACCACGCCCTCCACCTTCACGGCGTTGAACTTGTCCTCCAGCAGGGTCTCATCAGTGACCTCCAGCTGGGTGGTGCTGATGACGGTGCTGCTGGTGGTGTCCAGCACCACGCTGTACTTGACCATGTCGCAGTCCAGGGCGTTGTAGAGCATCTGGGCGGCGTTGTCACGGGTCAGAGGGGCGCTGGTGGTGGTGTAGGTCAGGTCGTCATAGAGGCCCAGGGGGTTGGCCCGGGCGTCCACGTTGATCTGCCAGTTGGCCCCAGTGTAGCCCTCCATGGGGGCATTGTAGCCCAGGGCCACCAGGACCATCTTGGCGGCCTCAGCCACGGTCACGTCGCCTTCGGGATCGAAGGTGCCGTCGCCCTTGCCGGCGATGATGCCGAGGGTGGTGCAGTACTCGATGTAGTTCTTGGCCCAGTGGCTGGCAGTGTCGGTGTAGGTGTTGGTCACAGACTCACCCAGCACGGGGTCCTTGCCGCCGTTGAGGACGCGGCAGATGATGGTGGACATCTCAGCACGGCTGATGGTGTCCGCAGGAGCATAGGAGCCGTCGTCGTTGCCGGTGATGACGCCCAGGGTCGCCAGCACGGTGACAGCCTCTTTGTTGACGATCTCGTCCGCATCGGAGAAGTCGTCAACGCTCACAGCGCCGGCGCCGACAACCATCATGGACATCACCATGACGAGAGCCAGAGCCAGGCTGAGAGCCCGCTTGAGGTTTCTCATTTGGAATTCCTCCTTCTAAAATTTGAGTTCGGGGCGTTTTTCGCACTTTTTCGGGCCAAACAGAGGGTCCTAGAGGCGTATAACGCCCCTTACATGGTCTGAGAAGTTGGAAATTCAAACGAAAAGGGCCGGTCTCTCCGAGACCGGCCCCGAAAAAGTTCTGCTGGTATCCACACTGGTAGCCATCCGCAGGGAACGAATTTTGAAGGTGCTGCGCCGCAAGGCTTTGCGGCCCTTTTCTGGTAGCATTTTGGTAGCCATTTTCTCCCGAACACATGTGGAGAAATAAAAAGGCGTGCCCCCTGTCTGACGACAGAGGACACGCCTATGCAGAAAACCTTATTCGACCGCAGCGGTCAGCATCATGCTGCGGCAGAGCGCTTTCCCGGGCGCTAGCAGGACCACGCCCGGCCGGAAGGCCATATCGTGTCCGGGGCCGGGGTATCCGGACCAGGGCTCGATACACAGGAAACCAGGGATGCCGGGCTGGCTCCACAACAGCAGATAAGGCGCCCCCTCCAGATCCACCTGGAGATACCGGCCGGTCCCCCGCTCCTCCAGTCGGACCCAGGCCGAGCGCAGATCTTGGAAGCAGATACTGTCCTGGTCAAAGAGGCCCGGGGTCAGGGGCAGAAGGTCGGTCCCATCCGGGGCCTCCGGGCGCTGGAACCGGACGGCATAGTCCTCCAGCCCCCGGGCTGGGTCCAGGGGACAGCGGAAGCCCGGGTGGAAGCCCAGCTGGGCCGGCATGGGCTGCGTGCTGTGGTTGACCGCAGTGCAGGTGGTGGTGAGCCGGTTCCCCTCCAGGCGGTGGAGGGTCTCAAAGGTGAAGGCCCAGGGCCAGCGCCGGCTGTCCCCCGGCCACTCCAGCCGGAAGCGGAGCCAGTGCTCCCCCCGCTCTGCCAGGGTATGCTCCAGGTCCCGGACAAAGCCGTGAGGGCCGGCCTCATAGCGGACGCCCTCTTCCTGGAACCAGCCCTCCTCCACCCGGCCGCACCAGGGGAAGCAGACCGGGGCCCGGCGGGGCCAGACCTCCGGCTTCCCATCCCAGAGGCAGGAGACAGAGGTTTTCCCCAGGGTGTGGATATCCCAGAGCTCTGCCCCTAGACTGTGGACGGTCACCGACAGCACCCCATTTTCCATGGTGTGCAGCATGGGTCAGCGCAGGGAGATAAAGCGGCTGTCATAGTCCCCCAGCAGGGGCAGGCAGTAGTCCCGGAACTCCGGACGGATGCTGGCCCCGTCGGCGCCGATCCACTCCAGGGGGAATTTCTTCTCGGCGTTGGCCACCTGCTCCAGGGGGATGAGGCAGAGCTGGGAGCGGTATTCCGGCGTCCGGGTGGTCTCGAAGCCCACCATGAAGCCGGTCTTGCCCTCCACGGCGTTGCGGACGGCCGCCGCGCCGGCCTCCTCAGCCTCCCGGCGGTCCACCTCGGACATGAGGGCCACGCTGACCCGGCCCAGGAGCCCCGGCTTCTCAGAGCGGGACTTGAGCCCGGTCTCGGCCATGATCATGTCGCTGAGGGTCTGGGCGGCCCCGCCGGGGACCTTGTGGCCGAAGCCGTCCACCAGGCCGGAGTCGGCCACCGGGGAGCCATCTGCGTAGTGGATGCCCTCAGAGACCGTGACCAGCAGGCCCCGGCCCTTGGCGAACCGCTCCTGGACCGCCTGGAGGAAGGCCTCCTTGTCAAAGGCGGTCTCGGGCAGGTAGACCAGGTGCTCGCAGGGCATAAGGTCGGCGTAGAGGGCGGAGGCGGCGGTGATCCAGCCGGCATTCCGTCCCATGAGCTCCATGACCACCACGTGGATGGGCAGGGCGGAGGCGTCCTGGGCCAGCTCCAGAGCGGAGACGGCGGCGTATTTGGCGGCGCTGCCGAAGCCCGGGCAGTGGTCGGTGACGGCCAGGTCGTTGTCTATGGTCTTGGGGATGCCGATGACCCGCAGCTCATAGCCGGACTGGCAGGCGAGCTGGTAGACCTTGTGGCAGGTGTCCATGGAGTCGTTGCCGCCATTGTAGAAGAAATAGCGGATGTTGAACTTCTGGAAGCACGCCAGCACAGCGGGATAGTCAGCGTCGGTGAGCTTCCGGCGGCAGGAGCCCAGGGCGGAGGCAGGGGTCTTGGCCAGCAGGTCCAGGTCCTCCTCGCTGACCTTTCCCAGGTCAATGAGGTCCCCGGCCAGAATGCCCTCGGCCCCGAAGCGGGCGCCGTAGATGGTCTCGATCTCGCCGTGGCGCTTGGCCTCCCGGACCGCCCCCAGCAGGGAGCTGTTGATGACAGGGGTGGGGCCGCCGCCGTGGGCGATGAGCATATTTCCTTTCAGCATGATCTCCCCTCCTTACACGCCGCTGAGGTCGTCGTCTGCCATGCAGAGGTGGACGGCACCCAGCTTGAAGGTCTTGGGGAGGGCCAGGATGTGGGGATCGGGCCCAACAAACTTCCGCTTGGCGTCCTCCAGGGCCTCCTCGAAGGTGGCACGGGTCTTGAGCCCCATCCCACGGGCAATGCCAGGCTCCTGGGCACCCACGATGTAGATGGCCGCCGTGTTCATCTCCGCGATGTGCCCGCAGCTCATCATGCTGAACCCGTGGAACGGGTGGAAGGCGTTGCAGTAGCGGTACTTCCGGATGTACTC
>DWWJ01000107.1 GCA_019119795.1 Candidatus Intestinimonas pullistercoris
ATATAAAAATGTTTTCTGCAAGGCATAATGAATGCAACAATCCGCCCTTTTGCAAGCTAAAGCCTACTATTTAGTGAAACCGACGGAGTTTAATCCATCACTACTTATCTTGAAAAGGGACGGACCACCCCCTTGCTTGACAACTCCCCGCTGTGTGTTTACAATGGGGGGGACAACTTGAGTTTTGGAGGAATCGACTTTGGACAGACAGTGGTTTGACGATCGGGAGGCCCGCATCCCCCGCGGAGAGGTCCGCACCCGCTTCGCCCCCTCCCCCACGGGCTATATGCACATCGGCAATCTCCGCACCGCCCTCTACACCTGGCTCATCGCCCGGAACGCCGGCGGCAAATTCATCCTGCGCATTGAGGATACCGACCAGGAACGGCTGGTGGAGGGGGCCACCGAGGTCATCTACAATACCCTCCGCAAGTGCGGTCTGGACTGGGATGAGGGCCCCGACAAGGGCGGCCCGGTGGGCCCCTACATCCAGACGGAGCGCCGGGACCTCTATGGGAAATACGCCCAGCTTCTGCTGGAGCAGGGACACGCTTACCGCTGCTTCTGCACAAAGGAGCGCCTGGATTCCCTCCACGGGGAGAACGGCCTGGGGGGCTACGACGGCCACTGCAGGGACCTCTCCCAGGAGGAGATCGACGAGAAGCTGGCCGCCGGCGTCCCCTATGTCATCCGGCAGAAGATCCCCCGCACCGGGCAGACCACCTTCCACGACGTGGTCTTCGGGGACATCACCGTGGAAAACGACAGCCTGGACGACCAGGTCCTCATCAAATCCGACGGCCTGCCCACCTATAACTTTGCCAACGTCATCGACGACCACCTCATGGGCATCACCCACGTGGTCCGGGGCTCGGAGTACCTCTCCTCCGCCCCCAAATACAACCTCCTCTATCAGGCCTTTGGCTGGGAGGTGCCCACCTATATCCACTGCTCCCCTGTCATGCGGGACCAGCACAACAAGATGTCCAAGCGCAAGGGGGACCCCTCTTACGAGGACCTGCTGGCCATGGGCTTCCTCTCCGAGGCCATTGTAAACTATGTCTCTCTGCTGGGCTGGTCTCCCCGTGGCGAATACGCCGAGCAGGAATTCTTCACCCTGGAGGAGCTCTCCAAGGTCTTCGACATCGGCGGCATCTCCAAGTCTCCCGCCATCTTTGACCTGGAAAAGCTCACCTACTTCAACGCCCACTACCTCCGGGAGCTCTCCCCCGCGGACTTCCATCAGGCAGCCCTGCCCTATATCCGCCAGGCGGTGAAAGATCCCGCCCTCTCCACAGAGGAGATCGCCGGGCTCCTCCAGGCCCGGTGTGAACGGCTCACCGACATCCCGGAGAAGCTGGACTTCTTCGACGCCCTGCCGGAGTATGGCGTGGACCTCTACACCAACAAGAAGTCCAAGACCGACCCCCAGGTCTCCCGGCGGATGCTGGAGGCCGCCATCCCCGCCCTGGAGACCCTGCCGGCGTGGACCCAGGACGCCATCCACGACGCCCTCATCGCCCTGGCCGGTCAGCTAGAGGTCAAGAACGCCACCCTCATGTGGCCGGTGCGCATCGCCGTGGCCGGCAAGGCCGTGACCCCCGGCGGAGCGGTGGAGCTCTGCCACATCCTGGGCCGGGAGGAGACCCTCCGGCGGCTGCGCCTGGGCCTGGACAAGCTGGTCCAGGCCAACGGGTGAGGCCCTCTCCCCCACAGAGAAAACCGCAGAAAAAAGCTCCCCCGTCCGGGAGCGGCCCTCTCGGGCCGCCTCTCCGGACGGGGGAGTTTTTCTGATTCTGGATAAGGTGCTGCGGCTCAGCGCTTGTTGGAGGGCCGCCAGATGCCCATTTTGCCGGCGGCGGCGATGAGGTCGTCCCGGCAGTCGGGGTGGGCCAGGCCGATGATCTTCTCGGCCCGCTGCCAGGTGCTCAGGCCCTTCAGGTTCACGATGCCGTTCTCGGTGACGATGTAGTGGGCGCAGGAGCGGGGATCGGTGACGATGGAGCCATTGGACAGGGTGGGCACGATGTTGCTCCGCAGGGCCCCGTCCTTGGTCTTGGAGGAGGAGGCCATGCAGATAAAGCTCTTGCCGCCCTTGGAGAGGTAGGCGCCCATAACGAAGTCCAGCTGGCCGCCGGTACCGGAGATGTGGCGGGTGCCGGCACTCTCGGCGTTGACCTGGCCGAAGAGGTCCACATTGATGGCGTTGTTGATGGAGATAAAGTTGTCGATTTGGGCCAGGACCCGGACGTCGTTGGTGTAATCCACGGGGGCGGCCATCACGTCGGGATTGCGGTTGATGTAGTCATAGAGCTTCTGGGTGCCGGCGGCAAAGGCGAAGACCTGACGCCCTCTGTCCAGAGCCTTGCGGCGGCCGGTGATCTTCCCGGCCTTGGCGATGTCCACAAAGGCATCCACGTACATCTCGGTGTGGACGCTCAGGTCCTTCAGGTCGGACTGGGCGATCATGGTGCCGATGGTGTTGGGCATCCCGCCGATGCCCAGCTGGAGGCAGGCGCCGTCGGGGATCTCCCGGACCACCAGCTCGGCCACCGCCTTGTCCACCTCGGTGGGGGCCCCGCCGGCGCCCAGCTGGGCCACCGGGGGATTCTCCCCCTCCACCACCATGGTCACATCCTTGATGTTGATCTCACTGCCGGTGAGGCCGTAGACCCAGGGCAGGTTCTGGTTGACCTCCACAATGATGCACTTGGCCCGGGCCATCATGTCCGCCAGGTGGGAGGCGGAGGTGCCGAAGTTGAAGTTGCCGTGGGCGTCCATGGGGGTAGTCTGGAGCATGACCACGTCCACCGGGTCTACATGCTCCCGGTAATAGCGGGGGAGCTCGGAATAGCGGATGGGGGCGAAGTAGCCCATGCCCTTGTCGATGATCTTCCGGTCCACGCCGGAGCAGTGCCAGGAGTTCCAGGTGAAGTGGTCCCCGGCGTCCTCCGCCTTGCAGATCTCGGGCATCCACATGGTGACGCCGCCCCGGACCTTTACGTCGGTGAGCTCCGAGGCACGGGCGGCCAGGGCCTTGTCCAGCTCCACAGGATGGTTGACGCACCAGGTATAGTCCACCCAGTCGCCGGACTTAACTACCTTCACCGCTTCGGCGGCGGTGGTGAGCTTCTTCTGGTATTCCGCTTGATAGTCCATGTTGGTTCGCTCCTTTTCCATACCTTTTTTCGTCCGCGGGTCTCCCCTGCGTTTATACGATATTCCTAATGATAACGGTATCTTTCCGCTTCTGTCAAGTAAAATCGCTGCATTTTGCCACTTTTAACATTCTGTTTACAAGTTATTCGTATTAGGAATTATCGAACGAAAGCAGGATGGGTTTAGGTCGCATGGTCACTCTGGTGAAATTGCTTCAGATTGCCGATTTTCTGACTTCTGTGGTCCAGCTCCTCCATGACGGCTTCCAGGGGGATGTTCTGGTCCACCATCATCACCGTCAGGTGGTAGATGAGGTCAGAGATCTCCCCCACGGTGTCCGACTGGACCCCGTTCTTGGCGGCGATAATGGTCTCGCTGCACTCCTCTCCCACCTTCTTGAGGATCTTGTCCAGGCCCTTGTCCAGCAGGTAGCAGGTGTAGGAGCCCTCCTGGGGGTGCTCCCGCCGGTCCTGCACCACAGCGTAAAGGCGCTTGAGTGTCTCGTCCATGTCTTTACTCCTCCATGATCGGATTGAAAAAACAGCTCCGGGCCCCGGTATGGCAGGTGGGGCCGTCGGGCCGGCAGAGATAGAGCAGGGTGTCGGTGTCGCAGTCGGTGAGCACCTTCTTCACATGGAGAAAGTGTCCCGAGGTCTCCCCCTTGTTCCACAGCTTCTGCCGGCTGCGGCTCCAGAACCAGGCCGTCCTGGTCTCCAGAGTGCGCTCCACTGCCTCCCGGTTGGTGAAGCCCAGCATCAGCACCTCCCGGGTCTCCTCGTCCTGAATGATGACGGGGATCAGGCTGTCTTTTTGAAAAAGCTGGTCCAGATCAAACATAACGACTCCTTATCCCTCCCAGGGCGGTCTCTTTTCCTTCCACTCCCAGGGGTCCTCTCCACATTTTTTCCGCTGGGCTGTAATCTTGCCTGTGGACACCGCCTGCGGCTCCGGCCGGCTCTGCTCGGCCTTGGTCTTGGGCGTCCGGCCCGCCGGCCGGCTCCGCTTTCCGGCCTTGGAGCCGCCCAGCAGGGCCTCGGCCCCCTCTCCCGCCAGGTCCAGCCCCAGCTCCAGGAGATCGTCCAGCATACCCCTTCCCCCTTTCTCTCAGCGGCGGTCCCTCCGCCGGGCCCTGGCCCGGTCAAAGAGGGTCCCGCCGGTCTGCTTTGGCCCGAAAAGTCCAGGCTGCCTGACAGGTGGCCTTCCGCTTTCGTGCCCCTTCTCTTTCGTCCAGATCCTCTGCCGCCAGGTCCTCCAGAAGGTCCTCCGGCGGCTGGCCTCCGCTCAGATCTGCGCCCCCTCCCGGAAGCGCACCGGGATGCCCTGCCCCCGGAGGTAGTCCTTGACCTGGGGCACGGTCAACTCCCCGAAGTGGAAGAGGGAGGCCGCCAGGGCGGCGTCGCAGCCGGTCTCCTGAAAGACCTGGGCAAAGTGCTCCAGGCTGCCGCAGCCCCCGGAGGCAATCACCGGAATGGGGACGGCCTGGGCCACCGCCCGGGTCATGGCCAGGTCGAAGCCGGACTTGGTGCCGTCGGTGTCCATGGAGGTCAGAAGGATCTCTCCCGCCCCCAGGCGGGCCCCCTCCCGGGCCCACTCCACCGCGTCCAGTCCGGTGGGGGTGCGCCCTCCGGCCACCACCACCTCATAGGTGCCGTCTCCCCGGGCCCGGGCGTCGATGGCCAGCACCACGCACTGGGAACCGAAGCGCTCCGCCGCCCGGGCAATGAGGGTCTTGTCCGCCACCGCCGCCGAGTTTACCGAGATCTTGTCCGCTCCTGCCCGGAGGAGCTGCTGAAAGTCCTCCAGGGTGCGGATGCCGCCCCCCACCGTCAGGGGGACGAAGACCTGCTCCGCGGTGCGCTCCACCACGTCGGCCACGGTGGCCCGGCCGTCGCTGGTGGCGGTGATGTCCAGAAAGACGATCTCGTCGGCCCCCTGGTCCGAGTAGTACCGGGCCAGCTCCACCGGGTCCCCGGCATCCCGGATGTTCACAAAGTTGACCCCCTTCACCACCCGGCCGTCCCGGACGTCCAGGCAGGGGATGATCCGCTTGGCTAACACTGTGCTCCCGCCTCCTTGACGGCCTCCGCCAGGTCCAGGGTGCCGGCGTAATAGGCCTTTCCGATGATGGCCCCATAGAGGCCCATGTCCCGCAGGCGCTTGACATCGTCCAGGGTGGTGACCCCGCCCGAGGCCACGATCTGGCAGCCCACCGCCTCCTGGAGGGCGGCGAGCTGGCCGTAGGAGGGGCCCGAGAGCATCCCGTCGGCGGCGATGTCGGTGAAGATCAGGGTCCGGACCCCCCGCTCCTCCATCTGCCGGGCGAAGTCCAAAAAGTCCAGGCCGGAGTCGGCCTCCCAGCCGGCGGTGCGGACCTTCCCATTCAGGCAGTCGATGCCCACCGCCACCCGGTCGGCCCCCCACTGGGCAATGGCGTAGTCCACCACCTCCGGGTGGGTCACGGCGGCGGAGCCCACCACCGCCCGGGCCGCGCCGGCCTCCACCACGGTGATGAGGTCGGGCACCGACTTGATGCCACCCCCCAGCTCCACCTGGAGGCCGGACTGGGTGATGACCTCAAAAATCTGGGGGAAGTTCTTCCGGACCCCGTCCCGGGCCCCGTCCAGGTCCACCATATGGACCCATTTGGCCCCGGCGTCGGCGAAGCGCCGGGCGGTCTCCAGGGCTCCGGCGGCCACCTGGTGGACGGTGTCGAAGTCCCCCTTCCGGAGACGGACACAGCGCCCGTCCTTCATGTCAATGGCAGGCAGTACGATCATCGGCTCAGCTCCCCAAAGTTTCTTAAAATCTGCAGTCCCACCGGGCCGCTCTTCTCCGGGTGGAACTGGCAGCCATAGACTCCGTCATGGCCCACCGCCGCCACCACCGAGGGGCCGTACTCCGTGCGGGCGGTGACATCCCGCTCGTCGGCGGCCACTCCGCAGTAGGTGTGGACGAAATAGACCCAGGCCCCGTCCTCCAGCCCCCGGAAGAGGGGGGAATCGTTCTGGAAGGTCAGGCTGTTCCAGCCGATATGGGGCAGCTTGTATTCCGTCTCGATGCGCTTTACCCGGCCGTGGACCAGTCCCAGACCCCTGGAGGGGCGGATCTCCTCGCTCTCGTCAAAGAGGAGCTGCATCCCCAGGCAGATGCCCAGCATGGGCTTGCGCCCGGCCTGAGCCCGCAGGACCCGGTCCAGGCCGGCGGCCCGCAGCTTCTCCGCCGCGTCGGGGAAGGCCCCCACCCCGGGGAGGAGAATGGCGTCGGCCCGCTCCAGCTCCCGGGGGTCCCCGGTGATGACCGTCCGCAGGCCCAGGTAGTCCATGGCGTTGGTGACGCTCTTGAGGTTGCCCACGCCGTAGTCCACAATGGCAGTCCAGCGGTTCATCACAGCACCCCCTTGGTGGAGGTGACGCCGGTCCCGGTGATCCGGACGGCCTCCCGCACCGCCGCCCCCAGGGATTTGAAGAGAGCCTCGGTGATATGGTGGGCGTTTTTCCCATAGAGGCACTTCATATGGAGGGTGAGGCCGGCGTGGACCGCGAAGGCCCGCATGAACTCCTCCGTCAGGCAGGAATCGTAGGCCCCGATCATGGGCTGGGGCATCTCGGCGTCAAAGACCAGGTAGGGCCGGTTGGAGCAGTCCAGGGCGGTAAAGCACAGGGCCTCGTCCATGGGAATGTAGGCCGAGGCAAAGCGCTGGATGCCCTTCCGGTCCCCCAGGGCCTGCCGGAAGGCCTGACCCAGGACGATGCCCGTGTCCTCCACGGTGTGGTGGCCGTCCACCTCCAGGTCCCCCTTGGCCTCCAGATGGAGCCCCAGGCCGCCGTAAAAGGCAAGGGCGGTGAGCATGTGGTCGAAAAAGCCGATGCCGGTGGAGACCGCCGCCTCTCCTCCGTCCAGGCAGAGCGCCACGCTGACTTGGGTCTCCTTCGTCTTGCGTTCAATGGAATAGGCCCGCAGGCGGGTGTCCTCCGCCCGGTACACAGGTACCTCCATTAACCTTCCTCCTCTTCAAAGCGCACCCGGATGGAGTTGGCGTGGGCGGTGAGCTTTTCCGCCTCGGCCAGGGTGATGATCTGCTCCTTGATGGGCTCCAGGCTGGCCCGGTCATACTGAATGACGCTCATGGTCTTGAGGAAGCTGTCCACGCTCAGGGGAGAGAAGAACCGGGCGGTGCCCGAGGTGGGCAGCACGTGGTCCGGCCCCGCCAGATAGTCTCCCAGAGGCTCCGGAGACCAGGCCCCCAGGAAGACGGCCCCGGCGTTTTCCACTCCGGGCAGCAGGGCACGGGGGTCGGCGGTGACGATCTCCAGGTGCTCCGGCGCGATCTCGTTGGCCAGGTCCAGGGCCTCCTCCAGGTCCCGGCAGACGATGGCGCAGCCGAAGTCCCGGAGGGAGGCCTCGATGATCTCGGAGCGGCCCAGATAGCCGGTCTGCCGGGCCATCTCGGCGGCCACCGCCTCCGCCAGGGCCTGGGAGGTGGTGAGGAGGACCGCCGAGGCCAGCCTGTCGTGCTCGGCCTGACTCAGGAGGTCGGCGGCCACATATTTTGCCTCTGCCGTCTCATCGGCGATGACCAGCACCTCGGAGGGGCCGGCCACCATGTCGATGTCCAGGGAGCCGTAGGCCATGCGCTTGGCGGCGGCCACATAGGCGTTGCCCGGACCCACCAGCTTATCCACCCGGGGGATGAAGCCCGCCCCGTAGGTCAGGGCGGCCACCGCCTGGGCGCCTCCCACGGCGATCACCCGGTCCACCCCGGCGATCCTGGCGGCGGCCAGCACCGCGTCGTTGAGGTTCTCGGTGGGGGGCGTCACCATGACGATCTCCTCCACCCCCGCCACCTTGGCGGGGACGGCGTTCATCAGCACCGAGGAGGGGTAGGCCGCCGTGCCGCCGGGGACGTAGATACCCACCCGGCTGAGGCCCCGGACCACCCGGCCCACCGTGCCCCCGTCGAGGGAGGTCCACTCCTGGCTCTTCACCAGCAGCTTTTCGTTGTAGTCCCGGATGTTGGCCGCCGCATGCTCCATGGCGGCGGTGAGGGCCCTGGGACAGCGGTCGTAGGCCGCCTCCAGGTCCGCCTGGGAGAGCTCATAGGGCTCCCGGTGGTCAAACTGGAGGGAGTACTCCCGCACCGCGTCAAAGCCCCGCTCCTGTACGTTCTGCATCACGGCGGAGACCGCCCGCTGGATGTCGGCCCCCACCTGGGCCGCCCGGGCCCGCATGGCGGCGATGTGCCGGCGCTCCGCCTGTCCGTCTGCTTGGATGATCTCAATCATGACCGTCTCTCCAATTCCCGCTCACAGCGGCTGATAAAGTCGTCGATGGCCTCCTTGTGGAGCTTCATGCTGGCGGTGTTGACGATGAGCCGGGCGCTGACCTGGGCCACATCCTCGATGGGCACCAGTCCGTTGGCCTTCAGGGTGGCCCCTGTCTCCACGATGTCCACAATGGCATCCGCCAGGTCCAGGATGGGGCCAGCTCCACCGAGCCCTCGATCTTGATGATGGACACATCCATGCCCTTCCCCTCAAAGAAGGTCCGGGCCACGTTGGGGTATTTGGTGGCGATGCGGCGGGTCTTGTAGGTGCCGTAGAAGTCGGTGCCCTCCTTCACCGCCAGGGCGAAGCGACACCGGCCGAAGCCCAGGTCCAGCACCTCATAGAAGGACCGGCCCTGCTCCAGGATGGTGTCCTTGCCCACGATGCCCAGGTCGCAGACCCCGTGCTCCACATA
>DWWJ01000108.1 GCA_019119795.1 Candidatus Intestinimonas pullistercoris
GGACCGTAAAACGGTCCGCCCGGCTTTTCTTTATGATGATCTTATGCGGGGCGTCAGACCCAGCTGTCCTCGATCTCGTGCTTCTTCTCCCGGGTCATCAGCTCCTGGAGGACCACCGTGGGGTCCTTCCCGTGGTAGAGCACCTCATAGGCCGCCGTGGCGATGGGCATCTCCACCCCCAGCTTGTCGGCCAGGGCCTTGGCGTTGGCGGCGGCGTAGTAGCCCTCCACCACCGCCCCGATCTCCTTCACCGCCTGAGCGGGCTGGGTGCCCTTGCCGATGAGGATGCCGCAGCGGCGGTTCCGGGAGTGCATGGAGGTGCAGGTGACGATCAGGTCCCCCACGCCGGCCAGTCCGGCGAAGGTCTCCTTCTTGCCCCCCATGGCCATGCCCAGCCGGGCGATCTCGGTGAGGCCACGGGTCATAAGGGCAGCCTTGGTGTTGTCTCCAAAGCCCATGCCGTCACAGCAGCCGGCACACAGGGCGATGATGTTCTTCAGGGCGGCCCCCAGCTCCACGCCCACGATATCGGGAGAGGTGTAGACCCGGAAGCGGCCATTCATGAAGCAGTCCTGGACCAGCTCGGCGGCCTTCTGGTCCTTGGAGGCGGAAACCACCGCCGTGGGCACCTTCCGGCCCACCTCCTCGGCGTGGGAGGGTCCGCACAGGGCCACCACAGGATAGCCGGGACCCAGCTCGGCTTCGATGACGTCGGTGAGGGTCATAGAGGTGTCCTTCTCGATACCCTTGGAGACCGATACCACCACGGTGCCCGGGTCCAGCAGCCCCTTCAGGCTGCGGGCGGTGGTGCGCACTGCGAAGGAGGGGGTGGCCAGCACCACCATGGGGCAGCCCTTCACGCAGGCGAGGTCGCTGGTGAGGTGGAGGGCCTCCGGCAGGGGCACTCCCTTGAGCATGGGGTTCTCATGCTGCTCCCGGAGGACCTTGGACTCCTCCTCAAAGTAAGACCACAGGGTCACGTCGTTACCGTTTTCCAACAGCACCAGCGCCAGGGCCGTGCCCCAGCCGCCGCTGCCCAGGACCGCTGTTTTCATTGCGTTCCCTCCTTCTTCTTATGCAGGCTGAACTTGGATTCCGTTCCGCTGAGGATACGCTTCAGGTTGCCCCGGTGCTTCCACACGATGAGGCCGCCGATGATAATGGAAAGGATCAACAGGAAGAGATCGTGATAGACGAACCAGGTGGCGAAGGGAAAAGACGCCCCCGCCCAGATGGAGCCCAGGGACACCCATTTGGTGAGCACAGCCAGGATCAGAAAGCCGCCCCACACCACCAGGGCCACCCGCCAGTCCAGCATGAGGGCGATGGTTCCGCCGGAGAGGATGCCCTTGCCGCCCTTGAAGTGGAACATGCAGGGGAACATGTGGCCCAGCAGACAGAAGAGGCCGGCCCAGTACTTACCCAGAACTGGCCCCATCCAGCCGCCCGTCACCATACCGATGACCAGTGTCCCGATCAGAACGGCGAGGATTGCCTTGATGACATCACAGAGGATGACCACAAGGGTCAGGCCGCCGCCAAAGACCCGGTAGAAATTGGTGAGGCCCGCGTTGCCGCTGCCATGGTTTCGAATGTCGTTTCGGAGGATATATTTGGATACGATGACCGCACCGTTGAAGCACCCAAGAAAATAGGCAACCGCAGCCACCCCCAGAAATACTCCGGCCAGCAGGAAAAAGCTCTGAGATACCTCTGAGTTCATTGGTGTCATCCGTCATTCCTCCTTGTCGCCCTTTTGCCGGACGGTCAGCCGCACCGGCGTCCCCTCCAAGCCAAAGGTAGCTCTGATCTGGTTTTCGATATAGCGCTGATAGGAGAAGTGGAAGAGCTGGGCGTCGTTGCAGAAGCAGACGAAGTGGGGGGGCTTCACGCCCACCTGGGTCATATAGAAGATCTTCAGCCGGCGGCCCTTGTCCGTGGGAGGCTGCACCCGCTGGGTAGCGTCGGCCAGGAGGGTGTTGAGCATGCCGGTGGTAATCCGCAGGGAGGCCTGGTCGCTGACATAGTTGATGAGCTCGAAGAGGCGGCTCACCCGCTGTCCGGTGAGGGCGGAAATGAAGAGGATGGGGGCGTAGGTCATATAGGAGAGGTCCCGGCGGATGTCGGCGCGCATCCGGTCCATGGTCTTGTCGTTCTTCTCCACGGCGTCCCACTTGTTGACCACGATGATGCAGGCCTTTCCCGCCTCGTGGGCCAGACCGGCCACCTTGGTGTCCTGCTCTGTGACCCCCTCATTGGCGTCGATCATGATGAGGCAGACGTCGCTGCGCTCGATGGCCATGGTGGCCCGGAGGACGGAAAACTTCTCCACCCGGTCGTCCACCTTGGACTTCTTCCGCATCCCGGCGGTGTCGATGAAGAGGTATTTCCCCTGTTCGTTCTCAAAGTAGCTGTCCACTGCGTCCCGGGTGGTGCCCGCCATGTCGCTGACGATGACCCGCTCCTCCCCTAGGATGCGGTTGATGAGGGAAGACTTGCCCACATTGGGCTTGCCGATGACCGCCACCTTGATGACGTCATTCTCCCCCTCCTCAGCCTCCTCCTCCGGGAAGTACTGGATGCAGGCGTCCAGCAGGTCTCCGGTGCCGTGGCCATGGACCGCCGAGACGGGAATGGGGTCCCCCAGGCCCAGGTTGTAAAACTCGTAGATATCCGGGTTGGTGGGGCCCACCTGGTCGCACTTGTTCACCGCCAGCACCACCGGCTTCCGGGACCGGAGGAGCATGTTTGCCACCTCCTGGTCCGAGGCCGTGAGGCCGGTCTTGATGTCGCAGAGGAAAATGATGACGGCGGCGTTCTGGATGGCGATTTCGGCCTGCTTGCGCATGAAGAGCAGGATCTCGCTGTCCGTGTCCGGCTCGATGCCGCCGGTGTCCACCAGGTCGAAGGTCCGGCCCCGCCACTCGGCTTCGGCGTAGAGCCGGTCCCGGGTGACGCCGGGGGTGTCCTCCACGATGGACAGCCGCCGTCCCACCAGTTTATTGAAGAGCATGGACTTGCCCACATTGGGCCGGCCCACAATGGCTACCAAAGGCTTCATAGGTTCCCTCCTGTCATTACGGATTATACCGGTAATATTCGTCCTCCGGCGGCAGGGCGAAGGCAGGCCGCTCCCGGGGCAGCTCCAGGATGGCGTCCACCAGGTCGAAGCCGCTGTCGGCCTCCACCGGCACCACCGGGACCCCCAGGGCCGCCTCCACCTGCTCTACCGTCACGTCGTCCAGGAAGACGTCCTCTCCGGCCCGGAGCATGCTGGAGGGCAGGAGCAGCCGCTCTCCCAGGTCCCTTCCCCGGAGCTGCTCCAGCAGGTCCCCGCCGGTGACCAGCCCAGAGACGGTAATGGTCTCCCCGAAAAAGCGGTTGCGGATGGGGTAGACCGTCCCCCTTATATTACTGCATTTTTTTCGGGCCTTGTCAACGATTTCCTGTAAAAAAGGGGCGGCGGACACGCCGGTGGCGATGGAAAAGGGGGCTGGCGCGACGCCGGGCTCCAGGTCCTCCAGGGCCAGCCCGGCCTGGCTGGTGAGGAGGCGGAGCATTCCCACGCCATTTTCCAGCTGGGCCAGCTCCTCATAGTAGGCCCGCTCCGGCAGCGCCCGGCCGGCCAGGAGGTAAAACTCGTCAGAGCACCAGGCCAGCCGGGTCCCCCGTTCCGCCAGGGAGGCGGCGGCAAAGGCCTCCACCTGATCCAGCAGGGCGGCGGCCTGGTCCCTGGTATAGGGGGCGATGGGGCACAGCCCCTCCCGGAACCGGGTCACCCCCACCGGCACCACCGCCACGCTCTCCACCGCCGGGTGGAGTTCTCCCAGCTCCCGGAGGGTGCGGTCCAGGGCGGGGCCGTCGTTGATGCCGGGGCAGGCCACCACCTGACAGTTCATGCGGATGCCGGCCTGGGCCAGCCGGGTCATCACCTCCAGGCACTCCCCCGCCCGGGGGTTTTTCAGCATCCGGGTCCGGAGCTCCGGGTCGGT
Organism: Candidatus Intestinimonas pullistercoris; assembly: GCA_019119795.1. Taxonomy (GTDB): domain Bacteria; phylum Bacillota; class Clostridia; order Oscillospirales; family Oscillospiraceae; genus Intestinimonas; species Intestinimonas pullistercoris. Next base: position 3,993 of record DWWJ01000108.1, read on the forward strand.
GGCGTGGACCGAGATGTTGATGGGGCTCACCCGCAGGTCCATGATCCGCTGGAGCTCCCGCCGGGAGAGGTTGGTGAGGGTAATGTAGTTGCCCATCAGGAAGGACAGCCGGGCGTCATCGTCCTTGAAATAGAGGGTCTTCCGCATGCCCGGCGGCATCTGGTCCACAAAGCAGAAAATGCACTGGTTGGCGCAGGAGCGGGCCCGGTCCATGAGATAGGTCTCGAAGTCGAGGCCCAGGTCCTCTCCCTCCTCCTTGCGGACCTTCACGGTCCGCTGCTGCCCGTCCCCCTCCAGGAGGGTCAGGGTGAGCCGGGCGTCATAGCCGTAAAATTTATAGTCCAGCACGTCCACCACCCGGTGGCCGCTGATCTCCAGCAGGGTCTCCCCCGGCCGGACCCCTGCCCGCTCCGCCGGGCTGCCGGCGTCCACAGAGGCGATCTTGGTACTCACATGAGCTCCCTCCCCGGTATCTGATCTCGTCTCCTTATTTTAACCGAAACCCACGAAAAAAGAAAGGCCGTTCCCCGCCGCGGGCAAAAAGAAAGAGGAAATACGAGCCGGACATTTCCCGCGGGAAATGTGCAGCGCTCCGCGCCCGGCTCTTCCGGAGGGGAACCAGTTCCCCCCGGAGGCCCCCCTCCGCTCTCCGAAAGGACGGGAATTTTCTTTCTTTTTGTCTCAGGACAAAAAGAAAGAGGGGATGCTCCCCTCTTTTCTTTTCGGTCTTTAGTTGGCCTTGACCTCGGTAGCCTCCACCTTGGCGAAGGTGCGGCCGTTGTAAGTCATGCAGGACTTGCAGAGCCGGTGGGGCAGGCGGTAAGCGCCGCACTTGGGGCACTTGACCAGGCCGGGAGCCTCCAGCTTCCAAACGGAGCTGCGGCGCTTGTTGCGGCGCTGCTTGGACACTTTACTCTTAGGGACTGCCATCTGTGACACCTCCTTGATGCCCTCCGGGGGCAACTGCTCATTTACTCGCTCTCTTCTTTCTCCAATAGCTGGGCAAGTACTGCCAGCCGGGGGTCTACCTCGGGCCTGCACCGGCACGCCTCCACATTCAGGTCGGCGCCGCAGCCGGGACAGATGCCTTTGCAGTCCTCTGAGCAGAGATTCTTGCTATCCATTGCGAGGACGAATGCCGTGGTGGCCACCTCGTCCAGGTCCACCTCATCCCCATCCAGCAGGACGATCTCGTCGTCATTGGACTCATCGGAGAGCTCTGTCGCCAGAAGGGTCTCCAGGGGGACCACCTTCTCCCGGGAAAAGGGCTTTCCGCACCGGTCGCAGGTCAGGTGGAGCGTGGTGGCGGCCGTCCCCTCCAGTAGGAGGGCACCCGCCATGTTGCGGACCTGACCTGTTACGGCCACGGGCTGGTCGATGGGATGCTCCCCGTTGAACTCCAGGCCGGACAGGTCCAGCTGGAAGTCGAAGGGACACATCCCCCCGGGCACATGGATGATATCCTTTAGGTTCAGTCGCATGGCACACCTCGCATAATGGCACAGATGACATTATAGCGAACCCGGCCGCCAATGTCAAATACTTTTTTCCAGTCTGCCCCCAAAAGTCCGGCTCCCGCCCTTTTTTCCCGCTCCGCTTTGTGATATACTCATACCGCCTTTCGGACAAAACAGGGAATGTGAGGCCGACCATGAAAGAATTTACCATCACTCAAAACGACGCCGGGCAGCGGCTGGACCGCTGGCTGGGCAAGACCCTGCCCCTCCTCCCCGCCCCCCTGGCGCAGAAATACATCCGCCTCAAGCGGGTGAAGGTCAACGGCAAGGGGGCCAAGCGGGACCTCCGGCTCCAGCCGGGCGACCTCCTTCAATTATACATCAACGACGAATTTTTTGACACCCCCCGGGAGGACAACGCCTTTCTCTCGGTCTTTAAGCCCCAGCTGGACATCCTCTACGAGGACGCGCACATCCTGCTGGTGAACAAGCGGCCCGGCCTGCTGGTCCACCCGGACCAGGGGGAGTACGTCAATACCCTCATCACCCACATCCAGGCCTACCTCTATCAAAAGAAGGAGTGGGACCCCCGGCAGGAGCACGCCTTCACCCCCGCCCTGTGCAACCGCATCGACCGGAACACCGGGGGCATCGTCATCGCCGCCAAGACCGCCGAGGCCCTCCGGGTCATGAACCAGAAGATCCGGGACCGGGAGATCGAGAAGTACTACCTGTGCGCCGTCCACGGCAGGGTGCAGCCCCCCCAGGGGCGGCTGGAGGGCTTTCTCTCCAAGGACGAGTCCAAAAACCAGGTCACGGTCCACCGCTCTCCCGTCCCCGGCGGACGCACCGCCGTCACCCTCTACCGGACCCTCCAGGTGAAAAACGGCCTCTCCCTGGTGGAGTGCGAGCTGGTCACCGGCAGGACCCACCAGATCCGGGCCCAGTTCGCCGCCGCCGGCCATCCCCTGCTGGGGGACGGCAAATACGGCCGGAACCGGGACAACCGCCGCTATGACCGGAAGTTCCAGGCCCTGTGGTCCTACAAGCTGGTCTTCTCCTTTACCACCGACGCCGGGGCCCTGGAATACCTCAACGGCCAGAGCTGGCAGGTGGACCGGGTGGACTTTGTAGAGGAGTATTTTGGTCCCGGCGCCCTCCCGCGGCCTTCCGGCGAGAATTTTACAGAAAACAAGCGGGAAATGTATTGACTTTTTCCCCGGAAGCGGATATAGTTAAGGCGCTGTAAGGGCGTACCCAACCGCCGGTTTGGGTGCGCCCTTTTTCAAAATCCATTTGATGGGAATGGGGGAGGATACATGTCCAAAGAGCTTATCCGCCTGGCGGATCTCAAAATGGTGTTCGACGACGAGGTCGTTCTGAACTCTATCAATCTCTATATCAATGACAAGGAGTTCCTCACACTGCTCGGTCCCTCCGGATGTGGCAAGACCACCACCCTGCGCATCATCGGCGGGTTTCAGAAGCCCACCTCGGGCGACGTATTCTTCGACGGTGTGAGGATCAATGATGTCCCGCCCCACAAGCGGAAGGTCAACACCGTCTTTCAGAAGTACGCCTTGTTTCCCCATATGAACATCTTTGAGAACGTGGCCTTCGGCCTGCGGATCAACAAGGTCCCGGAGGCCGAGCTCAAGCGCCGGGTCAACGAGGCCCTGGAGCTGGTGAACCTGCCCGGCTACGGAAAGCGGAGCGTGAACTCCCTCTCCGGCGGCCAGCAGCAGCGCATCGCCATCGCCCGGGCCATTGTGAACCGGCCCCAGGTGCTCCTTTTGGACGAGCCCCTGGGCGCCCTGGACCTGAAGCTCCGCAAGGACATGCAGATCGAGCTCAAGAAGATCCAGCAGCAGGTGGGCATTACCTTTATTTATGTGACCCACGACCAGGAGGAGGCCCTCACCATGTCCGACACCATCGTGGTCATGGACAAGGGCAGCATCCAGCAGATCGGCACCCCCGAGGACATCTACAACGAGCCCAAGAACGCCTTTGTGGCCGACTTTATCGGTGAGTCCAACATCATCGACGGCATCATGCACGCCGACGGGGTGGTGGGCATGTACGGCAAGAGGTTCCCCTGCCTGGACAAGGGCTTTGCCAAGGATGAGCCCGTGGACGTGGTCATCCGTCCGGAGGACATCGACATCGTCCCGGAGGAGCAGGGCCAGCTCACCGGCACCGTCACCGAGGTCACCTTCAAGGGGGTCCACTACGACACCATCGTGGACTTCCGGGGCTTCAAGTGGCTCATCCAGACCACCGACTACTCCCCGGTGGGGGCCCGCATCGGCGTGAAGATCGACCCCGACGGCTTCCACATCATGAAAAAGAGCGTCTACTCCGGTACCTTCGGCGATTACAGCTCCTACAGCGACGCCTATGACGAGCTCAACGAGGGGCCGGATGCGGAGGGCGGCCATGAAGAGTAAGGCGCTGGCCGTCCCCTATGTGGCGTGGATGGCCCTCTTTGTGGTGGCCCCCCTGATCCTGGTGGTGGTCTACGCCTTCACCACCCGGGACGGCGGCTTCACCACAGCAAACTTCTCCACCCTGACCCAGTATGCCGGGGTCTTCGGCCGGTCCTTCCTGCTGGCCATCATCGCCACTCTGGTGTGCATCCTTCTGGGTTATCCCCTGGCCCTGCTGCTGGCCCGGGAGCAGAGCCGCCTGCGGGGCATGGCCATGCTCCTCATCATGCTGCCCATGTGGATGAACTTCCTGCTGCGGACCTACTCCTGGGTCTTCCTGCTGGAGCGCAACGGCTTTTTCAACACCCTGCTGGAGACCGTCGGCCTGCCCAAGCTGGACATCATCGGCAGCCCCACCGCCGTGGTGCTGGGCATGGTCTACAACTTCCTGCCCTTTATGGTGTTGCCCATCTTCTCGGTCATCGAGAAGATCGACCCCCGGGTCATCGAGGCGGCCCAGGACCTGGGCGCCAACAGCTCCCAGGTCTTCCGCCGGGTGATCTTCCCCCTGTCCCTGCCCGGGGTCCTCTCGGGGGTCACCATGGTCTTCATCCCCTCGGTGTCCACCTTTGTCATCTCCCGGCTGCTGGGGGGCGGCATGAACCTGCTGTTGGGAGACCTCATCGAGATGCAGTTTCTGGGCTCTGCCTATAATCCCCATCTGGGCTCGGCCATCTCCCTGGTGATGATGGTCATTGTCTTGGTGAGCATGGGCATCATGAACCGCTTCGGCGAGGGAGAAGGGGAGGCGGTGCTGCTGTGAAAAAGAACGGCCCTGTCTCCCGGCTCTTCATCTTTCTGATGTTCCTCTTCCTCTACGCCCCCATCTTCGTGCTCATCGCCTTCTCCTTCAACGACTCCAAGAGCAACGCCGTGTGGGGGGGCTTTACCCTGGACTGGTATGTGGAGCTCTTCCAGAACCGGACGGTGCTGGAGGCCCTCCAGACCACCCTGCTGGTGTCTGTGCTGGCCACCCTCATCGCCACCGTGGCCGGCACCGCCGCCGCCATCGGCTTTTTCAACCTCCGGGGCCGGACCCGCTCGGTCTGCCTGGCGGTGAACAACATCCCCCTGACCAACGCCGACATCATCACCGGCGTGTCCATGATGCTGCTCTTCGTCTTCACCGGACAGGTCCTCTCCCAGTGGGGCATCGACTTCCGCCTGGGCTTTCCCACCCTGCTCATCGCCCACATCACCTTCGACATCCCCTATGTCATCCTCTCGGTGATGCCCAAGCTGCGGCAGCTGGACCCCAACCTGGCGGAGGCCGCCCAGGACCTGGGCGCCACCAGCTTCTACGCCTTCCGCCGGGTGGTCCTCCCGGAGCTCATGCCCGGCATCGTCAGCGGGATGCTCATCGCCTTCACCATGAGCATCGACGACTTCCTCATCAGCTATTTCACCGCCGGCAGCCAGACCTCCACCCTCTCCATGGTGGTCTACTCCATGGTGCGGCGGCGGGTGAGCCCTGAGATCAACGCCCTGTCCACCCTGATGTTCCTGGTTGTGCTGGCCATGCTCATCATCATCAACCTGCGGCAGGGCGGCGCCCTCCGGCAGACCCGGAAGAACGGCGGCGGCCCGGCCGCTGAGGGCCTCCTCTCCCTGGAGAACGAGGACTTAGACCCTTCCTCCGTCCAAGAGCGGTAACTCGGCCCATTGGGCCTGGTTATAAATAAAATTGTTGCTGAAAGGAGCAAACGAAAGGAATTGAAAAAGACTCTGGCTATCGCGGTGAGCGGCGCGCTGCTCACCGGGCTCCTGGCCGGCTGCGCCGGCGGGGGCGGCAACGCTTCCAAGGGGGAAGTGAATGTCTACAACTGGGGTGAGTACATTGACGAGTCGGTGCTGGACGACTTCGAGGCGGCCACCGGCATCAAGGTCAACTACCAGATGTACGACAGCAACGAGACCATGTACGCCATGCTGTCCGGCGGCGGCGCGGAGTATGATGTCATCATCCCCTCCGACTACATGATCGCCCGCCTGATCTCGGAAGACATGCTGGAGCCCCTGAATTTTGACAACATCCCCAACTTTTCCGACATCGACCCCGAGCTGAAAAACCCGGAGTACGACCCGGAGAACCTCTACTCTGTGCCCTATATGTGGGGCCTGATGGGGGTCATCTACAACACCACCATGGTGGACGAGGCCGACCTGGGGAGCTGGGACCTTCTCTGGAACGAGAAGTACGCCGATGATATCGTGATGATCGACAACTCCCGGGACGCCATCGGCATCGCCCTGAAGTCCCTGGGCTACTCCTATAATACCACCGACGAGGCCCAGATCGTCGAGGCGGTGGACCTGCTCATCCAGCAGCGCCCCATCCTCCAGGGCTACGTCATGGACGAGATCTTTGGCAAGCTGGAGGGCAGCAACGCCGCCATCGGCACCTATTACTACGGCGACTACCTGACCATGCTGGAGAGCAACGAGGACCTGGGCTTCTATATCCCCGAGGAGGGCACCAACATCTATGTGGACGCCATGTGTATCCCCAAGGGTGCCGCCAACAAGGAGAACGCTGAGGCCTTCATCAACTACATGTGCTCCACCGAGGCCGGACTGAAGAACTGCGAGGAGATCTGGTATTCCACCCCCCTCCTCTCCGTCCGGGAGGCCCTGGACCCGGAGGTCTCCTCCGACCCCTACGCCTACCCCGACGCGGAGATCCTGGCCAAGTGCGAGAGCTACGCCGGCCTGCCCCAGAACATTCTGGACCTGTACGACAGCGAGTGGACCCGGCTCAAGTCGGCCTCCTGACCGGTCGCCGGCACGGCATTTTGTTTCCAAAGGACTCCGAAGCGCTGCTTCGGAGTCCTTTTTGCTTGCATTTTTTCCCTGTCCGTTGTAGACTAGGACAGGATGGGCCCTGCCGCCGTCCGGCGGCCCCGGGCCCCAGCACGTGAATAAAGGAGGATCTTCCTATGTCTATTCCTGTTGGAATCAAAGGCCGGGCCGACACCGTGGTCACCGAGCAGAACACCGCTTCCGCCGTGGGCTCCGGGCTGGTCCCCGTCTTCGGCACCCCCTTCATGATCGCCCTGATGGAGAATGCCGCCGTCAACGCCCTGGAGCCCTATGTGGAGGCCGGGCAGGGGTCCGTGGGCACCCACCTGGATGTCTCCCACGACGCCGCCACCCCCATCGGGCTCAAGGTCTGGGCCGAGGCTGAGCTCACCGCCGTGGAGGGCAAGGCCCTCACCTTCTCCGTCACCGCTTATGACGAGGCCGGTCCCATCGGCAAGGGCACCCACAACCGCTTTCTCATCGACGTGGACCGCTTCCTGGCCAAGACCGAGAAAAAGAAGGGAGTCTGAGACCCATGGCCATTGAAAAAGTGCGCGCCTACCTGAGAGAGCGGGGCATGGAGGATCGCATCCGGGAGTTTGATGTCTCCAGCGCCACTGTGGAGCTGGCCGCCCAGGCGGTGGGCTGCGAGCCCGCCCGCATTGCCAAGACCCTCTCCTTTGTCCATGAGGACGGGGCCCTGCTCATCGTCTGCGCTGGGGATGCCAAGGTGGACAACAGCAAATTCAAGGCCCTCTTCCACCACAAGGCCACCATGCTCACCCCGGACCAGGCCCTGGCCTTTACCGGCCATGCCGTGGGGGGCGTGTGCCCCTTCGCCATCGAGCATCCCGGGGTCACCGTCTACCTGGACGTCTCCCTTCGGCGCTTCGACATCGTCTATCCCGCCGCCGGCAGCGCCAACTCCGCCGTCCGGCTGAACCTGGAGGAGCTGGAGTCCTGCTCCAACAGCGCCGGCTGGATCGACGTGTGCAAGGGCTGGCAGGAGGGCTGAGCCTCTCCCCAGCCGCGGAAAACAGAAAAAGGACCTGCCTGGAGGCCTCCTCCGGCAGGTCCTTTTTTCGTCTGTTTACACCGGGGCCTTCTCCCGGTAGTCCTCCCCCACGCAGGTGAAGCTGCCGGTGAAGACGGCCAGCAGCCTTCCCTCCGGGTCGGTGAGGTCCACCTGAACGGTGCAGCTCCGCCGCCCCTGGTGGAGAAACACCGCCCTGGCCAGGACCACGCCGCCGCTGGTCCCCCGGAGAAAGCGGATGTCGCTGTCGGCCGTCACATACCGGCGGCCGTCGGTGCGGCAGAGGGTGCTGGCCGCGGCGTCCGCCATGGTGAAGTAGACCCCGCCGTGGAGGTTCCCCGCGGGATTGAGGAGCTCCGGCCCGATCTCCGCCCGGGCGGTGACCTGCTGAGGGGTCACCTGGGTGATGGTGATGCCGCTGTGGCGCATATAGGCGTTGTGCTGGTTGGTAAAGTCCATGATCGTCCGGCAGTCCACGCTTCAGTCCTCCCCCAGGATGATGTGTCCGTCCTCGATCCGCTCCACCTTGACCAGGGACTCCACCCGGAGCCCCATGCGGCGCAGGACCTCGCCACCGTCCTTGGTGGCCTTTTCGATGGCCACGCCCACGCCGACGGCCTCGGCCCCTGCCCGGGAGACGATCTCCAGCAGGCCCAGGATGGCCTGCCCGCTGGCCAGGATATCGTCCACCAGCAGCACCCGGTCATCGGGCTCCAGGTAGCGCCGGGAGACCCGGATGGTGTAGGACTTCTCCATGGAAAAGGAGTGGACCTCCGCCGCGTAGACGTCGGGGTCGATGTAGCCGGTCTGGAATTTCTTGGCGTACACCGCCGGCACCCCCAGGGCCAGGGCGGTAAAGCAGGCCACGGCGATGCCCGAGGCCTCCACCGTCAGCACCTTGTCCACCCGCTCCCCCTTGAACCGCTTGGCCAGCGCCTTTCCGATGCGCTCCAGCAGGGCCACGTCCATGCAGTGGTTGAGGAACATGTCCACCCGGATGATGTCCCCCTCGCCCACCTCGGCCTCCTTCAAGATGCGTTTTTTCAGCTCCTCCATCGGTCTTTCCTTCCTCCGTTTACAGTACGATAAATGTCACGCCATTGTTGTGCCGCTCCAGGTCCCGGTCCCGGCGGAGCTCCCCGCACTGCAGGAAGGCCGCCCGGGTCCCGGCGTGAAAGATGGAAAATGCCTCCCCCGGGATCACATCCCGGACCTCCTGCCGGAGCCGCAGCCGCTCCAGATACCGCCTGGCCTCCACCCGGATGCGCCCTCCGGCGCCGCTGGAGCCGTAGCCGTGGATGATCTTCAGCACCGCGCAGCCCATCCGCCGGCTCTGGTGCAGCTCGTAGGTCAGGCGGCGGATGGCGGCGTCCACCGTGGGCTTGTTCTCCTCCAGATTGACCTCCCGCAGTCCGCCCATGGCTTCCCCCTTCTGGCTCCCGGCCCGCCGGGAGGCTTTTTCTTCTATTATAGTGGAACGGCGGGGAAACTGCAATACTTCTTGTGAACGGCCGCCTTCATGGGCTAAAAAAGCCGCCCCGGACCCCGCCGGTATTCCGGCGGGGTCCGGGGCGCGTCTGTCTGTCAATCCTTGGAGAACTGTTCCTTCCCTACCCCGCACAGGGGGCAGACCCAGTGGGCGGGGAGGGACGCGAAGGGCGTGCCCGGGGCCACACCGTGGTCCGGGTCGCCCTGCTCCGGCTCATAAACATAGCCGCAGACCTCACAGATATACCGATCCATGAGCCGTGCCTCCCTTCAGCGCCGCGGGCCGGGTCAGCCGCCCAGCCGGAAGGACGCGCACTCGGTGGAGGCGCAGTCTGTGGCTTTGGCATTGGTACAGCCCACCCTGATCTCATTCAGGGAGCAGTAATTCTGACCCTTGCAGTGGTGGGTGCAGCTCTCTACCGTACAGGCAATGCTGGGATTGGCGTTCTTGTTTTCCATCGTACAAGACCTCCTTTGTTTCACAGGGTGTATCTGAAAAGCTCCGGCAGGGGGCGGCCCCGGCGGGCCGGGACCTCTCAGATACACCCTGCGGCCTTAGTATGGCGCGGCAGCGGGCTGATTATGCGTCCCCGGCGTCCTCCGTCTCGGGCTGCGGCTCTACCTTGGGGATGAAGCGGCTGGCAAAGCGGCCCCGGCCCCGAGACTTCACATAGAAAAAGCCGATGATGGAAAAGATCACCGCGCCGACAAAATTGACGAAGAGGTCCTGCATGGTGTCCAAAAGGCCGATATCCAGATACCCGCCCAGGCCCAGGGCGTGCTGGCTGCCGTCGGCGGTGACCACGATCAGGTCGGTGATCCCCCGAATGGCGGTGGGGTGGTTGCCGCCGGTGGGGTCCAGCGTCACCGTGGAGATGGTCTGAATCACGCTGTCCTTCTGCATATCCAGCAGGAAAAGCTGGTCCATCAGGCACTCGAAGAACTCCCACAGCACGCCCACCGTCATGGAAAAGCAGAAGGCCGTGATGGCCAGAAAGAGGGGCGAGAGCGTGATGGAAAAGCGCTCGCTGCGGTTGAGGATGTCCACCAGAGCAAAGCCGATGGCGGCGCACAGGAAACCGTTGAGGGTGTGGAGCATGGTATCCCAGTAGGGGAACGTGATATAGTATGCCTGGATCTCCCCTAAAATCTCCGCAGCAAAGATAAAGAGCAGGATGATGACCTCCAGGGTATCCGGCAGGTCCACATGGATCTTCCGCTCGATAAAGGTGGGCACCAGAAAGAGAAAGAGGGTCAGGATACACAAAAACACATTTTCAAAGTTGCGGTTGAGGAACTGGGCCACCAGGATCACCAGGACGGCCAGGCGGAGCACCACATAGAGGGTGGCCACCACGCCCTTTTTGGCCCGCAGGGCCTCCACCGTTCTCCGGACCTCTCCCGGCCTTTGTTTTCTTTTGGGAGGCATGAGACACGCTCCTTTCTGTTTCAAAACGGCAGCTTTGGAAGTGGAGGGTCCATTGTATCACAATTTGCGTCCCCGGGCAACCGGGACGTGTTCCCGGCATAGACTGGAGCGAGGTGATCTGTTTGGACCTGCGCGACAATCAAATCCTGGTGGGGGAGCTGCTGGACCACCCCGCCGCCCACGCCGTCTTCCAGCGGCGGTTCGGAAAGCTGCTCCAACACCCCATGGTCCCGGCTGCCCGGAGCCTGACCCTCCAGCAGCTCATCGGCTTTGCCCAGCTCTACCTGCCCAAGGCCGTCATCCAGGACACCCTTCAGGAGCTCCGGCGGCTCTGAGCGCGGCCGGCGCCGCCCCCCCTGGTCCGCGGGGGCGGCGTCAGCCCTCCTCCTGCCCCACCAGATGCTCCATGGTCACCCGGAGCACCCGGGCAAAGGTCATCAGCTCGTAGTCCGACACCACCCGCAGCCCCGTCTCCACCCGGCTCACCGCCTTCTGATTGAGGGGGATGCCCTCCACCTGCATCCTGGCCGCCAGCTGCTCCTGGGACAGGCCCTGCCGCTCCCGCTCCGCCCGGATGGCCCGGCCGGAGATATTGCACTTTCCGTGGTACTGGTAGATCTTCATCTCCACGCTCCCCATATTCCAAAGATGGATAATTCACCTTGACGGTAGCATAGTTTTCGCGCTATACTATCCCAAAGATGACTAAAATATGCGTTTCTCCCGGGAAATTTTCCCGGGAGCTGGGGAGGGAGCGCCGATGCCTGTGGGAAGGGGACGCGCCGGGCGGCCCGGCTTGCATTCCGCCGCGCCTTTTGATAGAATGGAACATACATTCGGCCCCGGCCGGGGAGAGGAGGCGGAAGGCGTGACAGATTGGGACAGCTGGTTTACGGCGCTCTACCAGGAGAACGCCGGCAAAATGCTGCGCTACGCCGCCGCCCAGCTCCGGAACCAGCCGGTGGCGGAGGAGCTGGTGGAGGACGCCTTTGTCCGCCTGCTCCAGCGGAAGGAGGACTTGGTCGGACACCCCAACCTCAACGGCTGGCTCTGGAAGACCCTCCAGCACCTGATCCTCACCGAGGTCCGGCTGGCCAAGTACCACCGGGAGGTGCCCCTGGACCCCGCCTGCCAGACTCCGGCGCCTGACCTGGACTCCGGCCGGCTGGAGGATGTCCTGCCCCAGGGCCTCACCCCGGGGGAGCGGGAGGTGCTGCTGCTCTTCTACGAGGAGGGGCTCAGCCACCAGGAGATGGCCCGGCGGCTGGGCATCTCGGAGATGAACTCCCGGACCCGGCTGTTCCGGGCCAGGAATCACTGCAAAAAACTTTTGGAAAAGTCCTCCTCACCCTGTCACATTTGACCGGGCTGAGGCGATAAACCTATAGAACAGAGAAAGGAGGCGAACGGGCATGGACAAGGAACAGCTGACCTCGCTGGAGCCGGAGGCCCTGGTGGAAGCCCTGTCCGACTGGCTGGACCAGACGGAGGAGGCCGACTTTGACCCGGATGTCCCGTCCGCCTGTCTGGACGCCCTGGAGGAGAAGGTCCCGGACCTGCCTCCCTTCGACGCCGCGGCGGCGGAGGCGGCCTTCCGCGCCCGGCACCGGGACATCTTTCCCCAGGAGGTCAGTCCGGAGCGCCGTCCCTTCCGGCTCCGGCGGGGACTGCGCCGGTTTGCCGCCCTGGCCGCGGCGGCAGTGCTCTGCGTGGCCCTGGCGGGCCAGGGCGCCGGCCTGGACCTCTTCGGCTCCCTGGCCCGCTGGAGCAAGGGGGAGTTCCTCCTCACCACCGGGCAGGACCTGGAGGGCCAGGAGGGCTACACCGACAACATCTGGGAGGACAGCTACTCCAACGGTCAGGCGGCTTTGGACGCCTATGGCGTGGAGGAGCCCATGTTCCCCACCTGGAATCCCGCCTGGGAGGGGGAGGACTTCCCCGGCCTGGAGGTCACCGTCACCCAGGAGGCCGACGGCACGGTGCTCTTTGTGGAGGACCACCGCACCTCCTCCGGCCGGGGCTACACCTTCGAGGTCCGGCAGCGGGAGAGCGCCCAGGCCGCGCAGGCAGACGTGGAGACCCAGGATGCGCTTGCCTACGATTTCGATGGCCGGACCTACTACATCCGGGCGGACGGCCCGGGGCAGTACACCATCACCTGGTCGGCAGACCGCTGGTCCGGCCGCATCTATGGGGACATGGACCTGCCGAGCGCCAAGCATTTTGCCCGCTCGGTGACCCAGAGGGACAAATACTGCTACGAGCCCCCTGACATGAGCGTTCCCCCGGAGTATGAGACCATTCAGGAGGCCATGGAGGCCGTGGGCATCGACACCGCCTATGCCCCGGAGTGGCTGCCCGAGGGCTTTGTCCCGGTGGCTTCCGACATCTACCGCTCCGAGCACAGGGACTACCGGACCGCCCACCTCTTCTGCACCGACGTGGAGGGGGAGCGGAACCTCTCCCTCACCTTCTCCCTGAGCAGCGATCCCACTGCCACTGGTAGCACCGTCTACCCCAAGGACGACACTCCTGTGGTGGAGTTCCAGCAGGGCGGCGTCACCTTCTATATCATCAGCAACCTGGAGTGGAAGACCGTAGCCTGGACGGACGGCGGCCTCTCCGGCTCCATCGGCGGAGGTCTCACCGAAGAGGAGTGCCGTCAGATCGTGGCCTCCATTCCCCGGTACGCCCAGTAGGGACGCCGGTTGGCGTCTGCGTCCGCCTATGCTTTTCCACAGCAGTCAAAAGGTCCCGCGCCGGATCCATTCCGGCGCGGGACCTTTCAGTTTGTTCGTTTTTTCAAAAAGGCTCTGCCGCAGGCCGATTGGTCCGCAGCAGAGCCTTGGGGAAGGAGCCGAGAGGTCGTCAGACCCCCAGGACAGGCAGAAGGATACCCCCCAGCAGGCCCACGATCAGGCAGGCCAGGACCAGCTCCAGCAGCGCCCACTTGATGATGCCGCCCAGGAGCTTGGAGTCCTGCCCTACCAGGCCCACGGCCGCCGCCGCGGTGGCGATGCACTGGGGAGAGAGGATCTTGCCGATGCCGGCGCCGGTGGAGTTGGCGGCGGCCAGCCAGTAGGGGGAGGCGCCGATCTGCTCCGCCGCCGCGGTCTGGAGGGTGCCCAGCAGCACCTCGGTACTGGTACCGCTGCCGGTGATAAAGGCGCCCAGGGCCGCGATGATGGGGGAGACGAAGGGATAGAAGCTGCCGGTGATGCCCACGAAGAAGGCTGCCATGTCGTCGATCATGCCGCAGTAGGTCATGATCTTGGCCACCGCCAGCACCGACATGATGGTGACGATGGTCTTGGACATCTGCTTCACCGTGGCCACCAGGGTCTCCCACATGACCTTGCCGCCGGCCTTTTGGACGATGCCGCCGATGATGGCCGCCAGGAAGATCCAGATGCCCGGGGTGTTGACCCAGCTGAAGGAGGCGGTGCCGGCATTGGGGGATGTGCTGATCTGGATGGCGCTGGAAAAACCGGAGAGCGCGCTGTTGATGGGGGCCACCAGCTTGGAGGTCAGCAGCAGCAGGACAAAGATCAGGAGGAAGGGCAGCCAGGAGATCAAAGCGGTCCGGCCGTCGATGGCCTTGGCCTCCCCCTGCCCGTTCTTCATATTGTACTCCTCAGGAATGGGGGCGTTTTTGCGGGAGCGGGCCATGAGGATGGTGCAGCCCAGGCTCACCACGCAGCCCACGATGACGGGCAACTCCGGGCCGGTGAATCTGGCCACCACCAGCTGGGGAAGCACAAAGGAGACGCCGGAGACCAGGGTGATGCCCACCATGCCCTTCAGGGCCTTGAGGCCGCCGCCCCCCACAATGACCATCAGGAAGGGCACCAGGATCATGAAGGGGACCATCTGTACCACCGTGGTGAAGGCCAGGGGCAGGGGGTCCAGCCCGGTGACGTTGGCCAGGGTCACTGTGGGGATGCCCACCGAGCCGAAGGCGGTGGGGAAGGCGTTGGCCAGCATACACACCAGACAGGCAGTGAGGGGGTTCATCCCCATGCCGGCCAACATGGAGGCCGGGATGGCGATGGCGGTGCCGAAGCCGGCCATGCCCTCCATGAAGCCGCCGAAGCACCAGCCGATGAGGAGCACCAGCACCCGCTGGTCAGCCGAGACGCTGGTGAGCATCTGCTTGATGACATCCATGGCCCCGGTCCGCAATGTCAGGTTGTATGTAAAAATCGCGGCGATGATGACCAGGATAATGGGCCACAGGGCCGAGGCGAAGCCCTCCAGGGCGGAGGTGGCGCAGTCGATGACCGGCATTCTCCAGAGGAACAGCGCCTCCACGATGGTGATGAGCAGGGCGCCCAAGCACGCCTTATGGCCCGCCATCTTCAGTCCCGTCAGCGCCACGATCAGCCAGATGATCGGCAGCAGCGACAAAATACCCATTCCTACAATCTCCAGCATAGCGTTCCACCCCATTTCAGTTGCTGCGGGCCCAGGTCGTTCTAATTGGTGCTACCAGTTCAGGCGCACCCCTCTCCCGCTTTTCTGTGCGCCGGTCTATTTTCGGCACATTTCGTCCCGATAACGGCACACCATTTTCTGGGCCATTTTACCGCCGTTTTTCTGCTATGTCCATAGAAAATAGGTCAAATTTTGATTTTCCTACAATTCGCCGAAAATTGGTCCTACAAATTGTGCGAAATATAGAAATCCTCGATTTTGTGTAAAAAAACTTGCGTGTACCGGAAATCGTGATAAACTATTGTCAGAAATAGGTGGGGCCAATCTCCGGGTTGTGTCCCTGAACACCGAACAAAATTCTGCGATTGGAGGGATTCATCTTGCGCATTCCCTATGGCGTCACCGGAGCGGAGCTCCACCGGGACATCTCCGGCGCGGAGATCCTGGAGTCTCAAATCGGGACCCTGAAGGCCGAGGACAGCGAGGACGAGCTGGTCCGGAAGGCCATGGCGGCCCCCATCGGCTCTCCCCGGCTCTCAGAGCTGGCCAGGGGCAAAAAAACCGCCACCATCATCGTCAGCGACCACACCCGCCCCGTCCCCAGCAAGCACATCCTCCCCTTCATGCTCGCTGAGCTGCGGGAGGGCAACCCCGACATCGACATCACCCTCCTCATCGCCACCGGCTTCCACCGGGCCACCACCCGGGAAGAGCTGGCGGCCAAGGTGGGAGAAGAGCTGGCCAGCCGGGAAAAATTCGTCTGCCACGACAGCCGGGATGCCTCCTCCAACGTGGAGATCGGCGTGCTCCCCTCCGGCGCCCGGCTGGTCATCGACCGCCTGGCCGCCGAGACCGACCTGCTGGTGGCCGAGGGCTTCATTGAGCCCCATTTCTTCGCCGGCTTCTCCGGCGGCCGGAAGAGCGTCCTCCCCGGTGTGTGCGACCAGGTCACCGTCCTGGGCAACCACTGCTCCAAGTTCATCGACTCTCCCTATGCCCGCACCGGCATTCTGGAGGGCAACCCCCTCCACACCGACATGGTGGCCGCCGCCAAGCTGGCCAAGCTCCAGTATATCGTCAACGTGGTCATCGATGAGGACAAGAAGGTGGCCGCCGCCTTTGCCGGGGACCCCTTCCAGGCCCACGAGGCCGGCTGCTCCTTCCTGAAGGGCTACTGCCGGGTGAAGCCCCAGCAGAAGGGGGACATCGTGGTGACCTCCAACGGCGGCGCTCCCCTGGACCAGAACGTCTACCAGTCCGTGAAGGGCCTCACCGCCGCCGAGGCGGCCGCCGCCCCCGGGGCCGTTCTCATTATCTCCTCCCGCTGCAACGACGGCGTGGGTGGGGACAGCTTCTACAAGGCCCTCCACGAGTGCGACACCCTGGAGCATCTGATGGAGCGCATCCTGGCCACCCCCATGGACCAGACCGACCCCGACCAGTGGGAGTACCAGATCCTCTGCCGGATGATGCTCAAGCACCGCATCATCTTCGTCTCCGAGCCCTCCATGCAGAAGACCCTGGAGGACATGAAGCTGGAGTACGCCCCCGACCTGGACACCGCCCTGGAACGGGCCTACGCCGAGAAGGGCCCGGACGCCCACCTGGTCATCATCCCCAACGGCATCTCCGTCATCGTGGAGCCCTGACCCCGGCCCACCTGATCCCAGAGAGCCGTACTTATACAGGACTTTTCTAATAGGAGGTAGCTCATTATGGCTCAGTACAATCCCGTCACCCCTGAGATCGTCCAGCAGCTCCAGGCCGTGGTCTCCGGCCAGGTCTACACCGGCGCCGACGTCAACGCCGACTACGCCCGGGACGAAATGCCCATCTACGGCACCCGGATGCCCGAGGTGGCCATCGACGTGACCTCCACCGAAGAGGTCTCCGCCATCATGAAGATCTGCAACGAGAACCACATTCCGGTGACCTGCCGGGGCGCCGGCACCGGTCTGGCCGGCGCCTGCACCCCCATTGCCGGCGGCGTGGTCATCTGCACCACCAAGATGAAGCAGATCCTGGGCTATGACACGGAGAACTTCGTGGTCCGGGTCCAGCCCGGCGTCCTCCTCAACGACCTGGCTGAGGACGCCCTGAAGCAGGGCCTTCTGTATCCCCCCGATCCCGGTGAGAAGTTTGCCACCCTGGGCGGCAACGTGGCCACCAACGCCGGCGGCATGCGGGCCGTGAAATACGGCGCCACCCGGGACTATGTCTCCGCCATGACGGTGGTCCTCCCCTCCGGCGAGATCGTCCACTTCGGCTCCAACGTGTCCAAGACCTCCTCCGGCTACTCCCTGCTGAACCTGATGATCGGCTCCGAGGGCACCCTGGGCGTCATCACGGAGCTGACCCTGAAGCTCATCCCCGCCCCCAAGGTCACCGTCAGCCTCATCGTCCCCTATGAGAGCCTGGCCGACGCCATCTCCACCGTGCCCAAGTTCAAGAAGAACCATATGAATCCCCAGGCCCTGGAGTTCTTCGAGAAGGAGATCCTCATCTCCTCCGAGGAGTATCTGGGCAAGGCCGTCTTCCCCCGGAACGTGGGCGGCACCGACGTGGGCGCCTACCTGCTGGTGACCTTCGACGGCAACACCCAGGAGGAGATCGACGCCATCGTGGAGCAGGCCGCCGAGCTGGTGCTGGAGGCCGGCGCCCTGGATGTGCTGGTGGCCGACACCCCCACCAAGATGAAGGACGCCTGGGCCGCCCGCTCCTCCTTCCTGGAGGGCATCGAGGAGCAGACCAAGCTGCTGGACGAGTGCGACGTGGTGGTGCCCGTGAGCCGGATCGCCGACTTTGTCCTCTACTTCAAGAGCATTCAGCCCAATTACGACTTTGCGGTCAAGAGCTTCGGCCACGCCGGCGACGGCAACCTGCACATCTATACCTGCGCCAACGACATGGAGCTGGAGGAGTTCAAGAAGCAGGTGGACGACTTCATGACCCACATCTATGACAAGGCCACCGAGATGGGCGGTCTGGTCTCCGGCGAGCACGGCATCGGCATGGGCAAGATCGACTATCTGGCCCGGTCCGTGGGCGAGACCAACATGAAGCTCATGGAGGAGATCAAGAAGGTCTTCGACCCCAACCTGATCCTCAACCCCGGCAAGGTCTGCTACAAGCTGTAAGCCGCTGTTTTCTGGCAAATCTGCAAAGAGGGCGGAGCACGATAGGTGCTCCGCCCTTTCCCTTTGCTCTGTTACAGCCAGTCCTCCACCACGTCCCGGAGCCCTGCCGGGCCCACCTGGTGGTCCATCAGCAGCTCCATCAGCTCGTCAATACGCTGGGCGCTCACCGTCAGGTCCGGGATCACCGCCGTATCGCCCCCCTGCTCCTGGACCTTGACCCCGTAGCTCTCACAGGCAAAGCCTCCGGCCACCGCCATTTCGCCCACCACCACACAGTAGTCAAAGCGGTGGACCGTGCCCTCTTCCCCCTTCGCCGTCCGACTCCCCACATATAGTTCCTGCATCCTTCGATTCCTCCATATCTTGATCTTGTATTCCATTATATTCCTTTTTAGGAAAAATAAAAGACCTTTTTATGGATAATACTGTAAAATTTTAGCTTTCCGTTTTTCTGTGCGGTCCGCTTCCCCTTTCTTATTTCCCTGCATTTTCCATTCATTTCCTCTCCCCTTAGCCGAAAATTCTCCGTCTCCGGCCCCTCTCTGCCCTCCATTCCCCGGTTTTCAAGGCGGTTTTGGGAAAAAGCGCTCTATTTCTCCCTTTCGTCGATTTGCCGGAAGGCTGGCCGCGGGCTGGCAATCATTTGCCCCTTGGCAGTCCCGGCGGCGGCTGGTATCATGGGGACATTCCCCTCCTGGAGGTGCCCCTATGGCCCAGCTTCACCCCCTCCCCTATTTTCTGCTGACCCGGGGCCTGGTCCTGACCTGCGCCCTGCTGCTCTCTGCCATCGTCCTTCTGGCCGCCGGGGAGCCCCATTGGCTGGCCCTGTGGTACGCCCGTCAGCTCCAGTCCTCGGCCGCCGTCCTGCTGGGGACCTCCCTGTTCGGTCCTCTGCTGCTGGAGGATGTCCTGCGGAACCTCTGAAGGGCCGCCCCGGCGGCATCACCGATGGGAAAGCCGAAAAATTCCCGCTGCCTGTGGAAGCTGCCCGTGGTTTTTCCCTCCTGACTATGGTATAATGGCAGTAGAAAAGAAAGGATTGGAGGTTTTATCATGGCACACACCGTGATCACCATCGGCCGTCAGTTTGGCTCCGGCGGACGCATCGTGGCCCAGCGGGTGGCAGACTCCCTGCACATCCCCTTCTACGATAAAGCCGTCATCGACCTGGCCGCCAAGGAGACCGGCCTCTCTGAGGAATTCATCCGCCAGGCCGAGCAGAAAAAGACCAGCAGCTTCCTCTACAACCTCTATATGAGCGCCCACAACCTGCCTGTCACCGACCAGGTCTTCATCGCAGAGAGCGAGGTCATCCGCAAGGTGGCCGGCGAGGGGCCCTGCGTCATCGTGGGCCGCTGCGCCGACTATGTCCTGCGCCGGCAGGAGGGGGTTCTCAACGTCTTCATCCACGCCCCCCTGGACGAGCGGATTTTCCGCACCAAGGAGACCTACCAGGTAGACGCGCCCGACATCCGCTCCTATGTCCTCAAACAGGACAAGAACCGGGCCGCCTACTACGAGCACTTCACCGACAGCGTGTGGGGGAAGGCCGAAAACTACCACCTGGCCATCAACAGCACCATCGGTCTGGACACCACTGTAGAGCTCATTTTGGCACTCGCCAAGGAACGGGGGCTCCAAGCGTGAATCAGCAGCCCTCGTCCCAGCCGCAGGAGAACAAGATGGGCTATATGCCCATCAACCGGCTTCTCCTCTCCATGTCTCTGCCCATGATGATCTCCATGCTGGTCCAGGCCCTCTATAATGTGGTGGACAGCGTCTTCGTCTCCTATATCAGCGAGGACGCTCTGGCCGCGGTGGGACTGGCCTTCCCGGCCCAGAACCTGATGATCGCCGTGGCCACCGGCACCGGCGTGGGCATCAACGCCCTGCTCTCCAAGAGCCTGGGCGAAAAGAACTTCGACACCGCCAACCGCACCGCCGTCAACGGCATCTTCCTGGCCTTCTGCTCCTGGGTGGTCTTTGCCGTTCTGGGCGGCCTCTTCTCCCGGACCTTCATGGAGCTCCAGAGCGACGTGCCCGCCATTGTGGACTACGGCACCACCTATCTCTCCATCGTCACTGTGGTCTCCTGCGGCATCATGTTCCAGGTCTGCTTCGAGCGGCTGCTCCAGTCCACCGGCAAGACCATCTTCACCATGATCTCCCAGGCCACCGGCGCCATCATCAACATCATCATGGACCCGGTGCTGATCTTCGGCATCGGCCCCTTCCCCGAGATGGGCATGGCCGGGGCCGCCTGGGCCACTGTCCTGGGCCAGATCATCGGCGCCCTGCTGGGCTGCTGGTGCAATCTGCACTACAACCCGGAGCTCACCCTCACCTTCCGGGGCTTCCGTCCCAGTGGGACCATCATTGGCAAGATCTACTCCGTGGGCGTGCCCTCCATCATCATGTCCTCCATCGGCTCGGTGATGACCTTTGGCATGAACAAGATCCTGGGTGTCTTCAACTCCACCGCTGTGGCGGTCTTCTCCGCCTACTTCAAGCTGGAGTCCTTCGTCTTTATGCCCGTCTTCGGCCTCAACAACGGCATCGTGCCCATTATCGCCTACAACTACGGCGCCCGGCGGCCGGACCGCATCGCCAAGACCGCCCGGCTGGGCGTGCTGTACGGCCTTGTCATCATGGTTGTGGGCACCCTGCTCTTCTGCGTAGTCCCCCACCTGCTGCTGGGCATCTTCAACGCCTCGGACTACATGCTGACGCTGGGAGTCCCCGCCCTGCGGATCATCAGCCTGAGCTTCCCCTTTGCCGCCTTTGGCATCGTCACCTCCTCGGTCTGTCAGGCCCTTGGGAAGGGCGTCCTGAGCCTCACCGTCTCCGTCCTGCGGCAGCTGGTGCTCATTCTGCCTGTGGCCTGGCTCCTGGGCCAGGTGGCCGGACTCAACGCCGTCTGGCTGGCCTTCCCCTTTGCGGAGGTCTTCTCCTTCCTCCTCAGCGCCTTCTTCATGGCCTACCTGTTCCGGACCATCGTCCGGCCCCTGCGGGCCCCCGAGTCCGGCAGCCTGGCCTGAACCGGCATGACACCCGTTTTCCCATTCTCGCGGTCCGCTGGCCACACGCCTGCGGGCCGCGTTTTTTTCTACGCTTCCGGCGGCCTTCCTTTACAGCCCTTTTTCCGCCTGTTATGATAATATACACGCTACACTCACACAGAGGCCCGGGCCGAAGACATGCCCCGGCCATCTTGAAGAAAGAAAGAGGTCCTGCCCATGCCCGCTGTCATTCTGAACGCCGGTCTGATCCTTCTAGGGAGCCTGATGGGCGTCCTCTTCCGGAACCACATTGGAGCGCGCCTGAACACCATTCTCTCCCACGCCCTGGGCCTGTGTGTCCTGAGCATCGGCTTTTCCTCCGCCATCGACACCGAAAACACCCTCTGCGTCATCGTCTGCATGGTGGCGGGGACTATCCTGGGCGAACTCCTCCGCATTGAGGAGCACCTGGATGCCGCCGGAGGCCTCCTGCGGAAAAAGCTGGTCCGGGGCGGAGATGCCGGCCGATTCACCGAGGGCTTTGTCACTGCCTCCGTCCTCTTCTGCGTGGGCTCCATGGCCATTATGGGCGCCATGGAGGCGGGCATTCAGGGCAGGTACGATATTCTGATCTCCAAGAGCGTCATCGACGGGGTGGCCGCCATCACCTTCTCCTCCGCCATGGGGATCGGCGTGGCCTTCTCCGCCCTCCCTCTGCTGCTCTATGAGGGCGCTCTCGTTCTCATCTTTGCACAGGCCGGGCCCCTGCTGAGCACCGCCGCCATCACCGAGATGAGCGCCGTGGGCGGCACCATCATCGTGGGCATCGGCATCAATATGCTGGGCCTGGGCAAGGGAAAGATCCGGGTGGGAAACATGCTCCCGGCTATCTTCCTTCCCCTGCTCTATCTGCCCATAGCCCAGTGGCTGGGCCAGTTTGCCGGCTGAAAGTCCCCTTTTTTGTATAGATACCTCAAAAATCAGAAATCACTCTTTTTTTACTTGCACATATCGGGCAAAACGCTTATACTGGTAAATGAACACCCCGGACCCTCTGGCCGTGGGTGAGACCCAGACCATTAAGGAGGTATCGAACTTTGGGATTTGTAAAAATCGAGCAGCAGGGACATGTGGGGATTCTGACCATTGACCGGCAAGAGGCGCTCAACGCGCTCAACAGCCAGGTGCTCAATGATCTGGATGCAGCCATCGACGAGGTGGCGGCCAACGACGAGATCTACGTGGTCATCCTCACCGGCGCGGGCCGCTCCTTCGTGGCCGGCGCGGACATCGGAGAGATGCGGGACCTCACCTCTATCGAGGGCAAGAAGTTCGGCGTCCACGGCGGGAGCGTTTTCCTCAAGCTGGAGAACATGCCCAAGCCGGTCATCGCGGCGGTAAACGGCTTCGCCCTGGGCGGCGGCAACGAGCTGTGCATGGCCTGTGACATCCGTCTGGCCAGCGAGAAGGCCAAGTTCGGCCAGCCTGAGGTGGGCCTGGGCATCACCCCCGGCTTTGCCGGCACCCAGCGGCTGCCCCGGATCGTGGGCATCAGCAAGGCCATGGAGCTCATCCT
>DWWJ01000109.1 GCA_019119795.1 Candidatus Intestinimonas pullistercoris
GGGGGCGTACCGGTTTCGACGGGGACGCGGAGGCGGGAATAGCGGGCGGATGCGCCCAGCATCCTTAAAATGGGCATTCTTTATAAATTAAAGAACAACAACGATTACGAACTCGTCGCGGCCTGATTAGCCCGCGGCCGTTCTGTCCGGAAGGCCCACGAGCCGGAACAGGGCGTCATTTGAGTGGGGACCGTGCGTGCGCAAAGCTTTGAGCGCACCATGCATCATGAAGCTACCGACCCTCTGAGCGTGACGGCTCGCGCTTTGGGAAGGGAATCTCAATAAACCGTCTGCGCCCGGAGAAGTTCCCGTTAAAACGTTTTCGGACGGGGGTTCAACTCCCCCCGCCTCCACCAAAAGAGCGCCAGGCGAACCCCAGCGGTTCGCCTGGCTCTTGTTTGTATAAGGTCGCTTTTGCTCCACATAAAAACGTGACGGGAGCAGACTAACGCCCCAGCCCACTGTACTCACCACGAGTGTCCCGAGAGCTCTGGCATTGCCAGTACTCTCTCAAGACTTTTAACACCGCAAAAATTTTCCAGAGCGGAAAACTTTTTCCCAATGTGGTGCGTCTATCATCAGATATCGTGATACCTATATTTCTGTGTATGGGGTGAGGATATGAAACGAGTATGTGCGTTTTTGCTCTGCGGGGCGCTGATGATGCCTCCGGCCTTCGCGGCGTCGGAGGGGGCTTGGCCTGCCTGGGCAGAGGAAGCCCTGCCCTGGGGCCAGAACGCAGCCATTAGCCAGGATTTTCTGACGGCTCCCGCGGAGACGGTGAGCCGGGGCATGGCGGCCCAGCTGCTTTATGAGGCGGCGGGGCGGCCTGCTGTCACCGGGACATGCCCCTTCTCTGACGTGCCGGAGGAATACGCCGACGCGGTGACCTGGGCGGCGGCAGAGGGCATTTTGACCGGAGTTGGGGAGGGACGCTATGAGCCCTCCCGGATGGTGACCCGTCAGGAGTTTGCGGCCATCCTCTGGCGGCAGGCCGGCGCTCCGGAAATGGCGGCGCAGGGGCTGGCACAGTTCGGGGACGCCGCTTCCGTAGCAGAGTGGGCAAGGCCCGCTGTGGTCTGGAGCCTTCGGGCAGGGGTGATGGACGGTCAGAGCGAGGAGCGGCTAGCCCCCGCCGGGACCATTACCGTAGCGGAGGCCCTGGTCATGCTGGAGCGGGCCGCCTCCCTGCCCGATGGAAACCAGCTCCGGGCGGACCTGGAGGCCCTCACCGCTTCCCACCGGCCTGTCGGCTCCCAGGGAGAGGCGGATGCCGTCCAGTACCTGAAAAAGCGGTTTGAGGAGATGGGGTACACAGTTACCCTCCAGCCTTACACGGACAGCCAGGGCCGCTCCGGGAACAATGTCATCGCGGTGAAAGAGGCGTCCTCTTCTGACGCCGATATTCTGATTCTGTCTGCCCACCACGACAGTGTATCCACCGCCTATGGCGCCAACGACAACGCCTCCGGCGTAGCTGCTCTGCTCTATGCGGCGCAGGCACTCAAGGATGTGGAGACCGATACAGAGCTCCGTTTTATCAGCTTTACCGACGAGGAGAACGGCAAAAATGGCTCCCGGGCCTATACTGCCTCCCTGACAGAGGAGGAGAAAGACCGGATGATCGGGGCCATCCAGTTCGACATGCTGGGCGGCCTGGGCTCTGATGGGACCCTGGTGTGCACCATGGACGGGGAGGCCAACTGGCTCAGCGACCTGCTCCAGAAGAAAGACCCGGAGCTGGTGCGGGACGCGGAGACCGCCAGCGACCACGCTTCTCTTCAGCTTGCCGGCGTGCCCTCTGTCCTGCTGATGCAGGAGGGGCAGGGCTACCTGTACCACTCGGCGGCAGATGTGGCGGATCAGCTGGATCCCTATGCCATCGCCGCGGCGGCGGAGACCGCTGTGGCCGCGGCACAGGAGATAGGTTCCCCTGACACTGCCTCCTATCGGGAGCTGGACCGGGAGCAGGGGGAGGGCTACACCTACCGCCAGACCCGGCAGAACGTGATCTATTTCAGCAGCTCCACGGCCGACACCGAAGCCTACATCGGCGCCGCCGGAGAGCTGGCGGACACCTGGGAGATCTCCGGAGAGGGCTGGACAGACACCTATGAGAGCTACCGCTACTCCATGCGCTGGTTTGACGGTGAGATGCCCATCAACACCTATTATCAGTACCGCAACGGCTTCCTGGAGCGCATCCAGCTCCGGCCGGAGGAGACCGGCTATACAGCGGAGCAGATGCAGGCACTTATCGAGACCATGTACGGCGCCCCCACCTCGGAGGAGGAGGGGCAGGTCAGCTGGGCCGACCCGGTCTACAGCAAGTACATCACCCTCTCCAGTGACGAGCAGGGCTGCCTGGTAACGGTGGGCAATTACTCGGTGGGTATCACCAACGTGCTCTCCTCCTATCCGGTGCGCGGCGGTCAGGCCGACATCTCTGACCCGGAGGATGCCCTGGTGTGGGACTACCTGTGTTCCATCCTCCCCCTGGAGGCCCGGCAGAAAATCGCGGAGTTCAACCTGTTCACCGACGGCACCAGCAACATCCTGGCCTACACCTCCCCGGTGCAGGTGGACGGCGTCTCTGATAATACCCGGTTCTCTATCAGCATCGACTACTACGACGTGTACGACGAAAACGGAGAGAAGCGGGACTGGAGCAAGCTGACCTACACCATTCTCCATGAGTACGGCCACGTCCTCCTGGAGGATGAGACTCAGATCGATCTGAGCAAGGGCACCGGCACCCACGACCCGGCCACATTTATAGAGGGTTCCTTCCGCAAGGGCTTCTATGACACCTTCTGGAGTGAGCTGGGGGACACCGGCGTGGGGGACTACGAGGCCAACCCCACCAACTATGTGAGCCGGTACGGCGCCAACTACTTCCACGAGGACATCGCAGACACCTTCGCCGTCTTTGTGCTGGGGGAGGAGCCCCAGGGAGACACTGTGGCGGAGAAGAAGCTGCGTTTCTTCTGGGCCGACCCGGACATGGTGGCCCTGCGCTCCGCCATCCGCCAGGACCTGGGTCTGGACTGGCCGGAGGAGGACAGCGGTTCCGGCACCGTCCCCGAACAGCCGGAGCAGATCGCTGTGAGCAGCCTGGAGGAGGTGAAGGCAGAGCTGACCCGGGCCATCGCGGCGGCGGAGCAGCCCCCCGCCCTGGACGTGTCCGCCCTGGAGGGGCAGGAGGAACTGCCCCTGACCGTCAAAAACCTCTATTATGGCATCCTGTCCGACGACCGGACCTATAGCTACGCCTATGATCTGACCGCGGAGGTGGGGGCGGACGGCCTGCTGCGCTGCACCATCTCCTATATGCCCTACCGCACCGGGGCCTATCCGGACGGCTTCCAGGGGACAGAGGTGGACGGCCTGGACAGCCTGGTGCAGTGTGCCCGGCAGGGGCTGGCCCAGGAGCGCATCCCCATCCGCATCACCGACCCCACCCTGGTGGTGGATGACATGAACCGGGCCCTCCAGCAGGTGGAGGGGAGCTGGCTGCTCTGCCAGCTCAGCCGGGATGGGACCGCCATCACTGTCACCCCACAGAACGGCCTGACCCACCAGCAGGCTCTGGAGCGGCTGGCGGAGACGCAGGCGCTGGCGGAGCAGATCTACAGGGAGACCGTCACGGCGGATATGACCCAGGCCCAGCAGGCGGAGGCCCTATACAGCTATCTGACGGAGCATGTACGCTACGATTTCCGTTATTACGGCAATCCCGGCGAGATGCCGTATGACTCCATCACAGCCTATGGGGCCCTCCACGACAACCTGGCCATCTGCGGCGGATATGCCCAGGCCTTTCAGCTCCTGCTGGAGCAGGCGGGCATCCCCTGCGTTACGGTGAATGGAAAGCTGGGCGGAGAGAACCACATGTGGGACCTGGCGCAAATCGACGGCCAGTGGCGCTACTTCGACCCCACCAGCGACCGGGGCAGGGCCGGCTATGGCTTCCTGTACTGCGGCGTGGAGGCGGAGGAGCTGGACCGCCATACCTGGGAGGCGGAATGGGCGCAGCGTCTGGCAGACGCGCTGTTCCCCTGATCATAAGTACGGCTTTGAGCGGACAGAAAGAGCGGTTCGGCGCATACAAGTGCGCCGAACCGCTCTTTGTTGGCTGCCGGGAATATCCGCTGCGAGGCGAAAACTTCACTTCGCGGAACACGCCACAAGGATTAGGCAAGGGCTAATCGGTGAAGACAGCCTTAGGATAGATGCGCTCCATGACCTCATCGCCGTAGTGGGTATCCATCCAGACCTCCCAGGCAGCGTCGGCGGGCTCACCGGCGTGGCGGGCGCTGTAGCGGAGGAGGGCCAGCCCACTGACCAGCATATCCACCGCCAGGAAGACGGTCAGGGCCCGGACGAACCACTTTCCGGCCCGCTCTGGGATCTTGGCGATCCATTTGGCCAGATAGGGGTAGAGCCCCCGGAACCAGGCCACCGCCGCAAAGCCCCAGAAGAAGCAGTAGAGCAGGTTGATGCGTCCGCCCAGGTTGAAGGGGATGGCGCTGTAGTCCCAGAACACGGTGCCCAGGATGGCCTCGGAGCAGACGCTGCACAGGTACTCATAGAGGCCGCCCAGGAGGGTCCCGGCCACGAAGAAAAAGCTGGAGGAGTAGTGGCGGTAGCGGTACATCAGCAGGGTGCCCCCCGCCAGGGCCATGCCCCATACCACGCTGAATGGGCCCCACACCAGACTGCTCCGGCTCATCCATTCGCCCAGGCGGATGCGGCAGAAGATGGTCTCCACCAGGTCGCCACAGAGGCTGCCCGCCGCGAAGAGCAGGGTGATGCTGTAAAAGCTGGTCCCACGGGCGAAGACGCTGACCTGGGATTTCTCCCGGCGGCGGCCCATGACAGCCGCCGGGTGGGCCCGCCGGATGTGGGCGTCGCAGCGGCGGAAGATCCATAGGCCCAGCCGAAGGGTGAGGACGGCCAGCCGGTGCCCCACGGTCTCCACCCGGGGCATCCGGTTCCGCAGGCCGGAGAGGGACAGGCCAGTGGCCAGGAGGTCCACCGCCAGCAGGAGCAGCAGGGCGCAGAGAACGATCTGCATGGGCAGGGCGGGGACCCAGCGGAAGAAGGTCAGCAGCAGAGGCGTCCCCCACTCTACGAGGATCAGCCCCAGAACGCCCCACAGGGCTGAGGCGTAAAGGCAGATATACCCGTCCAGGTTCCAGCGGAACTTGGAGTAATCCCACCAGCGGGTCCCGGTGACCCACTCCAGGAAATGGCCGGCGATCCACTCCGCCACAGTGGCGCCCAGGGCGCTCCCCAGGAACAGGAAGGCGTAGTTTCCACGCAGCTCCGCCAGACCCATGGACAGGAGCACCGCGGTGATGCCGTAGACGGGACATAGGGGACTAAAGAGCAGGCTGCGGTCTATGTAGCGGCGGTGGCGGACAGCCTCCGACACCGTCTCCATCACCCACCCCAGGAAGGAGCAGACAAAAAAGAGCCAGACAACTTCAAAAAAAGACAAGCGGCACGACCTTTCTCAGCGGAGG
Organism: Candidatus Intestinimonas pullistercoris; assembly: GCA_019119795.1. Taxonomy (GTDB): domain Bacteria; phylum Bacillota; class Clostridia; order Oscillospirales; family Oscillospiraceae; genus Intestinimonas; species Intestinimonas pullistercoris. The sequence continues at coordinate 5,529 of DWWJ01000109.1, forward strand.
TCCCGGAGGACTTCTCCAGACTTGGGGGAGCACCCCAGCTTTTTCCTGCACACGGACCGGCACAGGCCGTCCGGACCGATGAAAGCCATTATACCACAGTTTTCTCCAAAGCCCAAGCCATTTCGCGCAAACGCTGTCCAGCGGGCCGGGAGCCCGAGAAGAGACGGCATCTCTTGACAATCTCCCAGGGAGCGTGTAGGATAATTTCATCCCGCGTGATACGCAGAGAAAGGAAGAATGACCATGCCCGAGTACCGTCCCAGTACCAACTGCCTCCACGCCGGCTACCGCCCCGGCAACGGAGAGCCCCGAAATCCCCCCATCGTCCAGTCCACCACCTTCCGCTATGCCACGGGGGAGGCCATGGGGGCGCTCTTTGACCTGGAGGCGGCGGGCTATTTCTATACCCGGCTCCAGAATCCCACCAGCGACGCCGTGGCGGCCAAGATCTGCTCCCTGGAGGGGGGCTCCGCCGCCATGCTGACCTCCTCGGGCCAGGCGGCCAACTTCTTCGCCGTCTTCAACATCGCCGGGTGCGGGGACCATGTGGTGGCCTCCTCCGCCATCTACGGCGGCACTTATAACCTCTTCGCCGTCACCATGAAGCGCATGGGGGTGGAGTTCACCTTCGTCCCGCCTGACTGCTCCGACGCCGAGCTGGAGGCCGCTTTCCGGCCCAACACCAAGGCGGTCTTTGGGGAGACCCTGGCCAATCCGGCCCTAGCCGTGCTGGACATCCAGCGCTTCGCCGCGGCCGCCCACGCCCACGGGGTGCCCCTCATCGTGGACAACACCTTCCCCACGCCCATCCACTGCCGTCCCTTCCAGTGGGGGGCGGACATCGTCACCCATTCCACCACCAAGTACATGGACGGCCACGCCAACGCCGTGGGCGGGGCTATCGTGGACGCCGGGACCTTCGACTGGACGGCCCATGCGGACAAGTTCCCCGGCCTCACCACCCCGGACGAGAGCTATCACGGGGTCACCTACACCGAGCGCTTCGGGCTGGCGGGGGCCTACATCACCAAGGCCACGGTCCAGCTGATGCGGGACTTCGGCGCCACGCCGGCCCCTCAGAACGCCTATTACCTGAACATCGGCCTGGAGACCCTCCCCCTGCGGATGGCCAAGCACTGTGAGAATGCCCTGGCCGTGGCCAAGCTCCTGGAGGCCCACCCCAAGGTGGCCTGGGTGAACTACCCAGACCTGGAGAGCAGCCCCAGCCATGCCCTGGCCCGGAAGTACATGCCCGACGGCACCTGCGGCGTGGTCTCCTTCGGGGTCAAAGGGGGCCGGGAGGCGGCCTCCCGGTTTATGGCGGCCCTGGAGCTGTGCTCCATCGCCACCCATGTGGCCGACGCCAAAACCTGTGTCCTCCACCCGGCCTCCACCACCCACCGGCAGATGACCGACGAGGAGCTGCGGGCCGCCGGGGTCTCCCCGGACCTGGTGCGGCTCTCCGTGGGCATTGAGGACGCCCAGGACATCCTGGCTGACCTGGAGCAGGCCCTGGACCGGGTCTGAGCTGCGGACGAAAAAAGGAAAACCCCTCCTCAGCATTTCGGCTGAGGAGGGGTTTTGCGTCGGGGGAGGGAGAGGTAGCGCCGGACCTCCTTCTGATAGGCCCGGTAGGCGTCCCCGAACTGCTCCCGGCACCACCGCTCCTCCGCCAGGATGACCCAGTGGGCGGAGACCTGGAAGAGCAGGACCACCCCCAGCAAAATGAGACTCCGGGACAGCAGGGCGCAGCCCAGAAAGCAGAGGAAGTAGGAGAGGTACATGGGGTTCCGGGAGAGGCGGTAGACGCCGCCGGAGCAGAAGCCCTGGGGAGCGGGGCGGGCGAAGTCCCGGAGGGAGAGGGCGCACAGGCCCAGCCCGGAGAGGTAGAGGAGGGCCCCCGGGATCAGGGGCCAGCCCTCCGCCCGGACCGGGCAGAAGAAGGAGAGGAGAAAGAGAGCGGCGGTGGAGAGCTGGTAGACCCAGTAGGCCAGCCGCTCCAGCCCGTACATGGGGGCAAAGCGGGCGGCCCGACCCAGCGCGGAGGGGTCCAGCTGGGCCAGCAACCCGAACCGGAGGAGCAAAAAGAGAAGCAGCAGAAAAAAGACAGGCATGGCGGGACCTCGCTTTCCAGCCGCACCGGAAAGGGGCGTGTGTCCCCGGTTTCTCATGCGCATCAGGCCGGCTGGAAAACAGTATAACAGAAAAAAACCGTCAGGGAAAGAGTCCCAGTCGGCGGGTGGAAAATAGGCGCGCAGGTACAGCACGCTCTACCGGGCCGTACCTGCGCGTTTCTATAGGGGAGAGGGAACCAGGGATGGAGAGGCCCGCCGGTCAGCAGGCCTCCGTTTCAGAGGCGCAGCAGCAGTGGTCGTGGCCGTGGGAGGACTCCTGGGGGAAGAGGGCGGCGTCGTAGGGGATGCCGTTTCGCTCATAGTAGTCCTGGATGGCCGCCTTGATGGCCTCCTCGGCCAGCACGGAGCAGTGGAGCTTGTGGGCCGGCAGGCCGTCCAGAGCCTCTGCCACCGCCCGGTTGGTGAGGGTCAGGGCCTCAGAGAGGGGCTTGCCCTTGATGAGCTCGGTGGCCATGGAGCTGGAGGCGATGGCCGAGCCGCAGCCAAAGGTCTCGAAGCGGACGTCCTGGATGCGGTCCCCGTCAATCTTCAGATAGATCTTCATAATGTCGCCGCACTTGGCGTTGCCCACCTCGCCCACGCCGTCGGCATCCTCCAGGACGCCCACATTTCTGGGGTTGCGGAAGTGGTCCATCACAACGTCGCTGTAAAGTGCCATATCAGACAGCCTCCTTCAGGATAAATTCTGTTTTTCCGGATGTCAGGTCCCGCCACACCGGGGAGATGCTCCGCAGGTAGGCCACTACTTCGGTCACCGCCCGGATGACGGCGTCCACGTCCTCCTGGGTGTTCTCGTGGCTGAGGGTCAGCCGCAGGGAGCCGTGGGCGATCTCGTGGGGCCTGCCCAGGGCCAGGAGCACATGGCTGGGGTCCAGGGAGCCCGAGGTGCAGGCCGACCCGGAGGAGGCCCGGATGCCCCGGTCATCCAGAAGCAGGAGGAGGGATTCCCCCTCGATGCCCTCGAAGCAGAAGCTCACGTTTCCAGGCAGGCGGCGGGCCCGGTCCCCGTTCAAAACGGCGTGGGGGATCTGGGAGAGGCCGTCGATGAGCCGCTCCCGGAGCAGAGTCAGGGTCCTGGCCCGCTCCTCCATGTGGGCGCAGGACTCCTCCAGCGCCGCCGCCATCCCCAGAATGGCGGGGAGGTTTTCGGTTCCGGCCCGCCGGTCCCGCTCCTGGGCGCCGCCGTAGATGACGGACTCCAGGGGGATGCCCTTCCGGGCGTAGAGGGCCCCCACGCCCTTGGGGCCGTGGACCTTGTGGGCCGAGAGGGAGAGCAGGTCCACCTGAAGCTCGCCCACGTGGATGGGTAGGTGCCCCACCGCCTGCACGGCGTCAGTGTGGAAGAGGACGCCCGCCTCCCGGCAGACGCGGCCGATCTCCCCGATGGGCTGGACGGTGCCGATCTCGTTGTTGGCGTACATCACCGAGACCAGGCAGGTGTCGGGACGGAGGGCCGCCTTCACCTGCTCCGGGGTGACCAGGCCGTTTTCGTGGACGTCCAGCAGGGTGACGGAAAAGCCCTGCCGCTCCAGGGCCTCCAGGGTGTGGAGGACGGCGTGGTGCTCAAAGGCGGTAGAGATGATGTGCCACTTGCCCTTCCGGGCGCCCAGGTGGGCGGCGGAGAGAAGGGCCTGGGTGTCGGCCTCGCTGCCGCCGGAGGTAAAGGTGATCTCCCGGGGCTGGCAGCCCAGGCGGGCGGCGATCCGGGCCCGGGCCCCGGCCAGGGCCTCCGCCGCCCGCTGGCCCTCGCTGTGGAGGCTGGAGGGGTTGCCATAGATTTGGTCGAAATAGGGCAGCATGGCCTGCATGGCGGCCGGACTCATTTTGGTGGTGGCCGCGTTGTCAACGTAAATAGACATAATGACCTCCTGATGAAAAGGATGCCGCCGCGGGGGCGGATCAGTCCGCGAAGAGCGGCGTGGAGAGGTAACGGTCCCCGGTGTCGGGGAGGAGGGTGACGATGGTCTTGCCCTGGTATTCCGGCCGCCGGGCCAGCTGAATGGCCGCCCACACCGCCGCGCCGGAGGAGATGCCCACTAGGATGCCCTCCTGCCGGCCGATGAGCCGGCCGGTGGCAAAGGCGTCCTCATTGGTCACGGGGAGGACCTCGTCATAGATGCCGGTGTTGAGCACCTCGGGGACAAAGCCCGCGCCGATGCCCTGGATCTTGTGGCTCCCGGCCCGGCCGGCGGAGAGAACGGGGCTGTCGGCGGGCTCCACCGCCACCACCTTGATCTCCGGGTTGCGGGATTTGAGGTATTCTCCCACTCCTGTTACGGTGCCGCCGGTGCCCACACCGGCCACAAAGAGGTCCACCTGGCCGTCGGTGTCGGCGTAGATCTCCGGCCCGGTGGTCTCCCGGTGGACGGCAGGGTTGGCGGGATTGGCAAACTGCCGGGGGAGGAAGCTGCCCTCCAGCCCGGCGGCCAGCTCCTCCGCCTTGGCAATGGCGCCCTTCATGCCCAGGGCGCCCTCCGTGAGGACCAGCTCGGCGCCGTAGGCCCGCATGAGCTGCCGGCGCTCCACCGACATGGTCTCCGGCATGACCAGGATGACCCGGTAGCCCCGGGCTGCCGCCACAGAGGCCAGGCCGATGCCCGTGTTGCCGCTGGTGGGTTCGATGATGACCGAGCCCTCCTTCAAAGCGCCGCTGGCCTCGGCGGCATCCAGCATGGCCTTGGCGATGCGGTCCTTGACCGAGCCGGCAGGGTTGAGGTACTCCAGCTTAGCCAGGAGCCGGGCCTTCAGCCCAAGGGACTTCTCGATGCGGGTGAGCTCCAGCAGAGGGGTCTTGCCGATGAGCTGATCGGCGGACAGATAAATATGAGACATGGGAATAACTCCTTTTTTCTGTGATATGCTGACCTGGGTCAGAGCAGAAAGCGGGCCCGGGGACCAGTTTTGGAAAAGAAAGTCCAGGATGGTTCGCAAACCAAAAACCTACCAATCAAGTCGGATTTATCATAACATTGATTTCCTACAATGTCAATAGGAAATAAGGGAATCCATGGGGAGGAGGCTGGAGACTTGCGGAGAAAGGGGGAATCAGGTAAACTAAGAAATGGGAAACGCCGCGGGCCGCCGGGTAAAACGAACGGAGCCGCCGTCCCATATGGGATGGCGGCTCCGCTTGCTTGCGCGGGAGATGGGCCGGCGTCCGGGCTCCGGAGGAAGCCGGGCAGGGCGGGGGGTTACTGTCCGAAAAATTCCCGGAGCAGACCCGCCCAGTGGCCCTTGCAGATCATCTGGTGGTTGGCGATGGGGTGGGTGAGGAAGCTCTCGACACCCTCGGGGAGGCGGAGGCGGAGCTGGGTCCGGCAGAGGTCCGGACGGTGCAGGCTCTCCAGAAGCTCGGCGTCCTGGGCGTAGAAGCGGCCGGTCTCGTCACACTTGAACACGGTGACGGGGCCGGGGGC
>DWWJ01000110.1 GCA_019119795.1 Candidatus Intestinimonas pullistercoris
GGGGCCGCCCGCCTCTATGTATCGAAAAAGTGGCAGGCCACTTTTTCGAGGGGGCTGCGGCCCCCTGCGCGCAAGCTTTGGCCGCCAATGGCGGCCAAAGCTCACACTTGCGGGCCGAGAGTTGTTTTCTCTGACGCACATGTCGCCAGAGAAAACCGCTCTCGATTGCTTCGCGCCTGCGGGCGCGAACTCTGCGAGGCTTTTTCAACAGCCTGAGGCGGGCGGCCTTGGGGCCGCCCGCCTCAGCCCTGCCGCCTTCAAAAAAATTTTCCTCTCCCTTCCGCTGAGAGAAACGCCTCCTTGTGGGGCACACTTCCATCAGAGTAAGCGCAAGTATGCCGCAGGGATGGGAGTGAGAACATGACGCGCTATCTCCTCAAGCGGATCGGGACGGCGGTGCTCACCGTCTTCGTGGTGGCTGTCCTGACCTTTTTCCTCATGCGGGCGGTGCCGGGGAACCCCTTCCTCAGTGAGAAGAATCCGCCCCAGTCGGTGCTGGACGCCCTCAATGAGAAGTACGCCCTGGACCAGCCCCTCGCCGTCCAGTTCGTCAAATATATGGGCAACCTCCTCCGGGGGGACCTGGGCGTCTCGGTCAAAATGCAGAAGGACTACCCGGTGACCAGGATCATTGCCGACATGTTTCCCGTCTCGGCCACCATCGGCTTTTTCGCCCTGCTGTGGGCGGTGCTCCTGGGGGTGCCCCTGGGCTGCCTGGCGGCCTACTGGCGGGGGCGGGGACCCGACAGCGCCCTGCGGGTGGTGTGCACCATCGGGGTCTCCCTGCCCTCCTTTGTGGTGGCCAGCCTCCTCCTCTTCGCCTTCTGCGGCGGCATCCCCGGCTGGAAGCTCTTCCCCACCCTCTTCCGGGCGGGGGACTGGAGGAGCTACGTCCTCCCCTGCCTCTCCCTGGGCTTCTACCCCATGTGCTATATCGCCCGGCAGTCCCGGGCCTCCATGCTGGATGCCCTGGGCCAGGAGTATATCAAGACGGCCCGGGCCAAGGGACTGAGCACGTGGAAGATCGTTTTCAAGCACGCCCTCCGCAATGCCCTTCTGCCGGTGCTCACCTACCTGGGTCCCCAGGTGGCCTTTACCCTGTGCGGGGGCTTTGTGGTGGAGACCGTCTTCACCATTCCCGGCCTGGGCCGGTACTTCGTCCAGTCCATCAGCAACCGGGACTACCCTGTCATCATGGGCACCACCCTCTTTTTGGCCTCCTTTCTCGTGGGCATGAACCTCCTGGTGGACCTCCTCTACAAGGCGGTGGACCCCCGCATCCACCTGGGAAGGGAGGGCGCCTGACATGTCCGAGCGCAAGCACCCACGCTCCCCCTGGGGCTCCCTCCAGCCCCGGGCGGAGGATGTCCTGGCCTGGGGGGACCTGACGCCGGAGGACTTCCGCCCCGCCGGGGCCGCGGAGAAGGCGGCCTTCCTCCGGCCGGAGCAGGGGGGCTCCTACTGGCGGGACGCCTGGCGGCGGTTCCGGGGCAACCGGGCCGCCCTGGGAGCCCTAGCTGTCCTCCTGCTCCTGGTCCTCTTCGCCTTTGTGGGGCCCCTGGTGGTCCCCTACGGCTATGCCCAGTTCCACGCCGGGGCGGAGAACCTCCACCCCTGGCATTACACCCTGGACGACCAGGAGCGCCTGGCGGCCGAGCTGGCCCGGCGCTCCGCTGCCTCCGACCCGGAGGCGGCGGTGGAGCAGGCCCTCGCCGAAGCGGAGGCCCGGGGAGAGGCCCTCACCGCCGTGGACCTGGCCCGCATCCGGGCCCAGGCCCGCTCCGCCCAGGACCAGGGGTCGGCCAGCCAAGCCCAGGTCCGCCGGGAGCTGGGCATCCAGCCCCGGCTGGGGGGCTACTCCCGGGAGGAGCTGGAGCGGAAGGCGGCGGGAGAGGCCGTCTTTCCCCACCTCTTCGGCACCGACCGCTACGGCCGGGACATCCTGGTGCGGGTCATGGTGGGCACCCGGGTCTCCATGCTGGTGGGCCTCTCGGCCGCCGCCCTGGTGCTGGTCATCGGGGCCCTCTACGGGGCGGTCTCCGGCTACTGCGGGGGCCGGGTGGACGCCGTGATGCAGCGCGTCGTGGAGATCATCTACGCCGTCCCCGAGGTGCTGGTCATCCTCCTGCTCTCCACCGTGCTGGGAGATGCCCTGCTGGCGTACGCCAACACCCACACCGACCTCCTGGCCCGGGCCATCCCGGTGCTGGGGAAGAACCTCATCTCCATGTTCCTCTCCTTCGGCCTGCTCTACTGGGTCACCATGTCCCGGATCATCCGGGGGCAGGTCCTCCAGCTCAAGGGCCAGGAGTACGTCACCGCCGCCCGGGCCCTGGGGGCCTCGGGGGCCCGGATCATCCGGCGACACCTGCTGCCCAACTGCATCGGGCAGATCGTGGTGACCACCTGCCTCCAGATCCCCTCGGCCATCTTTCTGGAGTCCTTCCTCTCCTTTCTGGGGGTGGGGGTCACCACCCCCATGACCAGTCTGGGCTCCATGGCCTCCGAGGCGCTGGAGGGCCTTTGGAGCTACCCCTACCGCCTGGTCTTCCCGGCGGTCATCCTCAGCGCCATGATCCTATCCTTCAACCTGGTGGGGGACGGCCTCCGGGACGCCCTGGACCCCAGGCTGAAACGCTAGCAGGCCTGTTCGGGCTCTCACGACGCGCCCCCGGGGCGGGCAGGCCGCCGCTTCAAACCAGTTACAGACCAAAGGAGGCCAAGCCATGCAGCAGCGTCAGACCCCCGCCCCTCCGCCGGAGGGCCGCCCCCTCCTGGAGGTCCGGGACCTCCGGGTCTCCTTCTTCACCCCCGCCGGGGAGGTCCGGGCGGTGAGCGGCATCTCCTACCAGGTGGACTACGGCGAGGTAGTGGGCATCGTGGGGGAGTCGGGCTCCGGCAAGAGCGTGGAGGCCTATTCCATCATGGGCCTCCTCCAGCCCCCGGGCCGGGTGGTGGGGGGCTCCATCACCTTTGAGGGGGAGGATGTCCTCTCCTTCTCCCGGCGGGAGCTCACCGCCTTCCGGGGCGGCCGGGCGGCCATGATCTTCCAGAATCCCATGACCTGCCTCAACCCGGTCTACACCGTGGGGGACCAGCTCATCGAGGCCCTGCGGGCCCATCAGAAGACGGTCTCCCGGCGGGAGGCCGCCCAGCGGGCCGCCGAGATGCTGGAGCGGGTGGGCATCCACAACCCGGAGCGGCGGATGCGCCAGTACCCCCATGAGTTCTCCGGCGGGATGCGCCAGCGGGTGATGATCGCCATGGGCCTCATCTGCCACCCCAAGCTCCTCATTGCCGACGAGCCCACCACCGCCCTGGACGTCACCATCCAGGCCCAGATCCTGGAGCTCATGAAGGACCTCCAGCGGCAGACCAATATGGGCATCATCTTCATCACCCACAACCTGGGGGTGGTGGCCGAGCTGTGCCACAAGGTCTGCGTCATGTACGCCGGAAAGCTGGTGGAGCAGGGGTCGGTGGACGACATCTTTTACCGCCCCGGCCACCCCTACACCGTGGGCCTGCTGCGCTCCATGCCCCGGCTGGACGCCCAGGAGCACCAGCGCCTCATCCCCATCGAGGGGACCCCTGTGGACATGCTGGACCCGCCGGAGGGCTGTCCCTTCGCCCCCCGGTGCCCCCACGCCATGGAGGTCTGCCTGCGCAGGATGCCCCCCTATGTGGACCTGGGCCCCGGCCACCGCTCCGCCTGCTGGCTCCGGGTCCAGGAGCGGCTGCCCGCCTCCCCCAGCGGAAGAAAGGAGGCCGCCCATGGCTGAGCACGACACCCTGCTCCAGGTGGAGCACCTCACCAAATACTTCCCCATCAAGGGGCACGCCGGCCCCGGCGTCCGGGCGGTGGAGGATGTGTCCTTCTCCATCCGCCGGGGAGAGACCCTGGGCCTGGTGGGCGAGTCCGGCTGCGGCAAGACCACCCTGGGCCGCACCATTCTGCGCCTCCACGAGCCCACCTCCGGCGCCATCCTCTACGACGGCGTCCCCCTCTACCGGCGGGACTACCCCTTCCAAGCGACGGCCCAGGGAGAGCTGGTCAAGCGCCATGCCCCCCGGGCCCAGGCTGTGGACATGCTCCCCTACCGGCGGAAGATGCAGATCATCTTCCAGGACCCCTCGGCCTCCCTGGACCCCCGGATGACCGTGGGGGAGATCGTGGGGGAGGCCCTGGACATCCACAGGCTCTGCGACGGCCGGGCCCAGCGCGCCGCCCGCATCCGGGAGCTGCTGAGCATGGTGGGCCTGAACCCCGAGCACGCCGACCGCTACCCCCACGAGTTCTCCGGCGGCCAGCAGCAGCGGGTGGGCATCGCCCGGGCCCTGGCGGTGGAGCCCGAGTTCATCGTCTGTGACGAGCCCATCTCCGCCCTGGATGTGTCCATCCAGTCCCAGGTGGTGAACATGCTGGAGGACATGCAGGCCGAGCTGGGGCTCACCTACCTCTTCATCGCCCACGACCTGAGCGTGGTGCGCCACATCTCCCGGCGCATCGGGGTCATGTACCTGGGCTCCCTGGTAGAGCTCGCCGAGAGCTGGGAGCTCAGCCGCCACCCCCTCCACCCCTACACCCAAAACCTCCTCTCCGCCGTGCCGGTGCCTGACCCGGAGCTCTCCCGGAGCCGGCAGCGGGCGGTCCTCCAGGGGGATATCCCCTCCCCCATCCACCCTCCGGCCGGCTGCCGGTTCCACACCCGCTGCCCCTACGCCGCCGGGCGCTGCCGGGAGGAGGTCCCCCTCCTCCGGGAGCATGACCCCGGGCATTGGGCCGCCTGCCACCTGCTGGGAGAGACCGCTCCGGCGGATAATCCCCCCGCCGACCGGGAAGACTGAGATGGCCGCATCCGCGCTTCTTTGCGGATGCGGCCATCTTTTCAGGAGGTGGGAAAACCATGAACCGAGTACGACTCCCGGCGGGGGTCCTGGCCGGGGCGCTGGCCCTGGGGGCCCTGACGGGCTGCGGCGGGCAGGCCGGGGAGGGGTCCTCCGGGGCCCTGGACCTGCGGGTGTGCATCGCCTCCGAGCCCGCCACCCTGGACCCCGCCAAGAACTCCACCCTGGACGGGGCCATCCTGGCCCAGCACCTCTTCGAGGGCCTCATGCGCTGGGAAAACAGCGGGGAGCCCATAGAGGGGGGCCGGGGCCTCTACCGGGCCCAGCTGGGGCCGGGCCAGGCCCAGAGCTATGAGAAGACGGTCCACGACGACGGCACCGTCACCTATACCTTCACCCTGCGGGAGGACCTGAAGTGGTCCGACGGGACCCCCCTCACCGCCGGGGACTTCGTCTACTCCTGGCGGCGGCTCTCCGACCCCGCCACCGCCGCCGACTACTGCTATATGATCGACATGGTCTCCGGCTATGAGGCCGTCAACAGCGGGGAGGCCGAGCCCACCGCCCTGGGGGTCTCCGCCCCGGACGAGCGGACCTTCGTGGTGGAGCTGACCTATGACTGCCCTTACTTCCTGGAGGTCTGCGCCTTCACCGCCACCCTGCCGGTACGGGAGGACGTGGTGGAGGCCGACCCCGACGGCTGGACCCATGACACGGCCACCTACCTCAGCAACGGCCCCTACCGCCTGGCCGAGTGGAGCCACAACTCCCGCATCGTCCTGGAGCGCAACCCCAGCTACTATGCCGCCGGGGACCGGGGCCCCGGGACCATCACCTTCCAGCTCATGGACGACGGCACCGCCATCCTCTCGGCCTTCCGCTCCGGGGACCTGGACTTCATCAAGAGCGTGCCGGTGGACGAGATCCCCGCCCTCCTCGCCAGCGGGGACCTGAGCATCGTGGACCAGCTGGGGACCTACTACGTCTCCTACAACACCCAGCAGGCCCCCTTTGATGACTGGCGGGTGCGGAAGGCCTTCACCCTGGCCATGGATAGCCGCTATCTGGTGGAAAACGTCACCCAGACCGGCCAGGTCCCGGCCGACGCCTTCGTGCCCTACGGCGTCCCCGACGCCGACCCGGAGGGGGAGGACTTCCGCACCGTGGGGGGCGGCTACTGGACCGTCCCCGAGACCCAGGAGCAGTACGCCGCCAACGTGGCCGAGGCCCGGGAGCTCCTGGCCCAGGCGGGCTACCCCGGCGGAGCCGGCTTCCCGGTGGTGGTCTACAGCTACAACAACGACCCCAGCCACGAGGCCATCGCCCAGGCCCTCCAGCAGCAGTGGCAGAGCGCCCTGGGGGTCACCGTCACCCTGGAGAGCAACGACTGGTCGGCCTTCCTGGCCGACCGGAAGGCGGGCAACTACCAGATCGCCCGGAACTCCTGGGTGGCCGACTACAGCGACCCCTGCTGCTTCCTGGACCTGTGGCGCACCGGCAGCGGCAACAACGACGCCCAATACTCCAACCCCGACTACGACGCCCTCATCGACGCCGCCAAGGCCGCCGCCGACCCGGCCGAGCGCATGGAGCTCCTCCACCAGGCCGAGGACCTGCTGATGGGGGAGGACTGGGTCCTGGGGCCCATCTATTTCTACACCCAGACCTATCTCTTGGACCCCAGCCTGGACGGGCTCTACTACACTCCCCTGGGGAACTTCTTCTTCGGGGAGGTCACCCGGGCGTGACCCGGAAAACCGCTGTGTCCTTCAAGACCCGGGCGGGAAAGCCTCTTCCGGCTTTTCCGCCCGGGTTTTTCCCTTCCGGGCCGGTTTACAAAAAGTTCATGGGAATTTCAGCCTGTTTTCAGCTTTACCTGCTATGCTTTCTCCCGCATGAAACCGGCTCCGGCCCTGGCTGGAGCCGATAAAGGAGGAACAGCCCTTGATCGAGGTGCGAGACCTGGTGAAGCGGTACGGCCGCCACACGGCGGTGGACCACCTGAGCTTCACGGTGGAGGGAGGCCAGGCCTACGGCTTCCTGGGCCCCAACGGGGCGGGAAAATCCACCACCATGAACATCATGACCGGCTACCTGGGCCCCACCGAGGGGGAGGTCCTGGTGGACGGCCACAGCATGACCGAGGAGCCCGAGGCGGCCAAGCGCCGTATCGGCTACCTGCCGGAGCAGCCGCCCCTCTACCCCGACATGACGGTGGAGGAGTACCTCTCCTTCGCCGCCGCCCTGAAGCGGGTCCCCGCCCGGGACCGGGAGGAGGAGCTGGAGCGGGTGGCCGGGCTCACCATGCTCACCGGCGTGGAGGGCCGGCTCATCCGCAACCTGTCCAAGGGCTACCGCCAGCGGGTGGGCATCGCCCAGGCCCTGCTGGGGGACCCGGAGATCGTCATTCTGGACGAACCCACCGTGGGCCTGGACCCCAAGCAGATCATCGAGATCCGCGCCCTCATCCGGGACCTGGCCCGGGCCCACACCGTCATCCTCAGCTCCCACATCCTGGCCGAGGTCCAGGCGGTGTGCGACCGCATCCTCATCATCCACCACGGCCGGATGGTGGCCTCCGGCACCCCGGAGGAGCTGGAGCGGGACCTGGCCGGGGACCGCTTCCTCCAGGTCACCCTGCAAACCGGGGCGGAGCGGGGCCTGGCCCTGCTCCGGGGCATCCCGGGGGCGGGACCGGCGGAGCTCCTGCCCGGGGCGGCGGAGGGAGAGAGCACCTTCCGCCTGGAGAGCGCCGGCGTCGACCTCCGGGAGGCCGTCTTCCGGGCCTGCGTCCGGGAGGATGTCCCCCTGCTTGGCCTCCACGCCGGAGGCATGACCCTGGAGGATGTCTTCCTCCAGCTCACCGCCGACGACGCCCAGGAGGAGCCGGACCAGCCCCCGGAGGACCGGGAACCTGGCGCAGAGGCCGCCGGAGAGGAGGATGCCCCATGAAAGCCATCTATCTGCGGGAGCTGCGGGCCTGCTTTACCAACATGACCGGCTGTGTGTTCATCGCCGTGGTGACCTTCTTCATCGGCATCTACTTCATGGCCAACAACCTCTATTACGGCTACCCCCAGTTCTCCTATGCCCTGCTCAACGGCATCGTGGTCTTTCTGGTGGCGGTGCCCATCCTCACCATGCGCTCCATGGCGGAGGAGCGGCGCAGCCGCACCGACCAGCTGCTGCTCACCGCCCCGGTCTCCCTCACCGGCGTGGTGCTGGGGAAATACTTCTCCATGCTCACTGTGCTGGCCATCCCCATGGGACTCTTCTGCCTGTGCCCCCTCATCATCGCCGCCAACGGCACGGGACAGCTGGCCTCTGACTACGCCTCCATCCTGGCCTTCTTCCTGATGGGGTGCGTCTTCGTGGCGGTGGGGATGTTCCTCTCCGCCCTCACCGAGAGCCAGGTCATCGCCGCCGTGGGCACCTTCGCCGCCCTGCTGGTGCTCTACCTGTGGGACGACCTGATGGAGTTCCTGCCCGATGTCCTCTCCGGGGTCCTCTCCCGGTTCTCTTTCAGCTCGGTGCTCTACAACTTCGCCTATTACAGCGTCTTTGACGTGGGGGGCGTGGTGCTCTACCTGTCCCTTGCCGGGCTCTTTGTCTTTCTGACCGTCCAGGTGCTCCAGAAGCGCCGCTGGGGCTGAGGAGGTGACCGGAATGCACAACAAACGCAAGCTCCGCCAGGGGGGATACCTGGCAGCCGTCACCGCCGTGGTGGCGGCCATCGTCCTCCTGGTCAACCTCATCGTGGGGCAGCTGCCCTCCAACCTGCTGGAGTTTGACCTCTCCGACCACCAGCTCTACACCGTCTCCGACACCTCGGTGGAGTTTCTCTCCACCCTGGACCAGGATGTGGAGATCGTGGTGCTGGCCGAGGAGGGCTCGGTGGACGAGCGCATCGCCAAGTTCCTGGACCGCTATGCCGCCCTCTCCAGCCACATCACCGTCACCCAGGTGGACCCGGTGGCCCACCCCTCCGCCGCCGAGGAGTACGACGCCTCCGCCGACTCCCTGGTGGTCCGCTGCGCCGAGACCGGCAAGTCCCGGGCCATTCCCTTCAGCGACATCCTGGTCTACGACACCATGTACTATTACATGTACGGCCAGTACTACGAGACCGAGTTCGACGCCGAGGGACAGCTCACCTCCGCGGTGAGCTATGTCACCGGGGACAACGACACCGTCCTCTACACCCTGGAAAACCACGGGGAGAGCACCCTCTCCACCCAGGTCACCGACGCCATCGAGAAGGCCAACCTCACCCTCTCCGGAGGCGTGAGCCTGGCCCTGGACGGCGGCGTCCCGGCCGACTGCTCCCTCCTCATCAGCTACGCCCCCACCCGGGACCTCACCGCCGATGAGCTCACCCTGCTGGAGGACTACCTGGACGGGGGCGGGCAGCTCCTGGTGCTCCTGGCCCAGACCGAGGAGTCCCTGCCCAACTGGGAGGCCCTGCTGGCCTCCTACGGCCTGACCCTGGCCGACGGCTATGTGGCCGACCCCCAGCGGTTCTACCAGCAGCTGGGGAGCCTGTACGCCATCGCCCCGGTGCTCTCCACCTCCAGCCCGGTCACCTCCCAGTTTTCTGACAGCGACCTGACCCTGATGCTCAACGCCCGGGGCCTCACCCAGGCGGAGGAGCTGCCGGAGGACGTGACGGTGACCCCCTTCCTCCAGACCTCCTCCGGCGCCGCGGCCATCACCGCCGACGGCACCCAGACCGAGGGGACCTACCTCCTGGGGGCGGTGTGTGAGAAGACCGACGCCGACGGCAATGCCGCCGGGCGGCTCACCGTCTTCTCCTCGGCCTCCTTTGTGGACGACACCGTCCTGACCCTGCTCTCCAACGGCGTGAACCTGGATGTCTTCCTCAACGCCGTCACCGACGGCTTCGAGGAGGTCTCCAACCTCTCCATCCCGGCCAAGAGCCTGGAGATCACCTACAACACCATCCGCAATCCCGGGCTCTGGAGCACCCTCTTCACCGCCGTTATCCCCATCGGGGTCCTGGCTCTGGGTCTCTTTGCCTGGGCGAGAAGGAGGCGGCTGTGATGCGGAAAAAATATGGCACTCAGCTCTTCCTCCTGACCATGGTGCTGGCCCTGTGCGCCGGGGCCTACCTGGGCCTGCGGTGGTGGAACGCGGGGGCGGAGGACCGGGCGGCGGCCCAGGCCGACTACCTGGCCCGGCTGGAGGACCTCTCCGCCCTCTCCTTCCAGCAGGGGGAGACCTCCCTCTCCTTCACCCGGGACGGGGAGGGGACCTGGACCTATGACGGGGACAGCGATTTCCCGGCGGACCAGAGCCGCCTCACCCAGCTGGAGGAGACCCTCTCCGCCCTGGCCGCCGTCCGGGTCATCGACGACCCGGAGGCTGACAGCTCCTACGGCCTGGACGCCCCAGAGCTGACCCTCACCGCCACAGACGGCGGCGGAGAGACGGTCACCCTGCTGGTGGGGAGCCAGGTGGACGGCAACTACTATGCCCGCCTGGAGGGGGACGCCCTGGTCTACACCATCTCCTCCAGCCTCATGGATCAGACCGAGGGAGAGCTGCTGGACTTCATCGCCCTGGAGGACATCCCCTGGGTGACGGAGGAGCAGGTCCAGTCGGTGGTCCTCACTATCGACGGGGTGGAGAGCACCTATACCAAAGAGGCGGTGACTCAGGAGACCACCGACGAGGAGACCGGAGAGGCCGCTGAGACCACCACCTATGTCTGGAGCCGGGACGGGGAGGCCCTGAACGGAGAAGACACCGTCCTCCAGGACGGGGTGGACGCCCTCTCCCTCCTGGCCTTCCGCTCCTGCGCCGCCTGGAAGCCCGACGAGGCCGCCCTGGCCGCCCTGGGGCTGGACGACCCGGACCGGATCACCGTCACCTATGACGATGGCAGCTACACCCTCCTCCTGGGGGACACCGACGAGAGCGGGAACTACTACGGCCAGCTGGAGGGCTCCTATCAGGTGGGCCTCCTCTCCCCCGGCTATGTGGAGGACCTGCTGGCCCTGCCCACCGCCCAGACTCAGGCCGAGGCGGATGCCCAGGCCGCTGCGGAGGCGGAAGCAGAGGCAGACGGGGAAACATCTGCCCCCTCTGAGACGGCCGCCCCCGCCGAGACCAGCGCCGGGGAGGACGGGGCCGCCTGAGCGCCGGAAGAAGCTCCTCTTCCCTCTTTACAAACCAAATTCCTCTCTCTTACCTTCCCTCTTTTTTGCTGAGCCGGCAGGGGCTCGGGGCTCTGGCCCCGGGCCCCTGCCGGTCTTTTTGCTCTGCCGTAAAGGCTCTCTTTCCGGCAGAGCGCTTCCATTCTCTCTTGTGCGCAGGCCGTTCCCGTTGTAGAATAGAGGCACAGGCGGCCCTCCCTGACGGCCGCCGGCATCTCCCCCGGTGCCTCTCTGGCCTTCCGTCAGAGCCCAGGGGCCTACAAGAAAGCAGGTGGAGCAACCATGGAATTGAGACCCGAGGACCGGGACAGCAAGGAGCAGCCACGCGCGTTGTCTAACGGGCAGGACATCGTCATCGTCAACACCGCCCTCATTATGAAGGCCATGCAGAACGTCCAGAAGGCCCAGGCCGACTTTCAGGACCTGCTGGAGCGGGCCGAGCTGGGGGACACCTCCCTCCAGTTCGACCTGGGGCTGCGGTACGCCTCCGGCGACGGGGTGGATGTGGATATGTCCCAGGCCTTCTACTGGTTCGGCCAGGCGGCGGAGTCCGGAGACCTCCGGGCCATCGACGCCCTGGGCCGCTGCTACCAGAACGGCGACGGCGTGGAGGCCGACCCCGTCCGGGCCGCCGAGCTCTTCCGCCAGGCCGCCGAGGAGGGCTATGCCGGGGCCCTGTGCGATCTGGGCCTCTGCTACGAGAGCGGAGACGGCGTGGAGGCCGACCCCGTCCGGGCCGCCGAGCTCTATCTCCAGGCCGCCGAGCAGGACTACGCCCCCGCCCAGTGCAACCTGGGGGTGTGCTACCTCAACGGCATTGGGGTGGAGACCGACCCCGTCCAGGCCGCCGAGTGGCTCCGGCGCGCGGCCGACCTGGGCTTTGCCCGGGCCCAGAGCATCCTGGGCGTCTGCTACGAAAACGGCACCGGCGTGGAGCAGGACCCGGAGCGGGCGGTGGAGCTCTACCGGCAGGCCGCCGACCAGGGCTACGCCCCCGCCATGTGCAACCTGGGGGTGTGCTCCCTCAGCGGCATCGGGGTGGAGACCGACCCCGTCCAGGCCGTGGCCTGGCTCCAGCGCTCGGCCGCCCTGGAATTCCCCCGGGGGCAGAGCATCCTGGCCGACTGTTACGACTCCGGCACCGGCGTGGAGGCCGACCCCGCCCGGGCCGCCGAGCTCTACCGGCAGGCCGCCGACCAGGGCTACCCCTCCGCCATCTCCAGCCTGGGCCTGTGCTACGAGATAGGCAGCGGGGTGGAACAGGACCCCGCCCGGGCGGTGGAGCTCTACCGGCAGGCCGCTGAGGCCGGCTATGTCCCGGCCAAGTGCAATCTGGCGGTGTGCTGCCTCAACGGCATCGGCATGGAGGCCGACCCCGTCCAGGCCGTGAAGCTGCTGGAGGAGGCCGCCGGAGAGGGCTTCGCCCGGGCCCTCCACATCCTGGGCCGCTGCTGCCAGGACGGCTCCGGCTGCCCCAAGGACCTGGAGCGGGCCGCCGAGCTCTTCCGGCAGTCGGCCGAGGCGGAGTACCCCCCCGCCATGTGCGAGCTGGGGCTCTGCCTGGAGCTGGGGGAGGGCCTGCCCCAGGACCCCGCCGCCGGAGTGGAGTGGTACCGCAAAAGCGCCGAGGCCGGATTCGCCCCCGCCATGTGCAACCTGGGCTTCTGCTACTTCACCGGCACCGGCGTGGAGGCCGACCCCGCCCAGGCCGTGGAGTGGTTCCGGCGGGCCGTCCAGGAGGACTTCCCCCGGGCCATGAACCTGCTGGGCTGCTGCTACCGGGATGGCCGGGGGGTGGAGCCCGACCTGGAGCAGGCGGTGGCGTGGTTCCAGCGCTCGGCGGAGCGGGGGCATCCTCCCGCCCTGGTGAGCCTGGGCCTGTGCTATGAGCGGGGCCTGGGCCTGGAGGAGGACCCCGCCCGGGCACTGGAGCTCTATCTCCAGGCCGCCGAGCAGGGGGACCCCGACGGGGCCTGCAACGCCGGCTTCTGCTACCTCACCGGCCTGGGCACCGCCGCGGCCCCGGAAAAGGCCATTCCTCTGCTCCAGAAGGCGGCCGAGCAGGGCCACCTCCGGGCCATGGACCTGCTGGGCGACTGCTGCCATTACGGCGACGGCCTGCCCCAGGACGACCAGAAGGCGGCGGAGTACTACCAGCAGGCCGCCGACCAGGACTATCCCCCCTCCCTGGTGAGCCTGGGGCTGTGCTATGAGTACGGCTGGGGAATGGAGCCCAACCGAAGCCGGGCCGTCAAGCTCTATCTGAAGGCCGCTAAGCTGGGCAGCGCCGCGGGTTACTGCAACGCCGGGTACTGCTACCTCCGGGGCATCGGGGTCCGGGAGGACCGGGAGATGGCCGTCGGCCTTCTGCAGAAGGCGGCGGAGCAGGGCTATCCCCGGGCCCTGGACCTGCTGGGCGACTGCTATGAGCGGGGCATCGGCGTGGCCCAGGACGCCCGGAAGGCGGCGGAGTGCTACGAGCAGGCGGCCGCCCGGGACTATCCTCCCGCCCTGGTGAGCCTGGGCCTGTGCTACGAGGAGGGCACCGGCGTTCCCAAGAACGAGGGAAGGGCCCTGGAGTGCTACCAGCACGCTGGCGCGCTGGGGGACGCCACCGGGGCCTGCAACGCCGGCTACTGCCACCTGCGGGGCATCGGTACATCCAGAGACCCGGAGAAGGCCGTGGCCTGGCTCCGGAAGGCAGCCGAGCAGGACTACCCCCGGGCCCTCTCCCTGCTGGGCGACTGCTGCCGCCACGGCGACGGCCTGCCCCAGGACGACCAGAAGGCCCTGGAATACTACCAGCAGGCCGCTGGGCAGGGGTACGCCCCGGCCCTGGTGAGCCTGGGCCTGTGCTACGAGTACGGCCACGGGGTCCCGGAGGACGAGGCGAGGGCCCTGGACTACTACCAGCAGGCCGGGGAGCGGGAGAACGCCACCGGGGCCTGCAACGCCGGGTTCTGCTACCTCCAGGGCATCGGCACCCCCAAGGACCCGGAAAAGGCCGTGACCTGGCTCCAGAAGGCGGCCGACCTGGGCAGCGCCCGGGCCCTGGACCTGCTGGGCGACTGCTATCAGAGGGGCCAGGGCCTGCCCCAGGACGAGCGCAAGGCGCTGGAGTACTACCACCGGGCGGCCAACCAGGGCTATGTCCCCGCCCTGGTGGATGTGGGCCTGTGCCTGGAGCATGGCCAGGGCGTGGAGAAGGACCCCCAGGCGGCCCTCTCCTACTACTGCCAGGCCGGAGAGCAGGGGGATGCCGCCGGGGCCTGCAACGCCGGGTTCTGCTACCTCCGGGGCATCGGCACGCCCCTCCGGGAGACCGAGGCCGTGGTCTGGCTCCAAAAGGCGGCCGACCTGGGCAGCGCCCGGGCCATGAACCTGCTGGGCGACTGCTACCAGGAGGCCCGGGGCACGGGCCGGGATGACCAGAAGGCGGCCGACCTCTACCAGCAGGCCGTGGAGAAGCAGTACGGCCCCGCCCTGGTGAACCTGGGCATGTGCTTCCAGTACGGCAGGGGGCGCCCCCAGGACGAGGCCCGGGCGGTGGAGCTCTACCGGCAGGCCGCCAAGCAGGGAGAGGTCTCCGGGTACTGCCACCTGGGCTACTGCTGCCTCCACGGCATCGGCACCCCGGTGGACGAGACCAAGGCCGCCGGCCTGCTCCAGAAGGCCGCGGACCTGGAGGACGCCTGGGCCATGGGGGTGCTGGGCGACTGCTATCTCCAGGGCAAGGGGGTGCGGAAGGACCGGGCCCGGGCGGTGGACCTCTACCGGGAGGCCGCCCGGCGGGGAGACGCCCACGCCTCCAAGGCCCTGAAGGAGCTGGAGGGGCGGACGGCCCCGGACAAGGAGAAAAAGTCCGGCGGCCTGTTCCAGCGGCTGTTCGGGAAGAAGTGACCGGGCGCCCGCCCCCCGGATTTTGCTTGACAAGGAAAAAAGTTCATGCTATCATACTTTTCAAGCATAAGGGAGTAGTCGGCGCGGTTTTCGCGTAACGGAGCCAACATGCTGGAGCGGCGCGCTCCTGGCTTTGTTTTCAATGACGAGACTTATCTGTCCGCGGCAGATAAGTCTCGTTTTTGTTGTGCAAAAGCATGGCAAAATCGGCCATGTGCCGCCGGAAACGACGAGGAGGGAGCAAAGATGCAGCTCTGGGAGCTTTTCATCATCGCCGTGGGCCTCTCCATGGACGCCTTCGCCATTTCGATCTGCAAGGGACTCTCCGCCGGGCGGGTGACCCTCCGGCACGCCCTGACCTGCGGGCTCTGGTTCGGGGGCTTCCAGGCCCTGATGCCCCTGCTGGGCTGGCTGCTGGGCACCCGGTTCCAGGGTCTCATCACCAGCGTGGACCACTGGATCGCCTTTGTCCTGCTGTGCCTCATCGGGGGCAACATGGTCCGGGAGTCCCGGAGCCGGGAGGAGGAGCCGGTGGACCCCGACTTCACCGTCCGGGCCATGCTGCCCATGGCGGTGGCCACCAGCATCGACGCCCTAGCCGTGGGGGTGACCTTCGCCTTCCTGCGGGTGGACATCGGCCCGGCGGTGGGCTTCATCGGCCTGACCACCCTGCTCCTCTCCGCCGCCGGAGTCTGGGTGGGGGGCGTATTTGGCGCCCGGTGGAAGTCCGGGGCCGAGCTGTGCGGCGGACTGGCGCTGATCCTCATGGGGTGCAAGATCCTGCTGGAGCACCTGAACATCCTGGGCTGAAAGGACGTGACCATATGGACGAGAGACGGACGCTGACCGTCACCCAGGCGGGGACCCTCCTGCCCTTCCTGCTGGAGGCGGTCCGGGACAAGTCCCGGAACACGGTGAAGGGCCTGCTCTCCCGGCGGCAGGTGCTGGTGGACGGCAGGGCGGTCACCCGCTTCGACCACCCCCTTTCCCCGGGGCAGACGGTCACCCTTCTGCCCCGGAGCGCCGCCGGGGCCTGGGAGCTCCCCTTCCCGGTGCTCTATGAGGACGCCGCTCTCCTGGCGGTGGACAAGCCCGCCGGGCTCCTCTCCATGGGCAGCGACCGGGAGAAGAAGCGCACCGCCTACCGCCTGGCCGCCGACTATGTGAAGGCCCGGGAGCCGGGGAAACGGCTCTTCATCGTCCACCGGCTGGACCGGGACACCTCCGGCGTCCTCCTCTTCGCCAAGGACGAGGGCCTCAAGCGGCGGCTCCAGGAGAACTGGGACCGCCTGGTGACCCGCCGGGCCTATGTGGCGGTGGTGGAGGGGGCCCCGCCCCGGGAGGAGGGGGAGGTCCGCTCCTTCCTCCGGGAGACGGGCACCCACCTGGTCTACTCCGGGGCCCCGGGCCGGGACGCCCGGGAAGCGGTGACCCGCTACCGGGTCCTGGCCCGGTCCCGGGGCTTTTCCCTGGTGGAGGTGGAGCTGGACACCGGCCGGAAAAACCAGATCCGGGTCCACATGAAGGACCTGGGCTGTCCCGTGGCCGGGGACCGGCAGTACGGCGCCCAGTCGGACCCCATGGGCCGCCTGGGCCTCCACGCCCACGCCCTGGCCCTCACCGACCCCCGGAGCCGCCGCCCCCTGGTCCTCCAGGCCCCCTGGCCGGAGCCCTTCCGGCGGATGTTCCCCGGCCAGGGGTAGCAAAAAGCCCCGGAGAAGCTCCGGGGCTTGACAAAACGGGGGAAAACGGCTATCATAAAGATGGGAAGGGCGCTGCGGCAAGCGGTCAGCCCTGTCTAGAGGTTATATATTTCAAAAAGAAACCGTCACCGGCCAGGGTGGCGGTTTCTGCTTTTCACGATGATCGTAACGGTAAACCGTCCGATGTGCAGCGTGATCCGCATAGCGTCACCCCCTCTCGGGGTTCGTGACTCACCGCCCGCCGTCTTGTGCAGCGCCCAGCGCTCCATCCGAAGCGCCGCTGTCAGGATACCACAAATTTCGACTCCTGGCAAGGAAAAAAGCCCCGGAGGAGCTCCGGGGCTTGACGAAACTGCTGAAAACAGCTATCATAAGGACGGAACGGGCGCCGCGGCAAGCGGTTCGTCCTGTGGGTTAATGGAACTCAAAATGAGAAACCGTCACCGGGCAGGGTGGCGGTTTCCGCTTTTCACGGGTGGCGCCTCTTTTTCCGGCGGGCCAGGGCGCGGCGGCGGGGGACGGGCAGGGTCTCCTGGTAGAGCACCAGGTCCCGGTAGATGTCCCCCTCCCAGCGCTGCAGGAGCTGCCGCAGCCTAAAGCACTCCGATGCCAGACGGGACAGGTCATCCGTGTCCTTCATCGTCCAGGAGACCATGCCGGACTCGACCGGGCCGAACTCCCTCTCCAGCTCGTCCAGCTTCCCGTTGAGGACGTTGTAGACATCCACCTCCAGCACGGTCAGGCGGGCCATCAGCGTCAGCTGCCGGTCCCGCAGGCGCTTCATCAGCTCCCGGAAGTCGGGGTGCCAGGAGCCCATGATGGTCTCCGGGTCCTCCCCGTACCGCTGAAGGCGCACCAGATAACACTCTCTCGCCTGTCTCTTCATGGCTCTCCCCTGCCTTGCTTTTTGTTTGCGTCAGGGGAATCCCCCGTTGAAAGAAACAAAAAATACACATGCAGGTGCCAGCGGGACCCTCCCCCGCTGATTTGCCCGCATGTGCCAAACGTGGCCTGCCGCCAGGTGGCCCTCCCATTTTTGCGCTTGCCTCGGTGGGGGAAAGCGTGTATAATGAGAAGGCCGTGGCAGCAGGATTTCCTGTCTGTATGCGGTGGCCTTTGCACCTCTTACAGGGTTCCCAGGTGGTTCCAGCACCTGGGGCCTGCCACGGTATTCTTTGAATGCCTTCGTGAGGGGACTCCCCCACGCATCCCTTATTATGCCACGTTTCTCCGGGGGCGTCAAGCAAAAAAGGAGTGGTTCACTCTGAACCGCTCCTTTTTTGTCGTTTTTTCGCGGGACTGCCCCGCTGTCCTCACTTCAGGGCCTTGGACAGGACCTTGAAGGCGGGGGTGCCGGAGACCTTCAGCAGGTCAAAGACGGCCCCCTCGGCGGTGAGGACCACCGCGCCCATCTCCCGCATGAGCGCCAGGCCGCTCTTGTAGTTGTGGGTAAAGCGGGAGCACACGGCGTCCTGGACCAGGAAGACCTGGTAGCCCTGCTCCAGCAGGCTCCGGGTGGTCTGGTAGACACAGACGTGGGTCTCGGTGCCGCAGACCACCACCGTCTTGCGGCCCAGGGCGGAGAGCTTGTCCAGCAGCTCGGGGCCCGCGGCATCGAAGGCCATCTTCTCAATGCGGGTCCAGCCCTCGGGCATGGCCTCCAGCAGCTCGGCGGAGGTGGCGCCCAGGCCCTTGGGGTACTGCTCGGTGACCAGCACCGGGAGCCCCAGCTCCTTCGCCGCCAGCAGCAGGAGCTTGGTGTTCTTGAGCACCTGGGGGGCGTGGTCCATGGCCACCATCAGCTTCTCCTGCTCGTCGATGACCAGGAGGACGGCGTCCTCGGCGTTGAGGTGGAAACGGGCGGTCTTGTTCTCTTCCATTCGGGATGACACTTCCTTTCTTGCTGGTCCCTCCCGGCGGGAGGGGTCAATAGGCGGGGACGGACCGGACGCCGGCGGGGGCCCCGGCGGGGAGGCCCCCCTTGAAGTCCCGGTCCAGCCAGGGGTCCAGGGCTCCGCCGCTCTCGGCGGCCCGGAAGAAGCGGGCCATCTGCTGGGCGGCGGGCTCCACCGTGGCGGCCAGCCGCTGGGTGAGATAGGCGTTGCTCTCGTCGAAGACCGCCCGGGGCTCCACCGTGAGGAAGATGCCCCGGAGGGCCCGGAGCTTGGGCAGGCGGCCGGCCAGGAAATTGGCCGGGCGGCTGAGCTGGTGGCCGGAGAGCCGGGCGAAGAGGGCGGTGGTCTTCCGCATGGAGCGGTAGCCCTCCTCCACCTGGGCGGCGGTGGACTCATAGGCCAGGGCGGCGGCGGCAAAGACCGCCTCCCCGGGCACCGGGGGCAGGTAGGACCGGCCCAGGGAGACCAGGCCGTCCCGCTCCATCAGCAGGCGGTCGAACTCGGCCTCCATGGCCAGGTGGGTGACGGGGCCCTGGGCGGCCTTCCGGTCGATCCAGCCGTGGCAGGCGCTGTCCAGGGCCAGGTGGCAGAGGAAGCCGGCGGCGTAGCCCCAGGCCATGGGGCGGTCCTCCGCCACCCCCCGCCGGAGCCGCTGAAAGACGGGCAGGGCGGACTGGGCGTGCATGGTCATGCCCTCCCGGCGGACCCGGTTGGGCTGGAAGGGCCGGTAGAAAAACAGGGGGTCAGGCCCCAGGCACCCCAGGTCGAAGGCGGGGCGCTCCTCCTCCAGGCGGAGGCGCAGGGCGTCGTCCAAGCGGGAGAGCACCCGGGCGCCAAAGGTGAGATGGGCATAGTAATTGGGCATGGGAACTCCTTCTTTGATGGCAAGTGTATCTGTTTTATTTTATCATGTCCCGGCGGGAAAGGAAAGGCCAAAAATGCGGAAAATCCCCGGCCGCCCCCCACAGATGGAAAAACGGCTGCCCGGCAGGCGGGCAGCCGTTTTTGCGTCTCAGGCTCAGTGGCCGCGGCGGTTGTAGGCGTCGCAGATGGCGTTGGTGTTCTTGATGAGGAAGTGCATCGCCACATAGGGGCCGATGCCGCACAGCAGCAGGCCGATGAGGTACCACAGCAGGATGGTGGTGCCGTTCTCCTGGAAGCTCAGGCCGTACCGGGGGGCGTTGGCCGCCAGGCGGTTGGCCAGGCAGTAGTACCAGTAGAGGGCGTAGAACCCGCAGGTGATGAAGCTCAGGAGGATGAAGGGCAGCAGGCCGGGGGTCTTCTGCCCGTCGCCCTCGCAGGCGATGTTCACATCCCGGGCCATGCTGTAGAGGAAATAGTAGCCGTAGATGCCGCAGGTGACGATGCTCAGGAGGATGTAGGCCACCAGGCTCCGGTCGGTCTTCAGAGGGCCGGCCTGATAGGTGTAGGAGCCGCCGCCGGAGGCGGGGGCGTCCTGATAGCCGTAAGAGTAGCTCTGGCGCTCCTGCCCGCCGCTCTGGGCGCCGGAGGGGCCGGGCTGGTAGTAGCTGGAGGGGCCGGCGTCCTGCCGGGGGGCATCCTGCCGGGGGCCGGGCGCGGGGGTGTCATTGGACAGCAGCATGGAGAGGCCCTCCAGGACGCTGATCTTGATCTCGTCCCCAGTCTTGCCCAGGAAGGGGGCCTCCCCCATCAGGTAGAGGATCAGGAAGACCACGCCCGCCACCACGGCGTACCACAGGAAGGAGAAGCTGAAGTGGAAGTAGCCGTAGACCAGGTTGATGAGGGTGAGCAAAATGTTCAGCACCAGCCGGACGGCCGCGCCCGCGCAGAGGCAGGCCACCAGGGCGTCGTTGGTCTCCGGCCTCCGCTTGAGGATGAGCACCACCAGCACCAGGGCCATCCACACGGCGGCCACGCCGCCCAAGAGGGCCAAGAGCACATGGAGGAAGGTCCAGAAGGAGAAGTAGCCCAGCATACGGATGGCATTGCCCAGGAAGCCCAGGGCGCTGAGGGCAAAGAGGGCGGCGCAGATGCCAGAAAAGATCTTGAGCACCACGTCCAAGGTGTGGGCGTTGGAGCTCCCGCCGGAGGGAGGCGGATAGGACCCCGCAGGGGGCGGCGGAGGCGGAGGCGGCGGGGGTGTGGCCCCGGAAGAGGGCGGCGGGGGCGGCGCCGAAGCGGACCCCTCCGCCGGCGCGCCGCAGTTGGCGCAGAACTTCTGTCCGTCTTGAAGCTCCTTGCCGCATTTGCTGCAATACATGGTCAGGAATCTCCCTTCTCTCAACAGGCTCCCCGTCCGCCTGGGACAGGCTCCTCCCTGGGGAGGGGACGGACGGGGGACGGCAGCCCCAGGGGACCGGGGGTCCGCCAGGGCATCCTTGTTCCTATTTTATCACGAAACCCGAAGCATCTCAACAGAAGAAATTTCATTTTTGTCCTGTTTTTGTGTAAAATCCGCCCCGTTTGGACCACTTTTTACAAAAACACGCGGAAGGGGCTTCCCTCTTTCGCGTGTTTTTCCGTCTCAGGGCTCCGCCAGTAGGGGGGCCACCTTCTCCGCCATGGCGGCGGCGTCGATGGCCGTCCCGGTGAACCGCTCCAGGGCGTAGACCGCCTGGTAGAGGAGCATCCCCAGTCCGTTGCGGGCGGTATGGCCCCCCGCCCGGGCCCGGGCCAGGAGGGCGGTCTCGGCGGGGTGGTAGATGACGTCGAAGACAGCGGCCTCCGGGGGCAGGGCGTCCAGGAAGCCCAGGTCTCCAAACTGCCCCCCGCCCCCGGCCATGCCCAGGGAGGTGCTGTTCACCAGCAGGTCGGCCTCCCGGCACAGCCGCCGGAGGGTGTCCGGGTCGAAGCCCGCCGGGACCAGCCGCCCCGCCGGGTCCTGGGCGCAGAGGGCTTCGGCCTTCTCCGCCGTGCGGTTGCAGACCCAGACCCGCCCGGCCCCCTGCTGGGAGAGCTTCAGGGCCACGGCCTTGGCCGCCCCGCCGGCCCCCAGGAGGACCACCTGCTTCCCCTCCGGCCGGACCCCGGCGTCGGCCAGGGCCCGGAGGAAGCCCAGGCCGTCGGTGTTGTACCCGATGGCCCGGCCCTCCCGGAGGCAGACGGTGTTCACCGCCCCGTAGAGCCGGGCGTCGGGGTCTAAGTCGTCCATCAGGGGGACAAGGGCCTCCTTGTGGGGCATGGTGGCGTTGAACCCGGCATATCCGGCCTGCTTGGCGGCGGTGAGCCAGGCCGCCGTCTCCCCGGCGGGGACCGGCTGGCAGAGGTAGACGTAGTCCAGCCCCAGGGCGGCGAGCATGGTGTTGTGGATGAGAGGGGACTTGGAGTGGAGCACCGGGTCCCCGATGACGCAGAGCTTCCGGGTGGTGTTTTTCAGCTCGACCAGCATAGCAGCTTCTCCTTCCGTGAAGAGGGGCCCCTTCCGCCGGGCCTGTTAAGTCCCCTGCGGCGTCCCAGAGGGGCGGGAGGGGTCAAAGCTCTCTTTGCCTACTTTCTCTCTCGAGAGAAAGTAGGACATAGCGGCCTCGTAGCCGTAGAGGCCCAGGCCGCAGATCTGGCCCACGCAGGCGGGGGCGGTGACGCTCCTGTGGCGGAACTCCTCCCGCTGGTGGATGTTGGAGATGTGGACCTCCACGCAGGGCACCGAGACGGCCTTGAGGGCGTCCAGAATGGCGATGGAGTAGTGGGTGTAGGCCCCGGGGTTCATGACAATGGCGTCATAGACCCCCTGGGCGGCCTGGATGGCATCCACAATGGCCCCCTCGTGGTTGGACTGGAAGCACTCGGCCGAGGAGCCGTGGGCGGCGGCGAAGGCCTGGAGCCGCTCACACAGGCTCTGGTAGTTCTCCTGGCCGTAGATGCCGGGCTCCCGCTGGCCCAGCAGGTTCAGGTTGGGTCCGTTGATGATGAGGAATTTCATGGGGCGACCTCCTCGCAAAAAATGGTGGCGGCCAGGGCCGCGGCGGCCTCCGGGGTGAGCTCCGCGATGAAGTAGTCGGCCCAGCGGCGGTAGATGGGCTCCCGCTGGCGGTAGCGCTCCACAAAGGCCTCCCGCCCCCCCTGGCCCAGGGGCCGGCCGGCCATGGAGACCGTGTCGTAGGTCTCCCCCGGGTCCCGGCGGAGCCAGAAGACCAGGCCGCTCTCCTTCAGGGGGGCCATGGCCTCCGGCTGGGTGGGGAGGCCCCCGCCGCAGGCGATGACCAGCCCCCGCCGCCGGGAGAGCTCCTCCGCCGCCCGGCGCTCCCTGGCCCGGAAGCCGGCCTCTCCCTCGGCGGCGAAGAGCTCCGGGATGCTCCGGCCGGCCTGGGCCTCGATGTAGGCGTCGGTGTCCACCAGCTCCCGGCCCAGCCGCCGGGCTAGGAGCCCCCCCACGGTGGTCTTGCCGCAGCCCATCATGCCGATGAGCACCAGATTCCGCTCCATGCTCAGCCCTCCCCGCTGGAGCGGTAGTTACCCAGGACCCGGAGCTGCTCGGCGGTCTGGAAGAGCTCCAGCAGGGCCCCGTCCATGCCGGGGGCGGTGAGGTCCCCGGAGAAGTCGGCGAAGAAGCGGTACTCCCAGCTCCGGCCGGGAATGGGCCGGGACTCCAGCTTCAGGAGGTTCAGGCCGTTCACCGCGAAGACGGTCAGGAGCTCGTGGAGGGAGCCCGCCCGGTGGGGCAGACGGAAGAGGACGCTGACCTTGTCGCTGCCCTCCCGGCGCTCCATCACCGGGGAGACCACCACGAAGCGGGTGTAGTTGCTGTCGGAGTCGCTGATGTGGTGGGCCAGGATCTCCAGGCCGTAGAGCCGGGCGGCCCTGGGGGAGCAGATGGCGGCCTGGCCGGGCTCCTTGGACCGGGCCACAAAGAGGGCGCTCTCGGCGGTGTTGAGCCGGGGGATGCAGGTCCAGCCCCACCCCTTGAGGTAGCCGGCGCACTGGA
The DNA here is from genome assembly GCA_019119795.1 of Candidatus Intestinimonas pullistercoris. GTDB lineage: Bacteria > Bacillota > Clostridia > Oscillospirales > Oscillospiraceae > Intestinimonas > Intestinimonas pullistercoris. The sequence continues at coordinate 23,426 of DWWJ01000110.1, forward strand.
GGAGCCCCTGCTCGTGGGAGTAGACGGTGGCGACCTCCTCCAGCCGGGTCCCGGCGGGGGCGGCCAGGCAGTGGTCCACCTTCACCGTCTGCTCCCCCACGATATAGTGGCCGTACTGGGCCAGCAGGTCATAGACCTGGCTAATGGAGCCGGTGGAGCTGTTCTCGATGGGCACCACGCCGTAGTCAGCCTCCCCCCGCCGCAGGGTCTGGAAGACCTCCTCCCAGGTCTCCACATGGGACCTGGGGATGTCCTCCCCGAAGAAGCGGGCGGCCGCCTCGTCGGCGTAGGCCCCCGGCTCCCCCTGGTAGAGGACCCGTGGCCGCTCCAGAGGGGGCCGGGCCTCGTCCAGGGCCGCCAGGACCTGGGCGCACTCCCCCTGCCCCGTCTCATTCCCCAGCCGGCGCTGCTGGCGGCGGCTGATGCCCATGATGCCCTCGTAGAGGGCGGTGACGTCATCCCGGAGGGCCGGGTCGGATACCTGGGCCGTCTTTTTGGCCAGGACCTCCCGCTCCCGGGCGGGGTCCAGCACCGGGATGCCGTGGGCCTGCTTGTACTCCCCCACCCGCCGGGTCACATCCATGCGGCGGAGAAAGAGCTCCGTGAGCTGGGCGTCGATGGCGTCGATCTCCCCCCGGAGTTCGTTGAGCTCGCTCATAGGGCGTTCACCTCACAACAATTCAAATCCCCAGCAGGGCGCAAGAGGCCAAAGCCGCCGCCGCCTCGATGACGGGGACCGCCCGGGGGACGATGCAGGGGTCGTGGCGGCCGTGGATCTCGATCTCGGTCTCCTCCCCGGTCCGCAGGTCCACGCTCTCCTGGGGCCGGGCGATGGAGGCGGTGGGCCGCACCGTCACCTCGAAGACCACCGGCATCCCGTTGGTAATGCCCCCGTTGACCCCGCCGGAGTGGTTGGTCTTGGTGACGATCTTCCCGTCCTGGACGGCAAAGGGGTCGTTGGCCTCACTCCCCCGCATGAGGGAAAAGGCCGTCCCCGCCCCGAAGTCCACGCCCTTGACGGCGGGGACGGCGAAGAGGTACTGGGCGAAGAGGCCCTCCACGTTGCTCCCGAAGTCGGGGGCGCCCAGCCCGGCGGGGAGGCCGGTGACGGCGCACTCGATGGCGCCCCCCACCGAGTCCCCGTCCCCCTTGGCCTCCAGAATGGCGGCCTTCATCTCCTCCCCCCTGGCGTCATCCAGCACGGGGAAGTCCTTCTCCGCCACGGCCCGGAGGTCGGCCGTGTCCTCCAGGGCGGCGTCCAGGATGCCGTAGATGGAGCTGATATGGGCCCCCACCCAGACCCCCCGGCGCTCCAGGAGCTGCTTGGCCACCGAGCCTGCCGCCACCAGGGGGGCGGTGAGCCGGCCGGAGAAGTGTCCCCCGCCCCGGTAGTCCAGGCAGCCGCCGCTGCGAAGGAAGCCGGCGTAGTCGGCGTGGCTGGGCCGGGGGGTAAAGCGAAGGGCCTCGTAGTCCTTGGAGTGCTGGTCCCCGTTGAAGATCAGAAGGGCCAGGGGGTCCCCCGTGGTCTTGCCCTCAAAGACGCCGGAGAGGACCTGGACCTCATCGGCCTCCTTCCGGGCGGTGGACCAGGGGTTTTTCCCGGTGGCCCGGCGGGCGAGCTCCCGGGCCATGCGGTCCAGGTCCAGCTCCAGTCCGGGGGGGACTCCCTCCAGCACCACCCCGATGGCCGGGCCGTGGGATTCTCCGAAGATCACATGCCGCATAGGTCTGCCTCCTTGTGTGGGACGGCCCCCAGCTCCAGACGCATGAGGATGTGGGGGATGCCGTCCTCCAAAAATTCCTGAGAGACCTGCCGGAAGCCGGCGGCCTCGTAAAAGCCCTTGGCGTAGGTCTGGGCCTCGATGGTGAGGGCCTCCGCCCCCAGCCGCTCCCGGGCCGCCTGGATGCCGGCGTCCAGGATGCGCCGTCCCAGGCCCCGGCCCCGGTCCCGGGTGACCACCCGGCCCAGGGCGGCCTCGGGGAAGGCGGTCCCCGGCGGCAGCACCCGCAGGCAGGCCAGGACCCGGTCCCCCTCCCGCAGAAAGACGTGGAGGGCCTCCGGGTCCCTGCCGTCCAGCTCGGGGTAGGGACAATTCTGCTCCACCACGAAGACGTCCACCCGCAGCCGCAAAAGCTCGTAGAGCTCCCAGGGGGTCAGGTCCCCGAAGGGCTTGACGACCAGCTCCATGGCCCGCTCCCTAGCCGCCGGAGCGGGTCAGCTCCCCGCCCAGCTTTTCATAGTCCTCCCAGAAGTTGGGGTAGGACTTGGCCACGCACTCCGCTCCGGTGACCGTCACCGGGGCCTCGCAGGCCAGGGCGGCCACGGCGGCCATCATGGCGATGCGGTGGTCGTTGTGGCTGTCCACCACCGCCCCGCCGGGGAGGGTATCCCGGCCCGTGAGGGTCAGGCTGTCGGGGCCCTCCGTCACCTCCGCCCCCAGGGCGGTGAGCACGTCGGCCACGGCGGTGAGCCGGTCGCTCTCCTTCATCCGCAGCCGGGCGGCGTGGGTGAGGCGGGTGACCCCACTCCGCCCGGCGGCGATGGCCGCCAGGGGGGGCACCAGGTCGGGGCACTGGGACACGTCCAGCTCCACCTCCCCCGGCCGGGCCAGGGTCCAGTAGTCCAGGGCGATGCGCCGGTCCCCCTGGGCCGAGTCGTGGTCCAGGCCCTGGATGTCGATCTCCCCGTCCAGGAAGTTGGCGGCGTACCAGAAGGCGGCCTGGGACCAGTCTGCCTCGATGGTCAGGTCCCTGGCCTGGAAGGCCTGGTTCCCCGGCACCCGGAAGCCACTGGCCGTCTCCTCCACCCGGATGCCGAACTTCCGGAGCACGTCCAGAGTCATGTCCACATAGCCCCGGGACTCCAGGGGGGTGGTGAGGACCAGCTCACTGTCCCCCTCCAGCAGGGGCAGGGCGTAGAGGAGCCCGGTGACGAACTGGGAGGACACGTCCCCCGGCAGGGCGTAGGTCCCCGGTGTGAGCCGCCCCTGGACGGTGAGGAAGTCCCCGGTCCGCTCGTAGGAGACGCCCTTCTCCTCAAAAAGGGCGAAGTAGGGGCCCTGGGGCCGCTCCAGGAGCCGGCCCCGGCCGGTGAACCGTCCGCCCCCTGCCGCCACCAGGGCCACGGGGATGAGGAAGCGCAGGGTGGAGCCCGACTCCCCGCAGTCGAAGACGGGGAAGGGCCCGGCCTGAGGGATGGAGCATCCCAGGCCGTGGATGCGCAGCGCGCCGGGGCCCGCCTCCTCCACCCCGGTGCCCAGGGCCCGCAGGCAGGAGAGCGTGGCCGCGATGTCCTGGGACTGGGCCAGGCCGGAGAGCAGGCTCACCCCGCCGCTGAGGGCGGCGGCCAGGAGGGCCCGGTGGGCCTGGGACTTGCTGGGGGGCGGGGTGATGGTCCCCTCCAGGGGCTTGGGGGTGATGGTGACGTTCATGGAATACCTCCTTTGCCGGCGGTCACAGGAGCTTCAGCAGCTCCGCTTTGGGCATCTTGTGGGGAATGGCCCGGCCCAGGGCCTCCAGGAGAATGAGGGTGATGTCCTCCCCCGCTCCCTTCTTGTCCAGGCCTATGGCGGCGGCGTAGTCGGCATGGGTGCAGTCGATGCGGGTGGGGAGGCCCAGGGCGGCCACTGCCGCCTCCACCTGTCCCGGGACCTCCGCCGGAGTGACCCCCAGCGCCACCCCCAGCCGGGCGGCCAGCACCATGCCCGCCGCCACCGCCTGCCCGTGGGTCCAGGTCTCATAGTGCCCCGCCAGCTCGTAGGCGTGGCCCAGGGTGTGGCCGAAGTTCAGGAGCATCCGCTCCCCGGTGTCCCGCTCGTCCCGTATGACTACAGAGCGTTTTAAGTCACAGCAGGTGTACAAAATGGACTCAATATCGGCCATCAGGGCCCCCCGGGAGGGCCGCCCGGCCAGGAGGTCGAAGAAGGCCCGGTCGAAGATGCAGCCGTATTTGAGGACCTCGGCCATGCCGTCAGCGAAGGTCCGGTCGTCCAGGGTGTCCAGGGTGTCCGGGTCCATGAGGACCAGCTTCGGCTGCCAGAAGGCCCCGGCCAGGTTCTTCCCGGCCTGGAGGTCGATGGCCACCTTGCCCCCCACGGAGGAGTCCACCTGGGCCAGGAGGGTGGTGGGGATTTGAATGAAATCCACCCCCCGGAGGACGGTGGCGGCGGCAAAGCCCGCCAGGTCCCCCACCACGCCGCCCCCCAGGGCCACCACGGCGTCGGTCCGGGTGAGGCCGAAGGCCATCATCCGCTCCCACAGGTCGGAGAGCTGCCCGGCGGACTTGGACGCCTCTCCGGCGGGGACGGCGCAGGCCTGGGTCTGAAAGCCCGCCTCCCGCAGGGCGTCGCGCACCCGGGCGTGGTAGAGGGGCAGGACGTTGGTGTCGGTGACCACAAAGAGCCGGGAGGCTCGGGGCAGGATGGCCCGGATGCGGGCGCCCGCCTGGTCCAGCAGGCCCCGCTGGATGAGGATGTCATAGGCCCGGCCGGGCAGGTCTACCGTCAATGTCTTCATGGGTTCTTCCTCCTTTGGCGGTCCACCGGGCGGCTCACGCCTGCTGGGTGAGCCACTGCCGGAGACTGGTGACCTTCTGCATCAGGGCGTCGAACTTGGCGGGGGTCAGGGACTGCTGGCCGTCGCACTTGGCGTGGGGCGGGTCGTTGTGGACCTCGATGATGAGGCCGTCGCAGCCGATGGCGGTGGCGGCCAGGGCCAGGGGCTCCACCATCCAGTACATCCCGGCGGCGTGGGAGGGGTCGATGACGATGGGCAGGTGGCTCATCTGCCGGATGGCGGGGACGGCCGAGATGTCCAGGGTGTTCCGGGTGAAGCTCTCGAAGGTCCGGACCCCCCGCTCGCAGAGGATGACGTTCTCATTGCCCTCGGCCATGATATACTCGGCGGACATGATCCACTCCTCGTAGGTGTTGGAGAGGCCCCGCTTGAGGAGGATGGGCTTGGACATCTTGCCCACCTCCTTCAAAAGCTCGAAGTTCTGCATGTTCCGGGCCCCCACCTGGACCACGTCCACCTCCCGCTCGAAGAGGTCGGCCATCCGGGGGTCCATGATCTCGGTGACGATGGGCAGTCCGGTCTTGGCCCGGGCCTCCACCAGCAGGTCCAGACCGGGGGTGCCCATGCCCTGGAAGGAGTAGGGAGAGGTCCGGGGCTTGAAGGCCCCGCCCCGGAGGAGCTTGGCCCCGGAGCGCTTCACGTCCTCGGCCACCTCGCAGATCTGCGCCTCACTCTCCACCGAGCAGGGCCCGGCGATGACGGCGAAGTTCCCCCCGCCGATCTTCACGTCCCCCACGGTGACCACGGTGTCCTCGGGGTGGAACTTGCGGTTGGCCTTCTTGTAGGGCTCCTGGACCCGCATCACCCGCTCCACGTTGGGTTCCATGGAGATCTTGTCAATGTCCAGGCTGATGGTGTCCCCCACCAGGCCCAGAATGCTGCACCCGATGCCGTTGGTGATGCCGACATCCAGGCCCATGCCCCGGAACTTGTCGGCCAGGGCCTGAATGTCCTCCTGCTTCGTGCCGGGCTTCATGATGACTACCATAATGTTCTCTCCTTTTCCCCCAATGGGCGCCGAAAAAGATAGAAAAAACGCGCCCATTGATGATAAAATCAATGAGCGCGCGGTAAGCCGCTGCTAATTGTCCCCTCACAGGGGCTGCCCATTCATTTTATCCCGCTGTCTCTGCCCATGCCAAAAAAGCCGGTGCTCATAAATCGAGCCCAGCCAAAGCAGCAAAAGAAGCGGGATGCAGTTGTGAGGCGCGCTGTCTGCATAAATCAAACCTCACTGAATTGGGTTGGAGGTATTTTACACCCGTCCGCCAGAAAATGCAAGTCCCAATTTTCGCCCGTTCTTTTCGTTCGGCCGCAGCAGGGATGCCTCTGCCGGCTTCCCTGAATGGCGCCTCTTTCTTCGGTAACTGCCATAAGCAAAAGATGACCCTGCCCTGCAAAAAGTATTTTTTTATCCTACCATCCTTGGAAAACAGAACTTCTCCGCCGCCCCTTCCCCCTTGCGCCAGTCGGCCTGAGCCGCTATACTGATACAGAAGTCCCCATCCCCCGGCGGCGGGGGATGGGGACAGGAAAAGGAGTGGATCTTATGGACATTCGAATGGGGACCCCGGCGGACGCAGAGGCCCTGGCAGAGGTGGAGGCCCTCTGCTTCCCGGCGGCGGAGGCCGCCGGGAAGGCGGACTTCCGCGCCCGGCTGGCGGTCTACCCCGACCATTTCTGGCTGCTGGAGGAGGATGGGCGGCTCCTGGCCTTTGTCAACGGCATGGTGAGCAGCCAGCCCCGCATCACCGACGACCTCTTTGAAGACCCCTCCCGCCACTGTCCCGATGGCCCCTGGCAGCTGATCTTCGGGGTGGCCACCCGGCCGGAGTGCCGAAAGCAGGGCCTGGCCGGCCGCCTCCTGCGGCGGGTCATCGACGACGCCCGGACCCAGGGGCGGCAGGGGGTGGTCCTCACCTGCAAGGAGGCTCTGATCCCCTTCTACCAGTCCTTCGGCTTTGAAAACCGGGGCGTCTCGAACTCGGTCCACGGCGGGGTGGTCTGGTACGACATGGTGCTGGAGTTCCCCCCGGAGCCCGACGGGAAATGAAAACCGCCGGACCGCATTTTGTACGCGGTCCGGCGGTTTTTACCGGGCGAGGACGAAGAGGTTGCTGTCGGTGACGAAGTTGGCCACGCTGTAGAGGACCAGCACCTGATCGATGTCATTGTCCCGGACATACTGCTCCACCGAGGTCTTGTTGTACCGGGGATCGAAGAGGTGGATCTCCGAGAAATGGGCAGTGAGGAAGGGGGTCAGGCTGTCGGCGTAGGAGTCCCGGATCACCAGCAGCTTGGGGGCGTCGGTGTGGGGAGTCTCCACCACCGCCAGGGGCTTGTTGCCCCCCAGGAAGAAGGAGTACTGGTCCTTCTCCTCCAGGCGGCTCCAGTCATAGAGGACCCCGGGCTGGGACTGGGTGCCGTTCCAGGCCGTCACCGTGACTCCCTCCTCGGGGACGTAGATGTCGATGCGGTCCGGGGGCATCCACCGCACCCCGGAGGTGGAGAAGGTGGTGCCGTTGAAGTTCTCCGAGACGGTGGTCTTGGTGTAGCTTTCCAGGGGGACGGGCTCCAGGCCCATGGCCTCCATCAGGGCGGCGTAGCCGTAGTAGGCCCCCAGGCTGGTCCAGTGGTGGTCCAGGCGGTAGTAGATCTCCTCCCCGGCATGGGCGCGGAGGGCGGCGTTCAGGTCGGCCCAGTGGGCGGCGGTGGCCGCCTGGGCCTGGGAGAGGATGGCCTCCTCGCTGGCGTTGGGGGCCCCCTCCGGCAGGCGGTCGGCCCACACCGAGACCTTCCCGGGGATCAAAGAGAAATACACCGGGATATCCACATTTTCCACCAAGTTGTTCACATAATTCAGGTTGTCCGCAACCCGGTCCGGGTCGGGCCGGTCGAACCGGGCGATGAGGGTGTCCTCCTTGCAGAGGTAGACTCCGTTGTTCTCCCCCTTGCCCAGGGTCCGCTCGGAGAGGGCCTTAGCGGCGATCCACAGGTCCCGGCCCGCGAACTGGTCGGTGAGATAGGTCTCGAAATCGGACATAAACTTGCCGGTAAAGAAGTCGCCGCTCTCCCCGGAGAATGGGGCCAGGCTCAACTTGAAGTCATCGGCATCCAGCTCGGGCTTCTGGGCCAGGTAGCGGTTCTCCAGGGGGGAGAACTCCCGGTCCGGGGTCACGAGGTTCAAAAGCAGAAAGCCCCCGAGATAGGCGCAGAAGAGCGCCGTGAGAAAAATAGCGTATTTTTTGGACATGGTCGCACCCCCTTAGAAGCGGAAGTAGAGGAAGGGATTGTAGGTGGCGTCCACCAGGTAGGCGGTGGAGAGGAGGAGCCCCGCCACCACCAGCACCGGCAGGACCACCGCCTGCCCCCGTTTGGGGATGCGCCGCCAGAGCCCGGCGCACAGGGGGGTGGCGGTAATGCAGCCGATGACCAGCACCACCAGGTAGGAGCGCAGGTAGTAGCCGAAGGCCGGGTCCCAGAGCCCCCCGCCGGCAAAGCCGAACATGGCGGAGAGGTAGGTCCCCAGCTGGCCGAAGTCCTCCAGGGCGAAGATGGCCCAGCTCACCAGCACCAGGAAGAGGGTGTAGACGTGGCGGAGGGCCGCCGGCCACCGCTCCAGGAGGCGGCCCAGCCAGAGCTTTTCCACGATGAGGAGGATGCCGAAGTAGAGTCCCCACAGCAGGAAGTTCCAGCTGGCCCCGTGCCAGAGGCCGGTGAGGCCCCAGCCCACCATCAGGTTGAAGCACAGCCGCCCCCGGGAGACCCGGTTTCCCCCCATGGGGATATAGACGTACTCCCGGAACCAGGAGCCCAGGGAGATGTGCCAGCGCCGCCAGAACTCGGTGACCGAGCGGGAGATATAGGGGTAGTCGAAGTTCTTCAAAAACTCGAAGCCCAGCATCCGCCCCAGGCCCACGGCCATGTCGGAGTAGCCGGAGAAGTCGAAGTAGAGCTGGAGGGAGAAGGCCAGCACCCCCAGCCAGGCCCCCAGGACGGTGAGCTCCCCGGTGGGCATGGCCTTGTAGGCGTCCCACAGCATCCCGATGTTGTTGGCCAGCAGGACCTTTTTCCCCAGGCCGATGACGAAGATGTGGACGCCATTGGCGAACTGCTCCACCGAGTAGCTCCGCTGGTCCACCTGGTCGGCCAGCTCCTTGTACTTCAGGATGGGCCCGGCGATGAGCTGGGGGAAGAGGGTGACGAAGGTGCCGAAGTTCACCACGCTCCGCTGGACCTGGGCATCCCCCCGGTAGACATCCACCGGGTAGGTCATGGTCTGGAAGGTGTAGAAGGAGATGCCGATGGGCAGGGAGAGGCCCAGGGAGGGCAGCAGGTCCAGCCCGAAGCCCCGGAGGGTCCCGGCGATGAGGTCCCAGTACTTGAAGAAGAAGAGGATG
>DWWJ01000111.1 GCA_019119795.1 Candidatus Intestinimonas pullistercoris
TCTCCAAGCTGCGCGGTGCCTTCCCCGTGGGTCCCGAGGGCGTGGAGGACGAGATCGTCCACACCTTTGAGGTGACCCAGGTCCATGAGGCCGACGCCCACAAGCACGTCCAGCGCGTCACCGCCGCCAACGCCTCCGGCCTGAACGACGGCGCTGCCGCCATCATCGTGGCCAGCGGCGAGGCCGTGGAGAAGTACGGCCTGAAGCCCATGGCCAAGCTGCTGGGCTGGGGCCAGGGCGGCGTGGACCCGAAGATCATGGGTGTGGGCCCCGTGCCCGCCAGCCGGAACGCCCTGAAGAAGGCCGGCCTGACCATGGACGACATCGACCTGGTGGAGGCCAACGAGGCCTTTGCCGCCCAGTCTGTGGCCGTGGCCCGGGAGCTGGGCTTCGACATGGACAAGGTGAACGTCAACGGCGGCGCCATCGCCATCGGCCACCCCATCGGCTGCTCCGGCGCCCGGATCATCGTCACCCTGCTCCACGAGATGCAGAAGCGGCCTGAGGCCAAGAAGGGCCTGGCCACCCTGTGCATCGGCGGCGGCATGGGCGTCGCCACCATCTTCGAGAAGTGCTGAGCCCCTAAGATTCATGAAGAAAGCCCCCGGACACGGTCCGGGGGCTTTCTGGCTGTACGCGAAAGGGGGGCGCTCCCCGCCCCCCTTTCCCACTTTTCCCCCGCTGCCCGTCCAACGGGTTTTCTCCTTTTTCGACACGCTGAAGCCCCCGGACTTATGTCCGGGGGCTTTTTCTGCTTTTTATGGGAGAAAACGGGCGCTGGGGTCCCTTCAGCCCCGCTCCAGCTCCTGGGCCAGGGGGGCCAGGGGATTGGGGACGTAGGCGTCCACCTGACCCTGGTCGCAGGCGGCGGCCAGGGCGGGGTCGATGGGCAGCTTGGCCAGGACCTTCAGACCCAGGCCGGCGGCCACCTCCTCCACCTTGCTCTCCCCGAAAATGGCGTGCTGCTTCCCGCAGTCAGGGCACTGGAAATAGCTATAGTTCTCCACCACGCCCAGGATGGGGATGTTCATCATCTCGGCCATCTTCACGGCCTTGGTGACGATCATGCTCACCAGGTCCTGGGGGGAGGTCACCACAATGACCCCGTCCACCGGCAGGGACTGGAAGACGGTGAGGGGAACGTCGCCCGTTCCGGGGGGCATATCCACAAAGAGGTAGTCCAGGTCCCCCCAGATGACGTCGGTCCAGAACTGCTTCACCGTGCCGGCGATGATGGGGCCCCGCCAGACCACCGGGTCGGTCTCGTTCTCGGTGAGGAGGTTGAGGCTCATGATCTCCACGCCCCCCTGGCTCACGGCGGGGTAGATGCCGAACTCGCTGCCGGTGGCGTGCTCGTGGACGCCAAAGGCGGTGGGGACGCTGGGGCCGGTGATGTCGGCGTCCAGGACCCCCACCCGGCGGCCCCGCTGGGCCATGGCGGCGGCCAGGGAGCAGGTGACGGTGGACTTGCCCACGCCTCCCTTGCCGCTGACCACGGCGATGACCTTTTTGATGCTGGAGAGCTCGTTGGCCGGGGCCCGGAGGTCCATGGGGGCGGTGCGCTCCCCGCAGCTCTCGCCGCAGGAAGAGCAGTCGTGGCTGCAATCAGACATGTGAAAGACTCCTTTTTCTCTGGGGCGCCGCCCCAGTTCAATAGTGATAGCTTCCCCCGCCGATGAACTCCCGGATCAGGGAGTCCGGCGGGACCAGGGCCTGGTCCAGGGGCGGGAAATACCGGAAGGCATCCACCATCTCCCGGAGCTCGGCATACCGCTCGTTCTCCGGGGACATCTCCTCCACCGCCTGCCGGAGGGGGGCGGCGTAGTTGGCGAAGACCGGCACCTCATACCGGAGGGAGGAGTCGATGATGATGTGGGCCCGGCCCTTGAAGGGGGAGATATAGGTTTTTTCCCCCCGCCGGACATTATACCACATGGAGAGGGTCTCCACCAGGTCCGTGCCCCGGAAATTGTAATCCCGCACCGCCCGCCGGGAGATGCGGCACCAGGTCCCCTTGAAGCGCAGGGCCTCCCCCTCCAGGATGTCGGAGCGGGCGGAGATATAGAGGGTGGTGGCCTCGGGGTGGCGGCCGGCGATGTCGTCATTGAGGGCGTGGATGCCCTCAAAAATGGCGATCTCGTCCTTTCCCAGCTTCAGGAGGGTCCCCCGGCTGTCGTTGCGCATCTGCCGGGCGAACTCAAACTTGGGCACCACCACCCACTCCCCCCGGGAGAGCTTGGTGAAGGTCTCGTCCAGCAGGTCCATGTCCAGCAGCTGGGGGGACTCGTAGTCGATGTCCCCCTCGGCGTTCCGGGGGGCGGTCTTCCGGTTCATGGTCTTGAAGTAGTTGTCCATGGAGATGGTGTGGGTCTGGACGCCCCGGCGCTCCAGCTCCTGCTCCAGCTTCAGGGCGGTGGTGGTCTTCCCCGAGCCGGAGGGGCCGGAGAGGAGGACGATGGGGCTCTCCTTCATCCGCTCCAGAATGCGGTCGGCGGCGGCATTCAGCCGGCGCTGGTAGCTTTGGTCGCACTCGGCCACAAAGCCCGCCGGGTCCCGGGCCAGTCCGCCGGTGATCTCCGCTAGTTGATAGGCCATGGAATCTCCTCCTTCTGCCGGATGATGGTCTCGATCTGGCTGATATACTCCTTGGGATACTTGGGGTTGCTCAGGCGGGTGAGGCTCCCGGCCTGCCGGTCGATGAGCTTGGTGACCCCGCCGGAGCCCAGGGACAAAATGGTGTGGAGCTCCTCCATCATGCAGATGTTGTAGAGGCTCTCGGTGCCCGGCCGGCACCAGCCCACGTTTTCAAAGCCGCCGGACATGTACTTCTGCCGGTAGAGGTAGTAGGGGGCGTAGCCAGCCTGTCGCAGGGCGTCCCAGGCGTAGTCCAGCATGTGGGAGACCTCCTCCGCCGTAGGGAGGCCGCCCCCCTGCTCCATGAGCCGGGAGCCCTTTTTCAGGGCCAGGGTGTGGACCGTGATGTTTTCCGGCTCCAGGGAGAGGACCTGGTCCAGGGAGGCGCGGAAGCCGGCCTCGCTGTCCGCCGGGAGCCCGGCGATGAGGTCCATGTTCACCACCCCGAAACCGGCCTGCCGCACTAGGTCCCAGGCCGCCAGGAAATCCCCGGCGGTGTGGGCCCGGCCGATGGCCTGGAGGACGGTGTCAGACATGGTCTGGGGGTTCACCGACACCCGGTCGCAGCCGTGGGCCTTGAGCACCGAGAGCTTTTCGGCGGTGATGGTGTCGGGCCGGCCGGCCTCCACGGTGTACTCGGTGCACCAGGTCAGGTCGATGTGGTCCTCCAGCTCCCCCAGG
>DWWJ01000112.1 GCA_019119795.1 Candidatus Intestinimonas pullistercoris
CACCTCGCCGAAATTATATAGGTATCACCTATATTTGTCAATATCGGAATTGCCTATATGTTATTCTGGCTGTGGGTGATCGATATGTTTCCTAGACTAGCTGAGCTGCGGGCGGACCACGACATCAAACAGGTGGAGCTTGCGGCCTATCTCAACATTACACAGGCCACTTATTCAGATTATGAAAACGGAAAAATCAACATCCCTGTGGAGTCCCTTGTCAAGCTGGCCGACTACTACCACGTCAGCCTGGACTACCTGGTGGGCCGGGAGCCGGCCGGCAGCAGGGGCGCGCCGGTGAAGCCCGGCCGCTACCGCCACTTCAAGGGCAACGAGTACCTGGTCCTCTACAATGCCCGGCACTCCGAGACCCTGGAGCCCCTGGTGGTCTACCAGGCCCTCTACGGGGAGCGGGGCATCTGGGTCCGCCCGGCGGGGATGTGGAACGAGCATGTGGAGCGGGACGGCTACTCCGGGCCCCGCTTCGTCTATCTGGGGGAGTGAGCGCGGTATGAACATTCAGATTTTCGGCACCTCCAAGTGCTTTGACACCAAAAAGGCCCAGCGGTGGTTCAAGGAGCGGCGAATCAAGTTCCAGTTCGTGGACCTGGCCAAGTACGGCATCAGCCCCGGGGAGCTCAAGAGCGTGAAGAACGCCGTGGGCATGGACGCCCTCCTCAACGAGGCCCACCCAGACGCCGCCCTGGTCTCCTACCTGGCCTACGACGAGGACAAGCTGGAAAAGCTCCTGGAGGAGCCCCGGCTCCTGCGGACCCCCATCGTCCGCAACGGCCGGCAGGCCACCGTGGGCTACTGCCCCGACGTGTGGCAGTCCTGGTCCTGAGCGGATTTTCATTGCTTTTTCTCCGAGATCCGTGATATACTTTTTTCAAATTCCACAGGCACAGGCGCCCGGCGGAGGCCCCTGGGGCCCTCTCCGGGCCGCGGCGCCTCTCCCCCTGGAAACAGGGCCGTTTCCGCCTTTCGGGACCCCCGGCGGGTCCCTGGTTTTGCCGCACGGAGGCGCCCCGGCGGGGCGTTTCCGTGCCGTTTTATCCCATCCGCAGGAGGTCCTTTCCCATGGAACCCAGGCTCAACCACTTCGACGAATCGGGCAGCGCCGTCATGGTGGATGTCACCCAGAAGGAGCCCACCTTCCGGACGGCGGTGGCCCGCGGGGAGATCCGGGTCTCCCGGCCGGTGCTGGAGGCCATCGCCGCCGGCACGGCGGCCAAGGGAGACGTGCTGGGCGTGGCCCGGGTGGCCGGCATCCAGGCCGCCAAGCGGACCTGGGAGCTCATCCCCCTCTGCCACCCCCTGATGCTCACCCACGCCTCGGTGGACTTCCGCCTCCTGGAGGACCCCTGCGCCGTGGAGGCCACCTGTACCGTGAAGCTCTCCGGAAAGACCGGCGTGGAGATGGAGGCCCTCACCGGAGTGAGCACGGCCCTGCTCACCATCTACGACATGTGCAAGGCCCTGGACCGGAGCATGGTGCTCACCGACATCTGTCTGGTCCACAAGGAGGGGGGCAAGTCGGGGCGCTATGACCGGACCGCTCCCCCCTGCCCTCCAGAGGAGGTCCGGCGGGATGGTTGACGGACAGGGGCGGGCCATCCGCTATCTCCGGGTCTCGGTCACCGACCGCTGCAACCTCCGGTGCCGCTACTGCATGCCGGAGTCCGGCGTGGACTGGGTGCCCCACGGCCAGGTGCTCACCTATGAGCAAATGGCCCGGCTGGTGGGCCTGTGCGCCGGGCTGGGGGTGGAGAAGGTCCGCCTCACCGGGGGAGAGCCCCTGGTCCGCCGGGGCCTTTCGGCCCTGGTCCGGATGGTGAAGGAGACGCCGGGCATCCGGCAGGTGTGCCTCACCACCAATGGGGTCCTGCTCCCGGAGCAGCTCCCCGCCCTGCTGGAGGCGGGGCTGGACGGGGTCAACCTGAGCCTGGACACCCTGGACCGGGGGCAGTATGCCGCCCTCACCCGCCGGGACGAGCTGCCCCGGGCCCTGGCGGGGCTGGAGGCCGCCCTGGCCGCCCCTGGCCTCACCGTCAAGCTCAACTGCGTCCCCCTGGCGGACAACGAGGACCAGTGGGTCCCTCTGGCCACCCTGGCCCGGGACCGGGACCTGGCGGTGCGGTTCATCGAGCTCATGCCCATCGGCCTGGGGCGTGGCCTCCCTGGCCGGAGCGAGGCCCAGGTCCTGGCCCGGCTGGAGGCCGCCTTTGGCCCCCTGCGCCCCCTGGAGGGTCCCCCGGGCGGCCCCGCCCGCTATGGGACCTTCCCCGGCTTCCGGGGCCGGGTGGGCTTCATCAGCGCCATGACCCACCCCTTCTGCGCCGCCTGCGACCGGGTACGTCTGACGGCCTCCGGCTTCCTCAAGACCTGCCTCCAGTACCAGACCGGGGTGGACCTGAGAGCCCTGCTGGAGGCCGGGGCCGGGGACAGCGCCCTCCGGGCCGCCATTCTGGAGGCCGTCCGTCAAAAGCCCGCCTGCCACCACTTTGGCGGCGCTCCCGCCCCCGGAGACGAAGGGCACACCATGAATCAGATCGGAGGTTGAGGCCATGGGCCGCGTCCTGGCGGTATGCGTCAGTCCCCAGAAGGGGACCCAGAAACAAAATGTGGGCTCGGCCCGCTTCCTGCCAAATTGGGGCATCGAGGGGGACGCCCACGCCGGAACCTGGCACCGGCAGGTCTCCCTCCTCTCCCACGAGCAGGTGGAGGCCTTCCGGGCCCGGGGGGCCGTGGTGGACCACGGGGCCTTTGGAGAGAACCTGGTGGTGGAGGGCTTTGACTGCAAGGCCCTCCCGGTGGGCACCCGCCTGCGCTGCGGCAGCGTGGTGCTGGAGCTCACCCAGATCGGCAAGGAGTGCCACGCCCACTGCGCCATCTACCAGGCCATGGGGGAGTGCATTATGCCCCGGGAGGGGGTCTTTGCCCGGGTGCTCCGGGGTGGGACCATCTCCGTGGGGGACGAGCTCACGATTTTGGAAGGAGGCATTCCCATGCGCGCCGCCATTCTGACCCTCAGCGACTCCGGCGCCGCCGGGCGGCGGGAGGACCAAAGCGGCCCCGTCATCCGGGAGCTGCTGGAGGCCGCCGGCTATGAGGTGGTCCACACTGCCCTGCTGCCCGACGGCCGGGAGCCCCTGGCCTCGGAGCTGCGCCGCCTGTGCGACGGGGACCTGGCCGACCTGGTGCTCACCACCGGGGGCACCGGCTTCTCCCCCCGGGACCTGACCCCCGAGGCCACCCTGGAGGTGGTGGAGCGCCCCGCCCCCGGCATTGCCGAGGCCATGCGCTGGCACTCCCTCCAGATCACCCCCCGGGCCATGCTCAGCCGGGCCGCGGCAGGCATCCGGAAGGGGGCCCTCATCGTCAACCTCCCCGGCAGCCCCAAGGCCGTCCGGGAGTGCCTGGAATTTCTTCTGCCCACTCTGGCCCACGGGCTGGAGGTCTTAAAGGGGACCGGGGGCGAGTGCGCCCGCTGATCCCACCGCCCCGGGCCCGCCCCTCCGGCGGCCCCGACCAGAAAGGAGATCTTCTATGAAAAAGCTGCTGTCCCTCCTCCTGACCTGTGCCCTGAGCCTTTCCCTGGCCGCCTGCGGCGGCGGACAGAGCGCCTCCCCCGCTCCCCAGGAGAGCGGTGCCGACGGCGACGCGCCTGTGGAGCTGGTGGTCTTTGCCGCCGCCTCCCTGGAGGCCACCCTCACCGAGATCGCGGAGCGCTACCAGGAGGTGGCCCCCAACGTGTCCATCTCCTTCACCTTCGACTCCTCCGGTACCCTGCGGGACCAGATTCTGGAGGGCGCGGTGTGCGACCTCTTCCTCTCCGCCGGGCAGGCCCAGATGGACGCCCTGGATGCCGCCGATACCACCGGCACCAACACGGCGGACAATGACCTTGTCTACTCCGACACCCGCGTCGACTTTGTGGAAAACAAGGTGGTGCTGGCGGTGCCCGACGACAACCCCGCCGGAATCCAGTCCTTCTCCGACCTGAGCACCGACAAGCTCTCCCTGCTCTGCCTGGGCAATGAGGATGTGCCGGTGGGGTCCTACTCCCTGGAGATTTTGGACACCCTGGGCATCGACATCGCCCAGCTGGAGGCAGATGGCAAGGTGACCTACGCCTCCAACGTCTCCGAGGTGGCCCATCAGGTGAAGGAGGGTGCCGTGGACTGCGGCATCATCTACGCCACCGACGCCTTTACTTATGAGCTCACCGTGGTGGATGAGGCCGAGGAGGGCATGTGCAGCCAGGTCATCTACCCCGCCGCCGTCATGAAGAGCGGCACCCCCGAGGCCAAGGATGCCGCCCAGGCCTTCCTGGACTACCTCCACACCGATCCGGAGGCCGTGGCCATTCTGGAGGGCGTGGGCTTTACCGTCCTCTAAGGCCCCGCCCCGTCCCCCGGATATTCTCGACGGAAAGGCGGTGCCCCTTTGGACTGGTTCCCCCTCCTCAACTCCCTGCGCATCGCGGCCATCTCCACGGTCCTGGTCTTTTTCCTGGGTATTCTCTGCGCCTACTATGTGGCCCGGCTGCCCCGGGTGGTGAAGGGCGTGCTGGATGTGATCCTCACCCTCCCTCTGGTGCTGCCCCCCACGGTGATGGGCTACTTCCTCCTGCGGCTCATGGGTCCCAGGCGGCCCCTGGGCCTCTGGTTCCTGGAGACCTTCGACCTGCGGCTGACCATGGTGTGGTATGCCGGCATCTTTGCCGCGGCGTCGGTGGCCTTCCCCCTGATGTACCGCACCGCCCGGGGGGCATTCGAGTCCTTTGACGAGACCCTGGCCTACGCCGCCCAGACCCTGGGCCGCTCCAACACCTGGATCTTCTGGCGGGTGCGGATGCCCTGCTGCCGGCAGGGCATCCTGGCCGGCACCGTCCTCACCTTCGCCCGGGCCCTGGGGGAGTACGGGGCCACCTCCATGGTGGCCGGCTACACCCCCGGTCGGACTGCCACCATCTCCACCACGGTCTACCAGCTCTGGCGCACCGGCGACGACACCGGAGCCATGCAGTGGGTGCTAGTGAACCTGGCCATCTCCACCGTGGTGCTGCTGGCGGTGAACCTGCTGGAGAAGCGGGACCGCCGCCCCCACTTCCGCCCGGCCTCCGGGGAGGTGTCCCCATGAGCCTTCTGGTGGAGATCCGCAAGGACTTCGGCTCCTTCCGGCTGGATGTGTCCTTTCAGGCCGAAGCCGGGGCCCTTACCGGGGTGCTGGGGGCCTCCGGCTGCGGCAAGAGCCTCACCCTCAAGTGCGTGGCGGGCATCGAAAAGCCGGACCAGGGCCATATCGAGCTGGACGGCAGGGTCCTCTTCGACTCGGCCCGGCGCATCGACCTGCCGCCCCAGAAGCGGCGGGTGGGCTACCTCTTTCAGCACTATGCCCTCTTCCCCCACATGACGGTGGAGCAGAACGTTGCCGTGGGAGTCCGGGACCGGCGGCAGCGCAAAGAGACCGCCGCCCGGCTGCTCCAGGCCCTCCGTCTGGAGGACTGCCGCGGCAAGTATCCTCGGCAGCTCTCCGGCGGACAGCAGCAGCGGGCCGCTCTGGCCCGCATCCTGGCCAGCGAGCCCGAGGTCCTGCTGCTGGACGAGCCCTTCTCTGCCCTGGACAGCTACCTCAAGTGGCAGGTGGAGCTGGAGCTGGCCCAGACCCTGGAGCACTTTTCCGGGCCCGTCCTCTTTGTCACCCATGACCGGGATGAGGTCCGCCGGCTCTGCCGGCAGGTCTGCGTCCTGGACCAGGGCCGCTCCCAGCCGCTCCAGCCGGTGGAGACTCTCTTCCGGGCCCCCCGGACCCTCTCCGCCTGCCTCCTCTCCGGCTGCCGGAACGTCTCCCGGGCCCGTCCCGCCGGGGAGGGCCGGGTGGAGGCCCTGGACTGGGGGATCACCCTGGCCGTGGACCCCCCCCTGCCGGAGGGGCTCTCCCATGTGGGCATCCAGGCCGGGAGCCTCCGCCTTACGGAGGGTCCCGGCCCCAACCGCCTTCTCTGCCCGGTGGAGCGGGCCGTGGAGGAGACGGCCTCCACCGTGCTCCTCCTCCGCACCCCCGGCGGTCCCCGTCCGGAGGCCCTGCTCCGGCTGGAGCTGGACCGGGTCGCCTGGACTGCCCTGGGCCAGCCCGCCCAGCTCTGGGTGGAGCTCCCGCCCCAGCACCTCCTGCCCCTGACCCGAAACTGACGCGGGCAGGCCGCCGTCTCGCGCAACGGCGGCCTGTTTTCTTTTTCCACTCCCCGTCCGGCGGGCCAAAGGGCCCTTTTCCTCCCCTTTCCCGTGCGCCGCTTTTCTGGGCTTGCGGCCCGCCTCGGGACGCATTATAATAGGGAGGTGCCATCGCGCCGCAGAGGGCTCCCTCCAGGGCCCAGGCGGCCCGATGCCGCCCCCCGGCCGTGCGGACGGCAGGCGGCCTCCAGTCCCCCTCGCACGGCTTTGGGCCGAAATCAAGCGAACACCAGCTCCGCGCCCGGCGGCCGGCCTCCCCGGCCTCCTGAAGGGCCCGCGGAGCGTCAAAAGGAGAGGATGCCATGCGCCACCTGAGTCTCATGCTCAAGCCCTCCAGCGG
>DWWJ01000113.1 GCA_019119795.1 Candidatus Intestinimonas pullistercoris
TTCATATCGTGCCCTCCTTACGCCGGGGTGATCTGGTCCAGCAGCTCATAGTGGGAATAGGTAAAGGGGGCCGTCACCCGGCCCACCGTGGCCGCCTGCCAGTCGGCCAGGGTCAGGTCATCAAAGCTGACGTTATAGACGGCCACCCGCTCCGCGCCCCAGCTGTCCGGGTCCTTGAGCTTGGAGATAACGGTAAAGCGCCGGTCGATGCCGCTCTGAAGGTCCGCCAACTTCTGGGCCAGCCCGCTGTCCACATGGTACAGGGTCAGGCTCCCGGTACCGTTGCCACTGGTGGCCTTGGTGTCCGACATGAACTGCCCGCACAGGTTGATGGTCTCCTTGTTCTTGTTCACCTTGATCTGGCAGGCCGTACACTCGGCCACCTTCTCCGCGTCGATCCAGAGCTCTCCAAAGGTGCCATTGATGACACGCTTGGCAGTGTCGATGGTCTGCGCCATATCTTCCTCACGACCTCCTTTCCATTACGCCGCGGCCCTCAGCGTGGCCGCGTTGAACAGGACCTCGAAGTCCTCCTGTGCGTCCACCAGCCGGCCGCCGCAGCGGATAAAGACCCAGGAGCCGGTCTGGTACTCCAGGACCTCCTGCCGGGTGAGGTCAGCCACCTCCACGCCCTGGCTCTTGAGCCAGTTGAGCTGGCGGTCGTAGTCGATCTCACAGAAGGACTCCCCGGGGTTGAGGACCCCAGCGGTCTCCAGATACTGCAAATACTCCAGGATATAGGCCACCAGGAGCTGCTTGTTGTCATAGGTGTTTGGGTACTGGCCGAGATAGCTGTCCTCGATGGTGGTCCGCAGGAAGTAGGTGATGAGGTCCATCCCCTCCACGATCTTCACCTTCCGCCAGTCCCCGCTGCCATTGGTGGGGATGGTGGTCAGGCTGTTCACGGCCCGGGCGATCTTGGCCTTCTGGCCGTCGTGGAGGAGGATGAGCTTCCCGGCGTCGATGTCCGTGGTCTGCTCCGCGCTGGTGCGGGCTGTCACCGCCGTCAGCTCCGGCAGGGAGACATAGGTGGCCGACATGCCCATGGGGATGCCGGCGAAGATGCCCGCCAGACGCCCGCAGAGGGCCGAGGCCGTCACCGAACCGGAGGCGTCCTTCAGCCCGGTCTCATCCAGCTCGATGATGCCCATGTCGTCGCTGCCGGCGGTCTTGTAGGGCCGCACCAGCTTCACGGTGCGGTATAGGGCCCGCTGGGCCTGGGTCCACTCGTTAAGGACCTCCAGCTCGTCATCGGTGACGTCCGCCGGGGCCGCCAGGTAGTCCACCGACACCGCCTCCAGCAGCTTGAGCCCCGCCTCCAGGGCGGTGGTGTCCGAGGTGCCGGGGGCGATGACCAGCAGATAGACCAGACTGGGCTCTCCACGGTCGCTGCCCAGGAAGGCCTGCTGGACCAGGGCCTGGTTGGCCGCCCCCAGGGCGGCGGGGATCAGGGTGGCGCTGCTGAGCTTGTGGAGCCCCTGGGCCTCCGCGTCCCGCACGATGACCGCCGCGTAGCCCTTCTTGGCCCGGTTGGCCGTGGCCTGGGCCGCCGCCTCAAAGGCGATCTGGAGCTTGGGCAGGCCGATGCTCGTAGGCGTAGCCATAAAATCACTCCTTATTTGTCGATAGGTTTAGTTCGTAGTGCTCCATCAGGGGCGCGTCGCTGGGCGGCACGTCCGGGTCGGCGGCGGCGGGGCGGGCGTCTATCCAGGAGGCCGAGAAGGTGACATAGGCCTCTCCCGGCCCCGGGGAGGGCGCCCCCACCGTCAGGACCACGCTCCGGTCCCCCACCTGGATGGCAGGGCCCCCGAAGGCGCTGAGCACCTTGAGCTGGTCCAGCCGCAGGGCCTCGGTGCTCTCCGCGTCATAGCTGTCTGTGGCGGCGTAGAGGGTGAGCTCCGCCTCAAAGGTCCACTGGACCAGGAAGAGGTTGGCGTCCTCATAGCTGGCGTTGGTCACATACAGGAAGCCGGAGGGCCGCTTGTGGTCTGCCGGGCAAAAATCCCGGTAGAGCATGCGCTCCGGCCACAGCTTGGCGATGCGCCCGGCAATGGCCTCCATCAGGTCCTGATAGGTCATAATCGTCCCTCCAGTCCGTCCAAAATGGTCTGCATCAGCGTGTCGATCTCCTCCTGGCTCAGGCTGGCCAGGTCCTGCCGGGTGTCCGCGTAGAACCACCGGCCAGCCACCGCGGCCACCTTGACCCGGGAGCGGTACCCCTTGCCGCCCCGGGGACGGGAGACCTTGTGCCCGCCCTCGATGGCGTTGGTGATATAGCCCACGGCGTACGGCCTGCCGCTCTTGGTGGTCTGGTAGGTATCGGGCTTGGCCCGGACGGCCACATAGCCGCCCTCGCTGCCCAGATGGGGCGCCTGCCAGCCGGCCACTTTCCCGGAGGCGCCGATCTCTCTCCGGACCCGCTGAAGTAGCTCCTGGCCCAGTCGGTCCAGGGCCGAGCGCTTCTCCTCCGGGAACCGCTGGAGCAGCTTGTCCCAGCTCTCCACCAGCCGGTCCAGACCTCGGGTGTCCACCGTCGCCGGCATCTTACACGTCCCCTCTCCAGACGATCTCGTACTCGTTTTTCCAGGCGTCCAGCACATGGCAGACGGCCACATGGTAGACCCCCTTGGCCGGCCCCTCCTGGACCGTCACCAGGTCCCCGGACCGGAGCTGGATGACCTTTGGCGTCACCAGCACATAGCTGGTCTCGTTCTCCGCGTGGGTCTCCTCCCGCTCATACCGGGCGTATTTTTCCGTCAGGACCCCCGGGAAGGTCAGGCGCAGCGTCTCCGCCGCCTTGGGCCGACCTCCCTCGCCCACCGTGTCCTCCGTCCGGACCGCAAGGCAGGTCATCGGCTCCACCAGGGCCGTATGGAGGCGCAGATGCAGCCGCCCCTCCGGCACAATAGAGGTGAGGAAAAGGTGCTGCTCCCCCCACCGCAGGGCGCTGTGGAGGCTCAGCGCCTGGCGGCGGAGGAGGACCTCCGCTCCCCGGGCGCCGATGCCTACCGAGGAAAAGAGGTTGCTCCTCCTGTCCGAGGTGCTCAGCTCCACCTGCCCCCTGGCCGCCCGGACGCTCTGCCAGCTCCAGGTCCCCGCCGGGGCCTCCGTCAGCTCCAGCACCTGAAGGCGGTCCCGGAGCTTCCCGGCGTCGATGCTGGTCCGGCTCATGGCCCCGCCTCCTCTGGAAGCGGCTCCGTCAGCTTGAGCTGCACCAGCTTCCGGCGGAAGACTGGGTTGTCCTGGAGCTTGCCCTGCTCAAATTGGGCTCCCCGCTGGTCGTACCCGTCCAGGACCATGGGGAGCATGACCCCCAGCCAGAGGGCCGTGCGCGCCACGTTCTCCACAGGGGGCCGGGATACCCCAGCCCCCTCCAGATAGGCCGCGGAGCTGTCCCACGCCTGATTCAGCGCCAGCAGGTCCGCCTCGTCCGGCTCCGGCTCCTGGCAGTAGGACCTCACAAGGTCCTGGTACTCCTCCGGGATGGGCATATCACACCACCAGGACCCAATCGTTCACAGGGACATATAGCGTGTTGGCGGCTACTGTCACACCGCAGACCACCGCTGCGGCTCCGTCGTGCTGGAATGTTACTGCCGCATACCGGCCGTGGAGGGCGCTGACCCGGTAGGACACCGCCGCCAGCTGGGGGGCGGTCCCCTCCGCGTCTGTAAACTTCGCCGAGCCGATCTCCTCGGCGTCACTTCCGCTGCTGTCACTGGCGGCCATCAGCTTGACCGTCAGGCTCTTGCCTGACCCCAGAGCGGCGGTGGAAATGAGGAACACCGCCTCCTCCACTCCGGACAGGTCCACATAATTCGAGGTCTTGTCGGTAGAGGCGTCCACCGACTGGGGCGCGAAGACGTTCTGAAGCGCCAGGGTCTCACTGATCCGTTTCATTCCGTACCCTCCTCATTTCCGGTCCGCCAGCGCCACAAAGGGGCTGCGGGTCTTGGAGCTGTTCTTGATGGTCAGGGGCTTGTTCACCTTGGGCGCTCCGTTGCAGCGGAACACCATCCGGAAGCAGTTCTGGTCGGTCAGGAACTCCACATGGATGGACCAGTCCTGCCTGGCGGTGCCCTTGGTCAGCAGGATGTACTGGTAGGGGTCTATCAGCAGGACATCGCCCCGCACACCGAGGGAGGCGCAGCTATCCTCAAACAGGACAGGCTTGTTGAGCACTCGCTGGGTGTCGAAGTTGCCCAGGCCGCCCTCCGGATTCCACAGGAACTTCGCTGCCTCCCCGCTCTGGATGGAGAGATAGGGGAGCTGCTCCTCCAGGTCGGGGTGCATCAACCACACCAGTCGGTCCCGGTTCCGGGGCATGGCCCGGGCCTGCATCTTGATGGCATTGGCCCCAGTGAAGGTGCCGGCCGCCTGGTCGGTCTCCTTGGCGACCTCGATCAGTGCCTTGGAGTGGAGCAGGCCCAGAGGCTTCCCCACGCCGTCGCCAGAGATGATGCTGTCGATCAGCAGCCGCTCTGCCGCCAGGGTGAACGCACTGCCGAAAAAGCCGCTCATAAAAGCCGCGTCGGTGAGCATTTCATCGGTGGCGTAGGCGAAGCCCATCATCTTCTCCAGATCCATCTTCATCTCCCGGAACTGGGGCTTACTGGACGCCACCGTACTCGCCTCGCTGGCCCAGTACATCTGGATCCCGCCAAACACCGACTTGCTCACATCAGTCTCATCCACGCTGACCCACCGCATGGCGTTGGCCGCGCTGGAGCAGGTGAAGCGGTCCAGTCGGTTGAGCAGGGGGCTGGTCTGCACCGCGCTCTCCAGGATCTGTCCAGCGAAGTCCGTCTGGATCAGGAAGCCTCCGTCCGCGCCGGTGGCCTCATTTGCCCCCAGGGCCGCGTTGTTGACCTGATGGAGGCGCTTGTCCTCCACATGATTTTTTCTGAAGTCGCAGATGGCCTTCAGCTGTTCACCCAGAGAGGCGAAGGGCTTTGGCGTGTCCTCCCCATCCCCCTTGGACTTTCCTGTGTTGTCGTGCAGTACGCCGTCATAGACGGGCTCGGAGTGCTCCCGGCTGGCCTCGGCCAGCGCCTCCATGCCGGCGATCTGCTTATTGATGACCTCCATCTGGTCGGCCAGGGCGGAGGCCTCTTCGATCTTGCCCTCCTGCACCAGTGCATCGGCCTGGTCCTTCAGGCCCTTCTTCTGGGCCCGAAGCTCAGTAATTTTCTCCATGTAGTCCATGCTTTTTCTCCTCCCTGTTAATAATTTGCGAGCACCTTGAGCCGTGCCAGGGTGCGCTTCGCCTGTTCTTTTCGGGCCGCCTCGGCCCGCTGCGCCGCCACATGGGCCTGGTAATCCTCCCGCATGGCCTGGGTCAACCGGATACGGCCACCAGTCGCGGCGACAAAGGCCGCCGGGTCTGCCACCTCAGGCCCCGCCCCTATGATCTCGTCGATGAGTCCGTACTCCTTTGCCTGGGTGGGACTGATCCAGATGTCCTTGTCCATCAGGGAGATCAGTTCCTCCCGAGTTTTGGCGCCGCTCCGGGCGGTGTAGACCTCCAGGATACAGTCCCTGGCGTTGCGAAGCGCTTCCGCAGACCGCCGCATGGCCCGGTAGTCCCCCTCCGTCGTGTTGGATGGATTGTGATAGCAGAGGAGCGCCCCGGGCTCACTCTGAATGACCTGGCACCCGGTGGAGGCCAGTGTGGCCGAGGAGGCGCCATAGCCTTGAAACAACGCCGTGGTCTTCCCACGATACCGCCGCAGCATGGAGCGGATCTCCAATCCAACCGCCATGTCGCCCCCAGGGGAGTTGATGAGCAGGGTCACGTCCTCACCCCCCGCTGCCTCCAGGGCCGCCTGGATATCCATGGGGGCCGTGATGTCCCGCCATCCCCACCAGCGCAGCACGTCGGCAGAGTCGTTGTCCCACAGCTCCCCCCGAAGCGCAATATCAGCCATCCGCCGCATCTCCTTTCAGTACAGACTCCAAAGAGCCCAGATTTTTGGTCATCACAAACTGCTTCCCCAGCCCACCGGGGATGGGGTTCTTCTCCTCCTTGGCCCGGCACTCATCCGGATTATAGATGGCGTGCTGGATCATCTTCTCGTAGAAGCTGGCCCGGGTGGTGGGGTCGGCCCGGAGCAAGACCTCCACGTTGCCCCGGATATAGACCCCGGCACGCCGATCCTGAGGAGTTGGCAGTTTATAGCTGTCCTCACTCTCCCACTGCACCACATAGGGGAGGAGAGTATCCGTCACATAGTTGAGGCGTTGCTGAGAGTTGCTGTTATAGCTCTCCTTCCCAGTCTGGAGCATGTGTTTGGGGATCCCGGTGAACCGGCTGATCTCCTCCACACTGAAGTTTCGAGTCTCAATAAACTGGGCGTCGCTCTGGGAGACGCCCATGGGGGTAAAATCCATACCGTGGTCCAGCACCGCCACAGCGAAGGCATCATCGGAGGCATAGGTCCGAAATTCTTGTTTCACTTTCTGCCTGGCCTCTCGGTCCATGTCCGTCTCGACTTTCACAATGCCGGACATTCTCGCGCCGTTCTGGTAGAATTTCTTGCCGTACCGCTGTGCCATAGCGTCCAGAGCGATAGTCTCCCGAGCCAGGTCCAGCACCCCCCGGCCCCGGATACCGTCATAGGTCTCAAAATACAAGAAGGACAACTCATAATTGGAGAAGGTCTTCTGCACTCCGTCCACGCTGTAGTCGTACCAGTATTGTCCAGTCTCCAAATCCTTTCGGATACTGCAACAGTCGGAGGGCAGGGGCAGGCGTTGGACCACCTGGCCGTCCGGGCCTTTCCGGTTCCACACCGCCCCGAATCCATGCCAGAAGGCGTTGGACATGGTGATTTTTCGCATCATAAAGGGGGACATGTAGTCGTTTGGCCGTACCTTTAGCACCAGGTTTAGGTCCGGGTCCTCCACCGCGACTCGTTCCTCTCCGTCCTTGCGGTAGGGGCCAAAGGGGATCAGTCCGAAGGAGTTGGTCAGGATCCGGTGGGCGGCTGCCACAGGGGAGAGCCGTTCCGCATTGGTCTGACTGCTCTCCAGTGCCTCGCCGCTGAAAAACACCTGTCGGACCCAGCTTTGCACCTCATCCCAAGAGAGGGTTCGTTCCTCCACCGCCCTGGGGTGGGCCATGGACCTGGATAAAATCATCGGCTCCTTCCTCCTCTCGACCGGGCGATGATTAGGGCATAGGCCACCAGGCACACCCCGGCCACCGCCAGCGCCGCCGGCCGCCCCCAGGTCTCCCAGGCCGCCCGTACAAAGCACCCGCCCCCTGCCAGGAGCAGCAGGTCATCCAAATAGAGTGCCAGGGCCTCGCCCAGCTTTTTCAGTCGTTTTTTCAAATCACAGCCCCCAATCTTCGGATAAGACATGGGCATTTATGTCACTCCCGGGTGACCGCTTCACCAACACCCGGGCCAGGGCATTCATCATAGCAGCCACCAGGTCAATACGCTCAGAGTCGTCCTTGTGCCGCTTTGAGAGCTTCAGGTCCCCGTAGTTGTTCTGGATCTCGATGGCGTTCTGGAGGCACCAGAGCACCAGGGGGCTCTCCTCGATGACTACCCGGGCCTGGAGCAGCAGCTCCCGGAAGGTCTTCACCGCCAGGTTCTGCCCCGCGCAGGTCTGGGCCACCTCCACGCAGAAGTCCTCCCGGTTCCGGTCCTCGTTCATGCGGATGGCCAGGTCGGTGGCGTTGTGTCCGTCGTAGTCCACCTCGTCCACCCTCCAGCCGTGGTCCCGCTCGCCGGCGCAGATCCAGTTATATATATAGCTGTTGTCGGTGACATCTCCGGGGGTGAGGGTGCAGTACCCACCCTGGGCCCAGGCCTTATAGGGTACCCGGTCGGTCTTTTCGTGGCGGTCCGCACTGTTCTCCGGCATAAAGCCGTGCATCTTCACCCCGATCCGGCCGTCCGGCAGGTCAAACACCGCCGCCGCGCCGCTCAGGTCGATCCGCTTGCCCAGGTCGAACCCGCAGTGGTTGTGGAGCCCATCGGTCAGGGCCGCGAACGCTTCCCGGGACACCATGGCCCGCTTGGCCTTGGCCATGCAGATCTCATCCAGGTACCGATTGACGCTGCCCACCTGCCACAGGCACATGCGCCGGGTGAGAAACTTCCGGATCTTGTCCGGGTCGTTGGAGGTGTAGGCGGTGTTGTGCTCGTCCCGGATCTGCTTGAGCAGGATCTCACTATACCGGCTGGGATACCGGAGGCAGGGATTTGGCTTGGCCCAGGTGTGCTCGTCGTGGGGGTTATCCCCCTCGTCCAGCTCCCGGACCATCACAAAATAGCTCTCGTCGGTGACCGCCGGGTCCTCCAGCACCCGCTTGGCGTAGGTCTCCTCGGTGTAACAGGGTTTACTGCCCGCGTCGTCGCCCGCCGTGGTGATGACGTCCAGGAGAGACTGGACCCGTTTGCCGAAGGAGTTGGTGCCCAGGTCGTAGATCTCCGAGGTGGGGTGGGCGTGGTACTCATCCACCACAAAGGAGCTGGGCGCGCCCGCGTCCTTGTTCTTGGTCTCCTTGGACAGGGCCCGCATATACCCGCCCCTGGTGCGGTGCACGATGGGGTTAGACCGGGGGATCAGCAGCCGCTTGGCGATATTGGGGCTCTTTCGGGCAATCTTCTTGGCGTCCCCCAGCACCCGCATGGCCTGGGTCCGGTCCACGGCCGCGCACTCCACCTCCGGCTCCTGCTCAAACCTGGCCAGCTCTGGACGATAGGGTGGATAACAGGCGTCCCCGCACATGTGGTAGAGCCCCTGGCAGGACTTCTCCGAGCTCTTATAGTTGCCCCGGGCCCGCTTGTTGTAGGTGTGGGTGAAGCGGCGGGCCCCGGTCTCCTTGTGGACCCAGCCGTAGGTGCAGCCCAGGTCAAACACCTGCCAGGGCTCCAGCAGGATGGGCTTGCCCGCATCCACGCCCCGGACCTGGATACACTGGCCGAACCACCGGATGATCCGGTCGGCCCGGGTGGTGTCGAACACATAGGGAAACTCCTCCGTCCCCTGGCGCTTCAGGTCATCCAGGTGCCGCTGGCAGGCCAGGATCTCGTACTTGCAGCACACATCCCGCAGCCGCCCCTGGGTCACCTGCTTGGCATAGACGCTGACCGGATGGTGCAGACCACTCTGCCACCTAGTCCCCAAACAGATCACCGTCCGGGTCCTTGTACTCCGCCGCCGCGGCCGCCCGTTTCTGAGCCAGACGCACCCGGCCGGACGGAGTGAGTCCCAGCTTCTCCGCGTACTGGAGAATGTTCCGCTCAAGAGACTGCATCTTCCCGCTCA
Organism: Candidatus Intestinimonas pullistercoris; assembly: GCA_019119795.1. GTDB lineage: Bacteria > Bacillota > Clostridia > Oscillospirales > Oscillospiraceae > Intestinimonas > Intestinimonas pullistercoris. Next base: position 9,286 of record DWWJ01000113.1, read on the forward strand.
CTGAATCCAAGCGGGCCGCTGCCGCTTCCACCTTCTCCGGGTCATCCCCGGCCTCCTTCAGCCCCTTGGCCGCCTGGGACAGGAGCCGGCACTGGGTCTCATACCGGGCCATCATCACGCAGTACACGCCCAGGGCGTCGCTGTCCAGATCGTCCAGGATCACAAGCCCATCCATTCGCTCCAGGACCTTCCGCCAGTAACGGCCGGCGGCGGGGTTCTTGGTCATGATGGCCGGCCGTTCCAGTTTGGACTCCCGTCCACGGTCGGGCATCACCCCAGCTTCTGCCTGTTCCCGGAGCTGGCGCTCCTCGTCGGTCAGATTCTTGCTCATGTTGTCCAGCGGTTTGGCCGGCGTCGGCATATCCGCTCACCTCCAGGTCCTGATTTCCTGATGGGGGACATTTTCTCACATGCGAGGGGGCCCGCGGTCTTACGCCCTCACCCGCGAAACTTTTTCGGGGTGGGGGCAGGTCTGGAAAGCCGCAGGCTTTCCCCCGCGCGCACCCGCCCCTGTGCTCATGCGCTGGGCCGCGCGCCCTCAGGCGCGGACGTAGCTTCCCGCCCGGGCCTGGGGTCAAATTCTGCCCCGGTTTCGCCGCTCCTCGGCCTGCTCTCTGGCCGTCTTGCGGTCATGGCAGGGCTTGCACAGGCTCTGGTGGTTGGCCGGGTCGATGAACTTGCCCCAGTCTCCCCGGTGGGGCACGATGTGGTCCACCACCGTGGCACGGGTGCGGAGGCCCCGCTTGGCGCACTCCCGGCAGAAGGGCTCCCGCAGGAGCTGCGCCGGGCGCAGGCCGTCTGTCCAGACGGGCAGGCTGTACCAGCCGTGGTACTCCGCCGAGGCCCGGCGGGGGGCTTTGGCCGGCTTGTGGGCCGGACAGTACCCCTCCCGGGTCAGGGCAGCGCACCCCGGGTGCCGGCATGGCCGGAGCGGCTTCAAGGCCACGGGCTATCACCTCCGGGCAAAACAAAAAGCCAGGACCGACGCACTCCCCGCTGGGAAGTCATCGGCCCTGGCTCTCAAAGCACTGGCCCTTTTCGATATCCACCATCGTCTCCCTCCGGCAGTCCCGGCAGTAGACGATGAGATTTTTCGCCGTGGTTTCTGGTCTCACTTGGAGGACCTTCCGCCGCCGGCAGGACGGACACAGAAGCCATCCATCCTTCATGACCAGTTTAGCAGACTTCCCCCCATTTTGCAACCGTTCCATGCACATTTTATCCCCTTTACTCAGATGATACAGGTGGTTTCCAGACAGATAAAAGACGCGCGCGCGTTATTCCCTTTTCCGTCTGCGCGGTGGCCTGGTCCCTTTCTTCTCCTCCTTCCTGTTCGGCAGTAAGTACTTCAAATAGAGATAATCCCCAAATTCGTTATGTTCCTCCCGGCGGTCCAGGATGATGGCCCCCGCCGGCGCCGCGATGGTGACGTTGTCCGGCACCGGCTCGCTCACGACCTTGGGCTTTGCCAGCCCCATGGATGAGGTCCATGCCTTGGCCCCGGCCTGAGCCCTGCCCACCTCCCGGGGCTCCTTGGTCAGGTACTTGGCCAGAGCCTCATAGCCCTGCCAGGTGTCCAGCCGCTCCAGCTCCACCTGACCGTGGGGCCACAGGGAGCGGAGGACCTCCAGGTCCGCCCCGGTCCCGTTGAGGATCAGGTGGTGGTGGAGGCGGCCGCCCTCTGCCGAGAGCTGCTCGGTCACATAGATGTATTTGAGCGGCTGCCCCCTGGCCCTTCGGTGCTTGCGCAGGAGGACCAGCAGTTTCCGCAGGAGCTTGACGGCAGCCCCACGGTCCTTGGGCAAGTGGTCATCCTCATAGGTGAGGACCACATGGAGGTCTCCCGGGCCGAAGTTGGCGGCCAGCAGCATCTCCAGTTTCTGCCACGCCCGCCGGAGGTTGATCCGCTCCTGGGCCTCTGTGGACATCCGCTGCTTGGCGGTGCGGGCCGTCTCGGAATCCTGCCGGGTGGCCACCGTGTAGCAGACCCCGGACACCAGCCTCCCGGCGGTGATGGTTTTGAGCCGTTTCGCCATCTCAGCCCTCCCCATCCTGGGCCAGAGCCGCCCCGATCTGCCGCCACGTCTCCATCGGCAGCTTCCGCCGGAGGAGCGCGTCCCGGAGCTCCTGGGTCGTGGGGCCGCCCGGCCGGGCCAGGGCCTCTAGGCTGCCCAGGCCCTTCCGGTCCCGGTACTGGACCAGGGCGTCCAGGACCTGCTGCTTTTCTCCGGCCCCCTTGCCGGTAAAGCCGGGAGGGGGATCGCCCCCCGGCGGCTCCGCCTCTGGCTCCGGGAGCGTAGGAGCCTGATCCACCTGCGCCGTCTGGACCCCCACATATCCCAGCTCCGGGAATTGCTCGATCTTCCAGGAGACGCCCAGCCCCAGGATGAGCACCCCCAGCTCCAGGGACTCCAGGACGAAGTCCCGCATCTCCACCAGGTCCGCACCCTCCGCGGACGGCACCGTTAAAATGAGCACATTCATTTTGGGTTCTCCTCCCGTGCTTGCTTCCGCTCTATTTGAAGCCTCCGGATCAGCGCCGCCTGACGGATGATCCGCTGCTCTGCCTCCCGGAGGATGGCGCAGCCCTTAGTCGAGCAGTGGTAGTCATATCCACACCCCAGGCAGGGCAAGCTCCCCGTCTCCACCCGCAGCCGACGCAGCGCGGTCAGTAAAGAATCCTGCTCCACCGAATCACCTCCCTCCGGCGGG
>DWWJ01000114.1 GCA_019119795.1 Candidatus Intestinimonas pullistercoris
TTCTTTCTGTTCATGGGCGGAGAACGTTTGTAAGGGGTCACGTGAGCGCCGTCAGCCTTGAACCCCTTGATGCAGGGGGATATGTCAGGTGATGAGAGGAAAGATGTGTGCCTATGTACCTTAAGGCATTGGAGATCCAGGGCTTCAAGTCCTTTCCGGACAAGACGGTGCTGACCTTTGAGCACGATGTCACCGCCATCGTGGGCCCCAACGGCAGCGGCAAGTCCAACATCTCCGACGCCATCCGCTGGGTCATGGGGGAGCAGTCCACCAAGGCCCTCCGGGGCGGGAAAATGGAGGATGTCATCTTCGGCGGCACCGCCAAGCGCAAGCAGCTGGGCTTTGCCGAGGTCTCCCTGGTGCTGGACAACACCGGCCACCTCTTCCCTATGGAGGAGAGCGAGATCATGGTCACCCGGCGGTACTACCGCTCCGGGGAGAGCGAGTACTTCATCAACCGCCACGCCGTCCGGCTCAAGGATGTCAACGAGCTCTTCATGGACACCGGCCTGGGCCGGGAGGGCTATTCCATCATCGGCCAGGGCAAGATCGACGAGATCTTGTCCGTCAAGAGCGCCGACCGCCGGGAGGTCTTTGAGGAGGCCGCCGGCATCTCCCGCTACCGCCACCGGAAGGAGGAGGCCGAGCGGAAGCTGGAGCGCACCCAAGAGAACCTGGTGCGCATCAATGACAAAATCGACGAGCTGGAGCTCCAGGTGGAGCCCCTCCGGGCCCAGGCTGAGAAGGCCAAAAAGTACCTGATCCTCCGGGACGAGCTCCGGGGGCTGGAGATCTCCCTGTGGATGGACCAGTTGGACCGCCTCCGCTCCGCCGGGGTCAAGCTCAGCACCGACTATGAGCAGGCCCTCCGCCAGAAGGAGGAGGCCCAGGCCCAGCTGGAGGCCCTCTATGCCGCCGCCGAGGGCTACGCCGCCCAGATGCGGGAAAAGGACATGGATGCCGAGGGCATCCGCTTCCAGATGCAGCAGCGGGAGGCCGACGCCCACGAGTGCCAGCGGGCCATCGCCGTCCTCCAGGCCCAGATCCAGAGCAACCTGGAAAACGCCGACCGGGTCCAGCAGGAGCTGGAGGCCCAGGAGGGCCGGGCCGGCTCCATCGCCGCCCAGATCGGGGAGCGGCAGGCCCGCCTGTCGGAGATCGCCGCCCGGATGGAGGCCCTGAAACAGGAGCTGGAGGCCGCCCGTCAGGCCGACCAGGCCGAGCGGAGCCGGGCCGGCACCCTCCAGGGGGAGCTGGAGGCCCTGCGGGAGAAGGAGGCGGTGGAGACCGCCTCGGCCGCTGAGGCCAAGGCCCTCCTCTCCGCCCTGGCCGCCGCCGCCCAGGAGCTGCTGGACCGGGACGAGTCCATCCGGCAGGACCTGGCCGCCGGGGAGGCCCGCCTGGCCCGCCTGCGGGAGGAGGAAACCGCCACCCGAACGCAGCTGGACCAGGCCCGGGAGGACCGGGAGTCCCTGGAAAATGTCATCGGCGGCTACCAGCTCCGCTCCGAGGCCCGGCAGAAGAAGGCCAAGTCCGCTGAGGAGAAGCAGGTCAAGCTCCGCATGGATGAGCATGCTCTCGCCTCCCGCATCCACATGCTCACCGAAATGGAAAAGGTCTATGAGGGCTACTCCAAGGCGGTGAAGCTGGTGATGGGCGAGGCCCAGCGGGGGAGCCTGCGGCATGTCCACGGCCCGGTGGCCGGGCTGGTCCACGTGCCCGACCCCTACACCGTGGCCATCGAGACCGCCCTGGGGGGCGCCATGCAGCACATCGTGGTGGAGACCGAGGAGGACGGCAAGGCCGCCATCCAGGCCCTCAAGCGCCGGGACGGCGGGCGCTGCACCTTCCTGCCCCTGAGCTCCATCCGGCCCTCCGACTTCCGGGACACCGGCGTGGAGGCCGAGCCCGGCTTTGTGGGCATGGGAGACAAGCTGGTGGAGTTCGACCCCAGGTACCAGCGGGTCTTCTCTAACCTGCTGGGCCGGGTGGTGGTGGCCCAGGACCTGGACGCCGCCATCGCCATGGCCCGGAAATACCACTACCGCTTCCGGGTGGTGACCCTGGACGGCCAGGTCCTGAACCCCGGCGGCTCCATGACCGGCGGCTCGGCCTCCCGCTCGGCGGGCATCCTCAGCCGGGCCAACGAGCTGGAGCGGCTGAGCACCCAGATCGGCGGCCTCCGGCAGGAGCTGGAGCAGGCCGGCCGGGCCCTGGACGAGGCCCGGCGGGAGGCCACCGCCGCCGCCTACGACCTGGAGACCGCCCAGTCCCAGCGCCGGGAGCTGGACAGCAGGCTCCTCCAGCTGGAGGAGCGCTGGAACGCCCAGCGCCAGAGCCTGGCGGAGACGGAGCGGCAGCAGCAGGCCCAGCGGGAGGAGCTCGCCCAGGTGGAGGAGCGCTCCCGCCAGACCGAGACCGACACCGCCGCCGCCCGGGCCCGCATCGAGGCCCTGGAGGGCTCCGCCGCCGCCCTGCGGGCCGAGGCCCAGGGCAAGGCCGCCGGCCAGGAGGAGATTCGCTCCCGGATGGAGGCGGTGAACGCCAGGATCGCCGGGCTCAACCTGGAGCTGGCCTCTCTGGAGGCCGAGGACTCGGCCTCCCGCAAGGCTCTGGGAGATCTGGAGGCCCTCCGCCGGGACATCACCGGCGACAAGGCCCAGCGGGAGGGGATGCTCCAGGAGTTCCAGGACAAAAACCGGGACCTCACCGGGCAGATCGCCGCCCAGGAGGAGCGCCTTCAGGCCATCCGCTCCGAAAATGAGGACCGGAAGGCCCAGGTGGCCCGGATCAACCAGGAGAAGCTGGAGCTGGAGGCCCAGCGGAACCGGGCCGACCGGGAGAGCCGGGACAAGAACGGCGAGCTGCTGAACCTGGAGCGGGAGGTCTCGGTGCTGGAGCAGAAGCGCGCCGCCGCCGCCATGGAGGAAAAGCAGCTGCTGGACAAGCTCTGGGAGACCTACGAGCTCTCCCACGAGGCGGCCCGAGCCCAGCGCCTGGAGCTGGAGAGCACCGCCAAGGCCCAGAAGCGGGTGGGGGAGCTCAAGCGCGCCATCTCCGGCCTGGGCAACATCAACCTGGACGCCATCGACGAGTTCCAGCGGGTCAACGAGCGCTACACCTACCTCACCGACCAGCGGGACGACGTGCAGCGCTCCAAGGCCGAGCTGGAGCAGGTCATCGCTGAGATCACCGGGGAGATGAAGGCCATCTTCTCCCAGCAGTTCAGCGTCATCAACGCCGCCTTTGGAGAGACCTTCACCGAGCTCTTCGGCGGCGGCCGGGCCGCCTTGGAGCTGGACGACCCTGACGACATCCTCAACTGCGGCATCGAGATCAAGGTCCAGCCCCCCGGCAAGGCCCTGAAGGTCCTCTCCCTCCTCTCCGGCGGCGAGAAGGCGTTCGTAGCCATCGCCCTCTACTTCGCCATTTTGAAGGTGCGGCCCACCCCCTTCTGCGTCATGGACGAGATCGAGGCCGCCCTGGACGACGCCAATGTGGCCCGGTTCGCCCGCTACCTGCGGGGCATGAGCGGCAAGACCCAGTTCATCGTCATCACCCACCGCCGGGGCACCATGGAGGAGGCCGACGTCCTCTACGGCGTCACCATGCAGGAGCAGGGCATCTCCCGGCTGCTGACCATCAACCTCAACGATGTGGAGCGGGAGCTCCACCTGTAAGCCGGGCCGCGGAGCGGCCGTTCTTCCGGCCTATCCGCCTTGACCGCAGAAAAAATAAAGGGAATGTGATTGACCAATGGGTTTCTTTGACAAAATTAAAAAGCTGAACCTCTTCTCCGGCTTTTCCGCCATCGACGACGACTTCTATGACGAGCTGGAGGAGCGGCTTATCCTCTCCGACATGGGCATGGACACCACCCTCAAGGCGGTGGAGGAGCTCAAGAGCCGGGTGAAGCGGGAAAAGCTCAAGAGCCAGGAGGAGGTCAGCGACTGCCTCCGCCGGGTCCTCCGGGAGATGCTGGAGGTGGGCGACCAGGGCCTGCGCCTGAACACCCGCCCCTCGGTGATCCTCTTCATCGGGGTCAACGGCGTGGGCAAGACCACCACCATCGGCAAGCTGGCCGCCGCCCTCAAGGCCCAGGGGAAGAAGGTCCTCCTCTGCGCCGGGGACACCTTCCGGGCCGCCGCCGCCGACCAGCTCACCATCTGGTCCCAGCGGGCCGGGGTGGAGATCGTCAAGCAGCACGAGGGGGCCGACCCCGCCGCCGTGGTCTTCGACGCCGTCAGCGCCGCCAGGGCCCGGGGCACCGACGTCATCCTGGTGGACACCGCCGGGCGGCTCCACAACAAGCAGAACCTGATGAACGAGCTCAATAAGATCTCCCGGGTCATCGACCGGGAGCTGCCGGAGTGCGACCGGGAGACCCTGCTTGTGCTGGACGCCACCACCGGGCAAAACGGCCTCATCCAGGCCAAGCAGTTCCGGGAGAGCGCCGGGGTCACCGGCATCGTCCTCACCAAGCTGGACGGCACCGCCAAGGGCGGCATCACCGTGGCCATCGCCGACGCCCTCCAGATCCCCGTAAAGTATGTGGGGCTGGGCGAGGGCATCGAGGACCTACGGCCCTTCGACGCCGAGGCCTTTACCCAGGCCCTGGTATAAAGATAGAATTTCGGGCCCCTGCGGGCCCTTGGGAGGTCATGACAGATGGCAAGAATCGACGGCCGGGCCAACGACCAGCTCCGCCCCCTGGAGCTCACCCCCGGCTTCAACAAATTCGCGGAGGGCTCCTGCCTGGTCCGCTGCGGCGACACAGTGGTGCTCTGCACCGCCTCAGTGGAGGAGCGCACCCCGCCCCATGTCCCTGCGGGGGAGGGCTGGGTCACCGCCGAGTACTCCATGCTCCCCCGGGCCAACCGGGAGCGGTCCAAGCGGGACATCTCCAAGCTCAAGCTCTCTCCCCGTTCGGCCGAGATCCAGCGGCTGGTGGGCCGGGCCCTTCGGGCCGCGGTGGACATGAAAAAGCTGGGAGAGCGCACCGTCACCATCGACTGCGATGTGCTCCAGGGGGACGGCGGCACCCGCACCGCCAGCGTCACCGGGGGCTTCGTGGCCCTCGCCTACGCCCTCCACAGCCTGGTGGAGCGGGGTGTGCTGGCGGAAATGCCTCTGACCACCTGCGTGGCCGCCATCTCCGCCGGCATCGTCCACGACGAGCTGCTGCTGGACCTGTGCTATGAGGAGGACTCGGCAGCCCAGGTGGACCTCAACTGCGTCATGAACGGTGAGGGGGAGCTCATCGAGCTCCAGGGCACTGGCGAGGGCCGGGCCTTCACCATCGAGGAGCAGCGGGCTCTGGTGGACCTGTGCGCCAGGGGCATCCGGGAGGTCCAGGCCATCCAGAAGGCCGCTTTGGGAGGTTGAGCCATGAAAGTGGTCCTAGCCAGCAAAAACCAGCATAAGCTGGTAGAGATGCGGGACATCCTCTCCGCCCAGGGGGTGGAGGTGGTCCTGGAGTCCGACGTGGGCGTCGATGTAGAGGTGGAGGAGACCGGCACCACCTTTGAGGAAAACTCCCTGCTGAAGGCCCGGGCGGTGATGGAGGCCTCTGGCCTGCCTGCCATCGCCGACGACTCTGGACTGGCGGTGGATGCCCTGAACGGGGCCCCCGGCGTCTACTCCGCCCGCTACGGCGGTGAGGGGCTGGACGACGTGGGCCGGTACCGCCTCCTGCTGGAGAACATGCGGGGGCAGCTGGACCGCCGGTGCCGGTTCGTCTCGGTCATCACCCTCTGTATGCCCAACGGGGATGTGATCACCGCCCGGGGGGAGTGCCCCGGGACCCTGGCTTACGCCCCCCAGGGGGAGAACGGCTTCGGCTATGACCCGGTGTTTTTTGTCCCGGAAAAGAAGAAGACCTTTGCCCAGCTCACCCCAGAGGAGAAGAACGCCATCTCCCACCGGGGCCGGGCGTTGGCCGTTTTTCAGGAGAAGCTGGCGGCCTATCTGGCCGGGCAGGGCTGACCGTTCCCCGCCGCAAAAGGCAGAGACGGCGGAAATCACCATCATAAATAAGGAGAGGTCTATGGATCTGACAAGCAAGCAGAGGGCCCAGCTCCGAGGGCTGGCCAACAGCATCGACACCATCCTGCACGTGGGCAAGGACGGCCTGGGGGACAATCTGGTCAAGCAGGCCGACGACGCCCTGGAGGCTCGGGAGCTCATCAAGGGCCGGGTCCTGGAGAACGCCATGCTCACCTCCCGGGAGGCCGCCGAGGCCCTGGCCAGCGCCACCCGCAGCGAGGTGGTGCAGGTCATCGGAACAAAATTCGTCTTATATCGTCCAAGCCATAAAAAGGACAAAAAGGACCGCATTGTTCTGGTCAAGGACAAACGCGCCTGACGAATTTTGTTCCCCGCCGCATCTGCGGCGTTCAAGCGGTCCGCAGGACCCTTGGCGCAAGGCGGGATTCACTCCCGCCGCGCAGGTGAAATAAAAAGGGGCCCCCGCAGGGCGGAGCCCTGTGGGGAGACAAAATTCGTCTTATATCGTCCAAGCCATAAAA
>DWWJ01000115.1 GCA_019119795.1 Candidatus Intestinimonas pullistercoris
CGCCGTCATCAAGCGCATGGCGGTGGACCATATGCACATCGTGGGGGATATCTTCGACCGGGGCCCCCGGGCGGACATCATCATGGACTCCCTGCTGGACTACCACAGCGTGGACATCCAGTGGGGCAACCACGACATCCTGTGGATGGGGGCAGCCTCCGGCTCCCGCACCCTGGTGGCCACCGTGCTGGCCAACTCCATCCACTACAACAACCTGGAGGTCATCGAGACCGGCTACGGCATCTCCCTGCGGCCCTTGGCCCTCTTCGCCAACGAGGTCTACAAGGACTGCGACTGCTCCTGCTTCGCCGCCAAATTCGCCGGGGACGACGCCGACTCCTACACCGAAAAGGACAAGGCCCTGGCCGCCCGGATGCACAAGGCCATCACCATCATCCTCTTCAAGCTGGAGGGGCAGAAGATCCTCCGCAACCCCGGCTTCGGCATGGAGGACCGGCTGCTGCTGGACAAGATCGACTACGAGCACAAGTGCATCACCATCCAGGGGGTCAAGTACGACCTGGCCGACACCGACTTCCCCACCGTGGACCGGGAGCACCCCTATGACCTCTCCCCCGAGGAGGACGAGGTCATCAACCAGCTCACCGACTCCTTCCAGCGCAGCGAAAAGCTTCAGAAGCACGTGCGCTTCCTCTACTCCAAGGGCTCCCTCTACAAGGTCTTCAATGGCAACCTCCTCTTCCACGGCTGCATCCCCCTCACCGAGGACGGGCAGATCATGAGGTTCAGCATGGTGGGCTGCAAAAACCTGGGGGGCAAGGCCTTCCTGGAGCACGCCGAGGCGGTGGCCCGCCAGGGCTACTACGCCAAGCCCGGCACCCCGGAGCGGACGGCGGGCCAGGACTTCCTGTGGTTCCTCTGGTGCGGGCGCAACTCTCCCCTCTTCGGCCGGGACCGGATGACCACCTTCGAGCGGCGGCTCATCAAGGATGAGTCCGCCTGGACCGAGCCCAAAAACTCCTACTATACCTTCTACAACGACCCCGCCGTCTGCGACATGCTGCTGGCTGAGTTCGGCCTGGCGGGGCCCCACTGCCACATCATCAACGGCCACATGCCCGTCAAGTCCAAAAAGGGGGAGAGCCCCTTCAAGGGAGGCGGCAAGCTCATCGTCATCGACGGCGGCTTCTGCCGGGCCTACCAGTCCACCACCGGCATCGCCGGCTACACCCTCATCTACAACTCCAACTGCTACCGCATCGTCTCCCACAAGCCCTTCTCCGGCAAGCAGGAGGCCATCAAGGAGAACAAGGACATCGCCTCCACCTCCGAGGTCTTTGAGCGGATGGAGAGCCGGGTGAAGATCGCCGGCACTGACATCGGCAGTGAGCTCCAGCATCAGGTGGACGACTTGAAGGCCCTCCTCCACGCCTACCGCATGGGTGAGATCCTGGAGGACCACCGGGGCTGAGGTCCCCCTTCCCGCGAAAAAGGTCCCGTCCGGCACACTTTGCCGGACGGGACCTTCTGTTTTTCAAACGGGGCCTCCCCCCGTTTAGATGACCTTTTTGGTTTTCCAGCGCCCGCTGAGGAAGCGGATCAGGAAGATGACGGCCCGGACGATCCAGTCGATGAACATGGCCACCCAGACCCCCAGCAGGCCCAGCTCCGGCACCAGCAGGTAGGAAAAGCCGATGCGGAACACCCACATGGACACCATGGAGACCACCATGGTGAATTTGGCGTCGCCGGCGGCCCGGAGGGCGTTGGGAAGGGAAAAAGAGGCGGGCCAGAATACCAGGGAAAAGACAGAGCACCACCGGAGGACCTCCGCCGCCATGGCGGCCGCCCCCTGGGTAAGCCCGAAAATCCCCGCCAGGGACTGGGCCGTAAAGAAGAGGATCACACACAGCGTGCCCATGGCCCCGTAGACCACGGCCATCAGCTTTCCGGTATAGCGCACCGCCTGCCGGGGCTCCCCCGCCCCCATGCACTGGCCCACCACGGTGATCAGGGCCAGGGAGATGGCGTTGCCGGGGACGTTGACCACGCCGGCGATGCTGTTGGCGATGGCATTGGCAGCGGTGGCCGAGGTGCCCAGCGGGGTCACCAGCCCCAGCACCAGCAGCTTTCCCACCTGAAACATGCCGTTCTCCAGTCCGTTGGGCACGCCGATGCGGAGGATCTTCCGCACCATCTGCCCCCGGAACTCCGGCCGGAACAGGCTGTCAATGTGAATGACATGGCCGGGCCGGCAGATGAGCCAGGTCATCAAAAGAGCCCCCGCCAGGCGGGAAAACAGGGTGCCGAAGCCCGCGCCGGCCACGCCGATCCCCGCGCCGAAAATCAGCGCCGCGTTGAGGCCGATGTTGACCACATTCATCATCAGGGAGGCCAGCATGGACACCCGGCTGTTCCCCATGGCCCGGAAAAGAGCAGCCCCGGCGTTGTAAATGGCCAAGAGTGGGTAGGAGAGGGCCGTGAGGAGGAAGTAGACCAGGGCGGCCTCCATTACCTCGCTGTCCAGAGCCCCGAAGACCAGCCGCAGGATGGGCTCCCGAAAGAGAAGACAGACGGCCATGGTGGCAACGGAGAGGGCCCCGATGACATAAAAGAGCTGTTTGGCGGCGGAACAGGCGTTCTCTTCATCCCGGGAGCCCAGGTACTGGGCCGCCACCACTGCCCCGCCAGTGGCCAGGGCGGAAAAGACGTTGATGAGCAGCACACTGATGTTGTCCACCAGAGAGACGCCTGACACGGCGGCCTCGCCCTCTGAGGTCACCATGACAGTGTCTGCCATGCCGATGGTCATGGCCAGAAGCTGTTCAATAATCAATGGGATCATCAGACGGCGCAGCGCACTGCCTGAAAACAGCGGCGGACGCGTCTCCGTCCGGCCGGCGGCCGGAACCGTTCCCTCCATGCTGGCACTTCCTTCCCCTGCGTCCCCGTTGGGGCGCCCTTTTGCTGTTCGCAAGTGCCTATTTTACCACAGGGATACAGAATTGCAACGAAAACATCCCACAAATTTGCGGCCGTTTTACTGGGAAGAGACAGGCAGAAAGTCTGTTTTCTGCCCATCTGGGCACAAAAAAGGCAGCACACGGGAGAGATCCCGCGCGCCGCCCTTTTCCTATCGCCCCAGGTAACGGCGGACCACCCGGTCAGCCTCCCGGACGGTCTCGGCCTCGTCGATGGTGGTGAGCTCCCCGTTCTGCACCACGGGGACGCCGTTGACGATGGTGTAGTCCACGTTCCCCTTGAAGCCCACCGTGCCCAGCACCGACATGGGATCGAACTGGGCCCCTACCAGACTCAGCCGGTCCAGGTCGATGAGGAAGCAGTCGGCGGCCATGCCGGGGGCCAGGCAGCCGATGTCGGTCCGGCCCAGGAGCCGGGCGGAGCCCCGGGTGGCCAGCTTGAGCACCTCATATCCGGTGGGGGCGGCGGCGCTGGAGTGGAGCCGGTGGAGCAGGTAGCACACCCGCAGCTCCTCCAGCAGGTCAGAGCCGTCGTTGGAGGCCGCCCCGTCCACTGCCAGCCCCACGGGGACCCCCAGCTCCAGCATCTCAGGCACCCGGCAGACCCCGGAGGAGAGCTTCATGTTGGAGATGGGACAGTGGGCCACGCCGGTGCCCGTCTCGGCCAGGAAGCGCAGCTCCTCGTC
>DWWJ01000116.1 GCA_019119795.1 Candidatus Intestinimonas pullistercoris
GGGGCGGGGTGGTCAGGTGCTTCCCTTGCGGCGGAAAGGGAGATTTGCGTAGAGTGCGACGACCCAGGCACATTGCCGCACTCTGCCGCGAGAGTGGCACAGCCAGGCGGCCGCAAGATAGAACCACAGCCTGTCCCTGTTCCACCATGAGACGGCCGTAACGGCCGGGGCTGGTCCTCACCACAGTGCGTAAAGACGCAAGCCGCCGTTAACGACCGCTAACCCACCGTAGACCGGGCCCCATCTTTTTCTTTGGGGTGAAGGACCGTTTCTTTTTCCGCAGAAAAAGAAATGGTCTTTCCCCCCGGAGGGCCTCCGGCCCCCGCCGGGCAGGCGCCCCCCGGCAGGGTGCCGGACCTTCTGGCCCCTTGGAAGGGGCCCCTCCCCGCAGCCTGCATTCAAATCCAATGAATGAATATTCATACGACCTGGAAATTGGCAAAATTCCCTTTCCACTGGATTTTGTGGACATGTGGAAAACCCCCTGTGGACAAGTTTCCCCCTTTTTCCCCGCCTGTGGACAGGCTCTGATCTTCTCCACATCCCCTGTGGATGCGTTTTTCTTACAGCCTCAACGGGTTTCGCACCTTTTCCACAAAATTTTTCCCTACGGGTACTATTGCTAAAAAACATCCTCTCCTCTCCTCAAAAGGAGAAGCGGAGCACGAAAGGAAGGAGTCCCAACCATGAAGTTTTCCTGTGAAAAGGCCCTGCTCCAATCCGCCATCGCGGTGACGGCTCGGGCCGTCTCCCCCAAGAGCTCCATCCCGGCCCTGGAGGGCATCCTCCTGGAGGCCGGGGATGAGCTCCGGCTCACCGGCTACAACCTGGAGACCGGCATCCGCACCGTGGTCCCGGCTCAGATCGAGCAGGGGGGGAGCCTGGTCCTCTCCGCCCGGCTCTTTGGAGAGATCGTCCGCAAGCTCCCCGACGACGTCATCTCCTTCTCCACCGACGGCTACCTGGTGGACATCACCTGCGGCATGAGCCAGTTCCACATCCTGGCAACGGATCCCGAGGACTTCCCCGAGCTGCCCACCGTGGAGGACAAGAACGGCTTCCACATCCCTCGGAACAAGCTGGGCTCCATGATCCGGCAGACCATCTTCGCCGTCAGCGACAACGAGTCCCGGCCCATTCACACCGGCTCCCTCTTCGAGCTGGACGACACCGGCCTCACCGTGGTCAGCGTGGACGGCTACCGACTGGCCCTCCGGCACGAGGCCGTCACCAGCAAGGACGGCGGGACCTTCTCCTTTGTGGTGCCCGGCGCCGCCCTCAATGAGGTGGAGAAGATCTGCGGGGACAGCGAGGAGGACGCCGCCGTCACCCAGGGAGAGCGCCATGTCATGTTCCAGATCGGGGACACCATGCTGGTCTCCCGGCGGCTGGAGGGGGAGTTCTTGGCCTACCGCCAGGCCATCCCCCGGAACAACTCCATCCATGTGGAGGGGGAGACCAAGACCCTCCTCACCTCCATTGACCGGGTGAGCCTCATCATCAGCGACAAGCTCAAGTCCCCCCTGCGCTGCGTCTTCGGGGACCACACGCTCCACATCACTACCAAGACCGGCATCGGGGATGCCTCCGACCAGTGCCCCATCGACGGGGACGGCGGAGGGCTGGAGATTGGCTTCAACAACCGCTACCTCATGGACGCCCTGAAGGCCGCCCCCGCAGACCGGGTGCGGCTGGAGCTCAGCTCCGGGGTGGCCCCCTGCGTCATCCTTCCTGCCCAGGAGGGGGAGGAGGACTTCCTCTACATGGTCCTGCCGGTGCGGCTCAAGGCCGGAGAATAAGGAGGAGAGACCCTTTGAAGCTCAGACCCTACCTGCGCTTTGCCCAGTTCTATGAGACCGACGCCATGGGCATCATCTACCATGCCAACTACATCCACTGGATGGAGGAGGCCCGCATCGACATGATGGACCAGCTGGGCTGGCCCTATCAGCGGGTCCACGACGCCGGGCTGGACTTCGGCGTCACGGAGGTCCACTGCCACCACCGGGGCATGGTCCGCTTCGGCGACACCGTGGCCGTCCAGGTGACCATCACCCGGCTCACCCCCGCCAAGATGGAGGTGGGCTACCGGATCACCGACGCCAAGACCGGGGAGCTCCGGGCCGAAGGCTCCACCGGACACTTTTTCTTCGACATGGCGGAGCAAAAGCCTGTGGCCCTGAAGCGGGTCATCCCGGAGCTCTATCAGCTCTTTGCCCAATATAAGGAGGGGTGAGGCCCCTTTGGAGAGAGGAGGACAGGGGATGCAGGAGCAGAAGGTGGCTATCACCACCGAATTCATCAAGCTGGACGCCCTGCTGAAATTCGCCGGGGTGGCGGAGACCGGAGGGGAGGCCAAGGAGGCCGTCCAGGCCGGGGATGTGAAGGTCAACGGAGAGGTCTGCACCATGCGGGGCAAAAAGCTCCGGCCCGGGGACATTGTGGAGCTCTCCGGCGTGCGGCTGGTCGTGGAATGATCGTCCGGTCCGTCGCCCTGGAGCACTTTCGCAATTATACCGCCCTGGAGGCCGCCTTTTCCCCCGGCGTCAACGTCATCTATGGAGAGAACGCCCAGGGCAAGACCAATCTGCTGGAGGCGGTGGCCTACCTCTCCACCGCCTCCTCCCACCGGGCCCGGTACGACCGGGAGCTCATCCAGATGGGGGAGGAGGCCGCCCTGGTCCGGGCGGGGCTCCTCTCCCGGGACCGGGACTTCACCCTGGAGGCCCGGCTGCGCCGGGGACAGCGGCGGCAGCTCTCCTCCAACGGGGTGCGGCTCAAGTCCGCCGGGGAGCTCTCCGGCATCCTCAATACGGTCCTCTTCTGCCCGGAGGACCTCTCCCTCATCCGGGCGGGGGCGGCGGAGCGGCGGCGGTTCTTGGACGGGTGCATCAGCCAGCTCCGCCCCCGGTACGCCGCCGCCCTGGCCGAGTACCGGCGGCTCTATGAGCACAAGACCCGCATCCTCCGGGACTGGACGGAAAAGCCCTCCCTGCTGGAGACCCTGGACGAATTCTCCCTGGCCATGGCCCGGGCCGGGGCTGTGCTCATCCACTACCGGGCCCACTTCATCCGGCGGCTCCGGGATGTGGTGCCCCCCATCCACGCCGACTTTTCCGGAGGGCGGGAGGCGCTGGGGCTCCGGTACGCCACGGTGAGCACCGTCACCGACCCGGAGGCCCCCGCCCGGGACATCCTGCCCCAGCTCCTGGAGCACCAGCGGACCCACCGCCAGGCCGAGCTGGACGCCCGCCAGTGCCTCACCGGGCCCCACAAGGACGACCTGCTGGTGGACCTGGACGGCATGGAGGCCAAGACCTACGCCTCCCAGGGACAGACCCGGACGGCGGCCCTCTCCCTGAAGCTGGGCTGCCGGGAGATCTTCTTCCAGGACACCGGGGAGTGGCCCGTCCTTCTGCTGGACGACGTGCTCAGCGAGCTGGACCACCGGCGGCAGGCATTCGTGCTCAACCGCATCGGCGGGGGGCAGGTCTTTATCACCTGCTGCGAGGAGGACCGGCTCTCCGGGCTGGAGGAGGGGGCGGTCTTCCATATCCAAGGGGGAAGATTGGTCTGAGGCAGGCAGCGGCTTTTTTGTGGGGCGCGACGACCCC
This sequence comes from Candidatus Intestinimonas pullistercoris, assembly GCA_019119795.1. Taxonomy (GTDB): domain Bacteria; phylum Bacillota; class Clostridia; order Oscillospirales; family Oscillospiraceae; genus Intestinimonas; species Intestinimonas pullistercoris. The sequence goes on from DWWJ01000116.1 coordinate 3,615, forward strand.
GGCGCGCCATCTGTAGGGGCGGCCTGTGGCCGCCCGGGGCGGACAAGGTTCCACCTTGCAGGGGCCGGATTCCCTCCGGGGGGAAAGACCATTTCTTTTTCTGCGGAAAAAGAAACGGTCCTTCACCCCAAAGAAAAAGGGGGGCCCGGTCTACGGTTGGTTTGGGGTGGAAAACGGTGGCCAGCGGCTTTCGTATGACTGCGGGGACCCCTTCCGGCCGTTACGGCCTGCCTTCTGGGAACAGAGACCGTTTGCGCCCTACCCACCCGCCGCCTGCTGGTGCCTCTCTCAGGGCCGGGGTGGTCAGCTGCCTCCCCTGTGGCGGAGCGGGAGACTTATGCAGGGCGCAACGCCCCAGGCACATCGCCGCACTCTGCCGCGAGAGTGGCACAACCAGGCGGCCGCAGGATAGAGCTAAGAGCCCATCTCTGTTCCACAATGGGACGGCCGTAACGGCCGGGGCTGGTCCCCAAACAGTGCGTAAAGACGCAAGCCGCCGTCTTCTACCACCAACCCACCGTAGACCGGCCCCGGGACCCCCGCAAAAGCGCAGCTTTTGTGGGGAGAGGAAGAACGAATGGAATGGAGCGGATATCCCCCGCAAGGGGGATGGAGCAGAATGGAATTCGTTCTGACGAGGAGTCAAG
>DWWJ01000117.1 GCA_019119795.1 Candidatus Intestinimonas pullistercoris
CCACTCCCCGGCGGGGACGTCGGTGAACTGCCCGGCGGTGTAGGGGTTGGTCTTCTGGAAGTTCTCCAGCCCGGCGGCCAGGGCCGGCGCGGACAGAGACAGGCAGAGCGCTCCGGTGAGGAGCAGGGACAACAGGCGTTTTTTCATCAAAAGCACTTCCTTTCTGGCAAATCAGCGGGCATACCAAGGGCCGACACGGCCCCAACCGATGCCCGAAGGGCGCCCCCGCCTGGCGGCAGGGGCGCCCCTTGGGGGGATCACAGGGGCTGGTCGTCCCCCTCCTCCGGGCGCTCCGGGGCGGAGGGCCCTGGGGAGGCCGGGGCCGTCGGGACGGGGACAGGGCCCGCCGCCGGAACGGCGGCCGCCTTTTGCTTCGGCTGGAGCCGGCTGCCGAAGGCGCACAGGTCGATGGCGCCCAGGAGCAGGAAGAGCACGCCGAAGCAGGTGCTGAGCATCTCATAGATGTCCTTGAGGGCGTTGGCGGCGAAGGTGGTGGATTTGTAGATGTCGGTGTAGAAGTCCGCGCCGTACACCGCGGTGCCCAGGCGGACAGTGCTGCCGTAGAAGGTCTCGTCCTTGAAGCCGAACAGGAACACCAGGCCGATGACCATGGCGGCGATCCCCACCGCCATGCCGGCCAGGGTCCAGGCGTTTCCCTTCTTCTTGTTCTGGTCGGGATGCACAGGCTCCCCTCCTCTCAGAATGTGTCGGCCACTCAGTTCACATCAAAGGCGGCGATGATGTCCAAATCAAAGCCCTCGTCGGTGATCTCATAGGGGACCTCCACGGTAAAGCCCGTGTCCGGATAGGTGCAGAAGATGTAGCCGTTGCGCACGGAGTAGGTGCCGGAGTTGCTGGTGCCCAGGCTGGTGCGGACCTCGAAGTTGTTGTCGGCCCAGAATTCCAGCTCATAGGTGGTGCTGTTGACATAGCAGGTCCAGTAGTAGCCGTTGATCTGGTTCTTGACCATCTCGGTCCGCTCAGGGTCGGCCTCGGCCCGCTTCTCCAGCTCAGCCTGATAGCCCTCGGGGTCGATGGCTTCCGCCATGGCCTCCACGCCGTCGAAGTGCTGGATGTCGTCGGTGCTCATGCTCAGGTCGTCCATCTCGGGGTAGTTGTGGTCGGCGAAGGTGATGCTCCGGCCGGCAGCCAGGTCGGCCTCGGGGATCTGGAAGGTGCAGGCCACCTTCAGGGAGGTGCCCATGAACACATCCTCGATGTAGGAGCTGTAGTAGTAGCTGGACAGGTAATCGCAGGTGCCGGGGTAGTTCTCCGACTCATAGGTGTTGGAGCCGTTGATGGTCATTTCCGTGTAGACGCTGTCGGCCTCCAGGTTGGTGTCCGCGGCGGTGACGGTGTAGAACAGGTAGACCATCCGCAGGGGACTCTCCTCGTCGTCCCGCCAGGAGTCGTCCACGGCGATGGCGTCGATGGAGATGGCGCCGGAGGCGGTGACCGTCTCTCCGCTCCCGGCAGGGGTGGTCTCCTCCGGGGCGGCGGAGCCGGCGGGGGCGCCGCTCTCCTGGGTGGTGGTCCCGCCACCGCAGGCGGCCAGGGACAGGGTCAGGGCCAGACTGAGGAACAGGGCTGTCAGTTTTTTCATGCTTGTTCTCCTCCAAAAACATATTTTTATTGGAAATTATGGATTATGAATTGGAAAACGGGCCGGCGGAAGGGTCTCCCCTTCCGCCCGGCCGCGCTGTCTGGTGTCAGGTCAGGGCCTCGTAGGCAGTGACCATCTGCCGGATGGCCTCCTTGTCGCTGGCGGAGACCGTGAAGTCGCTGTAGTAGTCGTCGCCCTCGAAGCGGATGATGGTGGTCTCGGAGTCAGCGATGGCCTTGAGCATCTCCAGCTCCTCCTCGCCCACGTCCATGTCCACATACTCCCAGACCTCGGTGTCGTTGTCCCGGGTGACATCGAAGTAATTGAAGTACTCATAGTACCGCTCATCGTCCACCGCCAGGGTGACCGTCTCAAAGAAGACCCAGTTGTCGGCGTCGGTGTAGTTGAAGCGCAGGTTCATCCAATACCGGCCGTCCTGGGTTCCGATGTAGGGCAGGACGAAGGAGCGGATGTCTGTGTAATAGGGGAACGCCTGGGGGAAGTAGAAGGCCATATTCCGCACGGGGTCATCCTCCACCCGCATGGCATCCAGCAGGGACTGGGCCTGCTCCTGCTGGAGGGCGTCCAGCTGGGTGATGGCGGCGTTGAGGTCGCCGGAATTGGCCACCTGGGACTGCTGCTCGGAGGTCAGGGCGTCATAGGCGGCCTGGGCGGCCTCCACGGCGGCGGCGCTGTCCAGGGTGACGGTCCCGCCGATGGCGGTGATGAGGTTGGTGGCCTCCTCCACCTTCAGGGTGCTCAGCTCGGTCTCGGCGGCCTCCAGGTCGGCGATGTTCTCCACCGCGGCCTGGACGTCGGCCTCGCTGCCGTCATAGAGGGTCCGGGCGTTCTGGATGGCCTCGCCGCTCTCCAGGGTCACGGTGCCGATGGCGGAGATGGCCTCCTCCACCTCGGAGGCGGCCTGGTCCACCACCAGGGCCTCGTAGGCCGCCCGGGCGTCGGTCAGGGTCTGGTCATTTTTCAGGCTGTTCCGGTCCTCCTCGCTGAGGGCGGCCACAGCCTCCTCGGCCTCGATGATCTGGGGCTCGCTCTCCAGGGTCACCTCGCCGATGGCGGCGATGAGCTCGTCGGCGGCCTTGGCCTCCTCGCTCTGGCCGCATCCGGTCAGCGCCAGACACAGCGCCAGGATCAGGGCCGCAAGGGACAGGGTACGTTTTTTCATTTCTCTTTCCCTCCTGAAATAAAATGGGTCTCCCGCGGGTCAGAACAGGGTCTTCTCGTTCTCCACGAACAGCTTGTCGTTGATGCTGGAGGGCTCCAGGCGGTGCAGGAGGCCATAGATGATGATGGCGTCCCGCTTGTGCTTGGCGTAGAGCTGGGCATAGCCCGCCCGCTTGAGCAGGTCCTGGGTCTTCGGCAGGCCGGCCCGCAGGGCGGAGCAGAGGCAGAGCAGCCGGTCCCGGGAGGCCGTCCGCCGCCCGGAAAAGACCTGGTGGAGATAGACGTCGCTCATGCCGGACTTCCGGGCCAGGGTGGCCTTGGAGAGGCGCCGCCGCCGGAGGAGGTCCTTCAGGGTCTCCGTGATGTCGTCATTGGAAAAATTCCCTTCATTTTCTTTCAGGTAGGTGCCCAGGTCAGCGGCCTCCATCAGCTCCTCGTGCAGGCTCTCCGTGGATTTGCTTTTCACCGTACTTTTCCCCCCTTTACTTCCATCTGGAAATCGGATATACTTAGTTTACAGCACTTTCAAGAAAAAACAATAAGCTGGCTGCATAGTGTTTTCAAGGGCTTTGGGAGGTGTTTTTCATTTACGAATGGTTGTTAAAAACCTTGGAAAATGCCTTTGACGAGGTAAAAATATTGAAAAAAAGTTCCCGTGGCACGGTATGCCGCATCCGTCACCGTGCCACAGGAAAAAATTTTATTCTACGCCGCTATACCGGCAACGCCGATGTCTACCAGAGGCTTCTGAGCCTTTCCTGTCCGAATCTGCCCCGAATTTTGGAAGTCGCTGGGGGGGGGGGTAAAAACTGGTGTATCCTGGAGGAGTTCGTGGAGGGAGACACCTTGGGCTATCTCCTCCAGGGGGCCCTTTTCTCTCCGGAGGAGACCCGGAAGATCATCCGGCAGGTCTGCCAGGGCCTGTGGGTCCTCCACTCCATGGACGCCGTCCACCGGGATGTGAAGCCGGAGAACGTCATCCTCCGGGGCTCGGAGGCCGTCCTCATCGACTTCGACGCCGCCCGGCTCCACAAGCCGGAGCATGACACCGACACCCTCATCCTGGGCACCACCGGCTTCGCCGCCCCGGAGCAGTACGGCCTGTCCCAGACCGACCCCCGCTCGGACATCTACTCGGTGGGTATCCTGATGAATGTGATGCTCACGGGGCAGCACCCCTCCAAGCGTCTGGCGGAGGGGCGGCTGGGCCGGGTGGTGGAGCGGTGCACCCGGGTGAACCCCAGACGGCGCTATCCCAACGTACTTCGTCTGATGGAGGCCCTGTGACATGCCGGAGAAAACCTTTGTGCCCTGCCCCAAATGCGGGGCAGACCTCCCCCCGGAGGCCTCCTTCTGCCCCTACTGCACTGAGAGCTTCAACCCCCGCACCGAGCTCCACCCCCCCAGACGGGCCTGGGGGCGGGTCCTGCGGCGGGTCCTCCTGGCGCTGGTCCTGCTCTCCGCCGGCGTCGGGCTCTACCTGGCCGGACTGCCCCGGGTCTATGACGGCCTGGGCGAGGTGATCTACACCGACCGGGACGGGACCTACCAGCTGGTGCTGGCCCGCCCGGAGAACCGCTACCAGCCAGTGAGCACAGCGACGCAGGATTCCGAGCAGGGGATGGAATACCGCGTCCCCGTGCAGCTCTACATCAACCATATGGACAGCGGAGCCGACGCCGGACAGCTTTTTTTACAGAAGGTGGCCCAGGTCACCGTTGAGGTCACCCCGCCCAGCGGGGGCGCCGACACCATCACCTGCACAGAGCCCGCCCCCCACGACGCCTTTCCGGGCGCCGCCCTGGTCACCCTGATCGACTATGTGGTCCAGGAGGATTTCAGCAGCCAGGTCCTGTGGACCCTCACCATGGACAACGGCGACGTGATCCACCTGCGGCGGGACTACCAGTTCCAGCTCATACAAACCCTGGACTACTATCCCGAGGAGTACCCCATGGAGACCATGGGGGAGCTCCAGGCCATGGTGGACCACATCGAAAGCACGGTGGACCTCCCCACCGTGGTGAACCTCTACCTGCCCCCGGTGACCTATGAGGGGGATCTGGTGGTGGAGGAGCGGTCCATAAACCTCTATGGCACCACTGCCGGGGGCCGCCGGACCACCTTTACCGGCTCCCTCCGGCTGGACGTGGACTCCAACCAGTTGATCACCTATCTCCAGGGCATCGACTTCCGGGGCAGCGGCCAGGGCATCGCCGTCTCCGCCGCCGCCCGGGTGTGGGCGGAGGACTGCGCCTTCACCGGCTGGCAGACCGGGCTGCTGGGCTATGGCGGCGCCTGGGTGAACGCCATCGACTGCCAGTTTGAGGACAATGAGGTGGGCTTCCACTTCAACAGCACCGGGACCAGTGTCAGCCACACCATGTATAACGACAACCTCTTCCGCGACAACGGCACCGCCGTCCTGCTGCAGAACGTGCCCACCGATGTTGCGCTGAATTTCCAGGACTCGGTCTTCTCCGGCAACGGCACTGACATCGACAACCGCTGCGAACAGCCGCTGGACATCTCCCGCGCCATATTTGAATAGGCCCCCGCAGACAGCAGAGGCGGGCCGCCGGTCACTGAGACCGGCGGCCCGCCTGTTGTCTATCCCCGCAGGCCCATGACCTCCAGGCTGTGGAGCATGTGGACAGCCATGGCGTGCTCCGCCCCCTCCCCGTCCCGCCGCCGGAGGAAGCCCAGG
>DWWJ01000013.1 GCA_019119795.1 Candidatus Intestinimonas pullistercoris
GTGAGTCTTCGCCACGATGTTTTCAAGCATTTTCCGAATAGTCATTTTCTTCATAACCAGGTCCCCCGCATAAAAAAATTGACTCGGCGAAGGTCGTTGACCTTTGCACAAGTCAATAATAAATCTCGCGCAGCGGCTGTAATTTTCATAAAAGGCTTGTCAAAGCCGGTCTTTCCCTGTATAATAGATTCACTGTCCAGCGCGGTCCGGAAAAGGGAGCCGCTGGAATTCATCGTTTGGAGGTAATGTCTTTTGGAGATGATGTCTACGATCGCCATGGTGGTGATCATGCTGGCTATCTTCTATTTCATGCTGATCCGGCCTGAAAACAAGAAGAAAAAGGAACTGGAAAAGATGCGCAGCGAGCTTGCGGTGGGGGATCAGGTCACCACCATCGGCGGCATCATCGGCACCATCTGCGCCGTCAAAGAGGAGAGCATCGTGATCGAGACCAGCGCCGACCGGGTCCGGGTGGAGTTTGCCAAGTGGGCCATTTCCACCAAGGGCGCCCAGACGGTGGAGACCACCAAGTAATGCCTCTCCCGGCAAAGGCTGATTTTCCATAGCATGACAAGCACCCTCCCCGCATAGGCTTTTCCAGAAGCTGTTGTGAGGAGGGTGTTGTTATGCGCAAGACAGAGGAGGACCAGAGCGCCAAACTGGTGCGGGTCATTACCGGCGTTCTGCTGGGCGGCGTCCTGGCGCTGGGTGTGTGCCTGGTATTTTTATTCCTCTGCGCGGTGGGCGTCTCCGGGGGACGGCTGTCCGAAGACCTGATGGACCGGCTGGCCATCGTAGGCTGTGTGGTAGGGGGCTTTGCCGGCGGCATCTTTGCGGTGCGCCGCTGCGGGGCCGGTCCCCTCCTGGCAGGGCTGGCCGCCGGAGCCGTGCTCTTCCTGCTGCTGCTCACCATCGGGCTCCTGCTCTATGATGGGATGTCCGTGGAGCACGGGGGCCTGGGGCTGCTGTCCGGTGCCCTCTGCGGCGGAGCTGCCGCCGGTCTGCTGGGGGCCCGCCCCAAAAAGAAAAAACGGAGAAGGTAGGGGGGAGCGGCGCCCTTTCCGCCGCCGTCAGGGTCCGGGAGGGGCTGCCCCCTCCGGACCCTTTTCTGTGGAGGAGAGGGGCAGGCAGGGAAGTGGAGGCCGCAGACGACATAACGCGGAAAAAGGGCGGAAGCCCGTTCTGAGACAGGAAAGTGCCGGCCGGTGATTACATATTGTATTCCTAGCTTGTACCGGAAGCCTCAAAAGAGAAAAAACGCAAGATACAGGGGCATGGATTGTTTGCGGCACAAGATTTTGAAGAGCGGTCTCAAGAGATGAAATTGTCCAAAAATAAGTTTACATAATTTAATTTACATAATATGTAGGCATAATAGACAAAAATGAAAAAATCCCCCGGAAGGTCCTTGCGCCAACGTGGGATGTGTTTTATAGTACAAGAAAGAATCTGAAGACGACGGGGGAGCAGACAGCCATGACAGAGCGGACCTTGGGCTTCATTGGAGCCGGCAATATGAATACAGCGATCCTGAACGGGGTGCTGGGACAGGGCTCGGTCCGGCCGGAACAGGTCTGGCTCTCCAACCGCCACGCGGACAAGCTCTCGGCTTTCGCCGCACAGGGGGTCCATACCACCACAGACAACCGGGAAGTGGCCGCCCACGCCGATCTGCTGGTCCTGGGGGTGAAGCCCCAGATGTTCGGGGACGTGCTGCCGGAGCTGCGGGACCTGACCGCAGGGAAGTGCGTGGTCTCTATCGCGGCGGGCATCTCCTGCGCCTATCTGCGCCGGGAGCTGCCCGGGGCGAAGGTGGTCCGCGCCATGCCCAACACCCCCTTGATGGTGGGGGTGGGGGCCACGGCGGTGGCCCGGTCAGAGGATGTATCTCCGGAGGAGCTCCAGCAGGTGCTGGACCTCTTTGCGGCCGCCGGAACGGTGGCCCTCATCGACGAGGCGCAAATGGACGACATCATCAATGTCAACGGCTCCTCGCCGGCCTGGTTTTTCCGGATGGCTGACGTGATGGTGAAGCGGGCCGTCTCCGCCGGCATCGACGCCGATACGGCTCTGCGCCTCACCGCCAAGACCATGGAGGGGGCCGCCCGGATGCTCCTGGAGTCCGGCAAGACGCCGGAGGAGCTCTGCCGCCAGGTCTGTTCTCCCGGCGGCACCACCCTGGCCTCCCTGTCCGCCTTCGAGGAGCGGGACTTTGACGGCCTGATGCGGGACGCCATGGACCGCTGTACCAGGCGTTCCAAAGAGCTGGGCAGGTAAGAGAAAGACGCTTCTATTTCCACCGCTTGTCTCATAAGCTGTCCCAGAGGTGACGGCTGTGAGAAAGCGTATCGTTCATATCTGGGATGTTCCGGCAGGGGGCGCGCTCACGGCTCTGGCGGTGGTGTCCGCCGCCTTCTGCCTGGGGGCGCTGGCCGGGATGCTGGTGGCCTCCCAGGTGGGAGGCGGAGGCCAGGACAGCCTGACTGCCTATCTGGAGCGTTATCTGGCGGCGGCCCAGTCGGGGGCTGCCGCGCCGCCCAGGGTCTCCTCCATTTTGTGGGAGACCCTGCGGTGGCCTGTCCTCACATTTTTGCTGGGCTTTACCGCCCTGGGGGTGGTGGGGATTCCCCTGCTCTTCGGGGTGCGGGGCTTCCTGCTGTCCTTTGCCGTGTCCTCTTTTGTGCGTATGTTCGGCGGAGCGGGGGCCATTCTGGCCTTCTTCGCCTTTGGTTTTACCGGAATGCTCTCCGTTCCAGCTCTTTTCGTGCTGGGCGTGCAGGGCTTTGCCTCGGGACAGGAGCTGGTCGCCCGGGCGCTCAGCGGCGGCAAGGGACCTTTGTCCCGGGGGCGGGCCTACTGGGTCCGGGGCGGCCTGTGTGCCGCCGCCCTGGGCCTGTGCATGCTGCTGGAGTGGTGGGCGGTGCCCGCACTGCTGGGCTCGGTGGCCGATCTCTTTTGATCTTGTGTGGGAGAGGACAGGAACAGATGGACTATCTAAAGGGCTATGAAGGGTATCTGACGGCCGAGAAGCGGGCCTCGGAGAACACGTGCAGCTCCTACCTCCGGGATGTGCGGCAGTTTCTGGACTACTGCGCCCGGGAGGGGCTGACGGCTGCCGCCGCCACGACGGAGGAGTTGGAGCGGTATGTCCGCTATCTGGCCAGCCGGGGAAAGTCGGCCGCCACCGTGACCCGGGCCATGGCCTCTCTGAAGTCCTTTTATGGTTATCTGATGCGGGGCGGGTATGTCTCCTCCAACCCGGCCCGGAGCGTGGCCCCGGCCAGAGCAGAGCGGAAGCTGCCCCAGATCCTCACCAGCAAGGAGGTGGAGCTCTTTCTGGAGCAGCCGGAGTGTACCGACGCCAAGGGCTGCCGGGACCATGCCATGCTGGAGCTCCTCTATGCCACCGGCATCCGGGTCAGTGAGCTCATTGAGCTGGACGTGGACCATGTGAGCCTTTCCGGAGGCTTCCTGCGCTGTCAGGGGAAGGGAAAGGAGCGGGTCATCCCCCTCTACGCCACCGCCGTCAAGGCCCTGGGGGACTACCTCAAAAACGTGCGTCCCCAGCTGGTGGAGGACCCTCAGGAGCGGGCCCTCTTTGTCAATATGAACGGCCGGCGCATGTCCCGGCAGGGCTTTTGGAAGATCATCAAGCACTACCAGGAGAAGGCGGGGATTCGGAAGGACATCACTCCCCACACCCTTCGCCACTCCTTTGCCGCCCATCTTCTGGAGAATGGGGCCGACCTGCGCTCCATCCAGGAGATGCTGGGCCACGCCGACATCTCTTCCACGCAGATTTACGCCCAAATTCTCAAACAAAAGCTTCAGGATGTCTATATCAAAGCCCATCCCCGGGCATAGAATAGAGAGAGGTATGGTTCAACTTCTTCCTTCTAAAGCGCCGCGCCGCCGGACTGCCACAGCCCGGCGGCGCGGTGCTTGTTTGCCTCTGCCACCCGCTCCGAGGGAAAAGAGGGTGGCGGAGCCGCCCCGTCTGTGCTATCCTATAGAAAAACGGGGAAGGGGGCGTGAGCCCATGAAGACCATCCTGCTGCACGGACTGGGACAGGGACCGGAGAGCTGGGCGGCGGTCCGGGCGGAGCTGGGGGAGGGGCCGGACCTCCTCAGCCCTGCCCTCACAGGGCTCTTCCAGAACGGCGAGGTCAGCTATCCCAGTCTTTTCCGGGGGCTGGAGGACTACTGCGGCGACCTCGCCGGGCCCCTGGCCCTCTGCGGACTGTCTCTGGGCGGAGTGCTGGCGCTGGACTATGCCCTACGCCACCCGGACCGGGTGGACCGACTGGCCCTCATCGGCGCCCAGTTCCGGATGCCGACAGGGCTGCTCCGGGTCCAGGACCTGGCCTTTCGCCTGATGCCGGCGGGGATGTTCCGGTCCATGGGACTTCCCAAGGCCGACGTCCTCCGGCTCACCCGGTCCATGGCGGCGCTGGATTTCCAGGCGCGGCTGGGGGAGCTGCGCTGCCCCGTACTGGTGGCCTGCGGGGAGAGGGACCGGGCCAACCGGGCGGCCGCCCTCCAGATGAAGGAGCAGATCCCCGGCGCCCAACTGCTCCTTTTGGAGGGGGCGGGGCACGAGGCCAACGTGGACCAGCCCCAGGTCCTGGGCAGGGCCCTGCGGACCTTTTTGGAATAGCGCGCGAAAACGCCGGCGGACCCTTGGGGCCTGCCGGCGGAATTTTTGGTCTGCCTCCCCGGAAAAACGGTTGCCTCTCCGGGGAGGTCAGCAAGGGTGCAAAGAGAGGGAGAAAGTGAAATGGAGTCAGGTTCTTTGCAAAAAGTAGCATACCATACTCAGGCGGAAAAGGATGGACAGTTTGCTAACGTCTTGTGAACTTTCTATGAATGGAATTGGAGAAATTGTCAAAAAAGCCCCTGAATGGTGAAGAGACTGTCGAGGAGCGGCCAATTTTGCGGAAAGGGGCGCATCAGGTTCCAATATCCCGCACCGCTCAGGCCGTACTCAGGGATGAGCTCCAGCTTGGCCCGGATGCTCCGGGCGTCCTCGAACCAGACCTCGTGCTCGATGCCCTCCGGGTCTATGTAGCGGAACCAGGGGGCCTGGGCCCGTGCGTCGTATTGGATGGCCACCCCGTAGCGGCCGGCCAGCTCCACAGCGTACTGGGGGGAGAGGGAGGCGGCCCGGCTCTCCCCCTGCCGGAAGGGCAGGGGCCAGTCATAGCCATAGCTGGGGATGCCCAGCCACAGCTTTTCCGCCGGAATTTCCGTGAGGGCGTACTCCACCACCGCTCGGACGTTGGGCAGGGGGGCCACCGCCATGGGGGGACCGTAGGTATAGCCCCACTCGTAGGTCATGAGGAAGACGAAGTCGGCCGCCTCTCCCAGGGCCCGGTAGTCGTGGCCCTCGTAGAGGAGGCCGGGCTGGGTGGCGTAGGTCTTGGGGGCGGCGGCCACGATGACGGGGCGCCCCTGGGGTGCCAGAGCCGCCCGGAAGCGGCGGATGAGGCCGGCGTAGGCGGCGGCATCTGAGGCCGGCAGGAACTCGAAGTCCACGTCCAGGCCCTGGTAACCCTTTTCCTGGATGGTGCGGAGGACGTTCTCCACCAGGGCATCCTGGACCGCCAGGTCGGTGAGGGCCAGATGGGCCAGCTCATTGGAAAAGTTCCCCTCATCGGTGAGGGTGGAAAGGTGCATCAGGGCTCCGGTGCCCATCTCCCTGGCCAGGGCCAGCAGGGTCTCGTCTTCCAGCTCAACCAGGCTCCCGTCGGGATGGAAACCGTAGGTGAAGGGGGCGGCGTAGGTGAGGAAGGGGAGGACGCTCCGGTAGAGGTCCAGGTCGATGAAGGGGTAGGCGTAGCCGTTCACCAGCAGGGGAGGGCCCCCCTCCTGCCGGTAGTGGAGGACCAGCGTCTGTCCGGGGTAGAGCTGGGACTGCCCCTCCAGGCCGGGGTTCCGGCGGAGGAGGGCCCGGGGCGTAAGGCCGTGGGCCTGGGCGACGGAGCGCAGGGTGTCGCCCTCCCGGACGGAGTAGACCTCCTCCGGGAAGCGGACCACCAGGGCCTGCCCCTCCACCAGCCGGGCGGGGTCCGGCGGGCGGTTATCCGTCAGGAGCCGGGACATGGGGACCCCCATGGACTGGGCGATCCCGTAGAGGGTGTCCCCCGGCTGGACAACATAAAGTTCCATGGCGGCGCCTCAGACCAGGGTGATGAATTCCGAGCTAGCGTAGCCGATCACGCTGCCGAACTGCACCAGATACCAGCCCTGCCACTGGTTGAGCGCGGTGAGGGGGGCGCCGTCATAGGCCCGGGCCAGGATGGGTGCGGTGAGCTCCGGCCGGGCACGGATGTTCAGGGAGCCCCAGTTCACATCCACCACCGCCTGCTGGGCGGGCCGGGGCTCCAGGAAGGGGATGCCGAAGTACTGGCACAGGGAGCCCACCAGGTTGCGGGCAATGAGCTCCAGGTTCCCCTTGACCCAGGCGGCATCGTCCGGATTGTCGTGGTAGCCCAGCTCCAGAAAGACCGAGGGGGCCCGGACCCGCCGGACCTCGCCGATGGTGGTGGTGGGCTCGGCCCGCACCAGGGAGGGGATGGGATAGATCTTTTTCAGGTTCTCGGTAAAGATCTCCGCCGCCCGGCGGCCCTCCACGCTGCCGGGGTAGTAGAACACCAGCACCCCCCGGACCTGGCCGTACTGGCCCTCCGGGGCGGCGTTGGAGTGGAGGGCCAGGTGGAGGTCGTAGTTCCCCCGGTTGGAGGCGGCGATGGAAGAGGCGGCGGTCATGTCCGGCGTGTTGCGGCTGTACTGGATGCCGGAGGAGTCCAGAAAGGGCACCATGTCGTCGGCCAGACGGTTCATCCAGTATTCCTCGCTGCCGCCGCTGACATAGAGGTTGTTCTCCTGGGTGGAAGGGGAGAGGTAGATGATGGGCATAAGAAGTCCCTCCTTTTTTGCCCCATCCTATGCGGGAGCTGGGTGGGGCGGGACTTTTTTGTGGTCAGGAAAGGGGGGCGGCGCTGAGAAGGGGCCGTATCCGCGGAGGGAAGGGCTTTGGCAGGCGCTTTGCCGTGGGGGCTCCCCATTTTCCGGCGTGCGCATAGGATGGAGAAGGAAAACCATCCGGCCCGGCCTTCTGGGCCGGCCCACAGGAGGAAACCCTATGCGTACATCTTGGAAACGGAAATTCGCCACCCTCTGGGTGGGGCAGGCGGTCTCCATCCTCACCAGTTCCATCTCCCAATACGCCCTGATCTGGTATCTCACCGCCCGCACCGGCTCGGCGGCCGTCCTCTCCCTGGCCTCCATCGCCGCCCTCCTGCCCCAGGGGGTGCTCTCCCTCTTTACCGGGGCGGTGGCCGACCGCTTTGACCGTCGGAAGATCATGGCGGTGGCAGACGGGGCCATCGGCCTGGTCTCCCTCGCCCTGGTGGGGGTGGGGCTCCTGCTGGGGGAGCTGCCTGTCTCCTGCATCCTGGCCACCCTGGCCCTGCGGAGCGTGGGCTCCGCTTTCCACGCCCCCTGTCTCCAGGCAGTGACGCCTCTGATCGTCCCCAGGGACATGCTGGCCCGGTGCGCTGGCTGGTCCCAGGGGGTCCAGACCCTCTCTCTGCTGCTGAGCCCCGCCCTGGCCGCCATCCTCTTCGCCCGGCTCCCCCTGCCCCTCATCATCTGCCTGGACGCCATGGGGGCCGCCTTCGCCATCGGCTTCCTGCTCCTGGCCCGGCTGCCGGAGCTCCGCACCGGGGAGGAGACCCCCTTCCGGCTGCTGGAGGATTGCCGGGAGGGGTGCGCCGTCCTCCGGGGAAAGCCCTGGCTGTGGCAGCTCTGCCTGCTCTGCGGGCTTTTTTCCCTGGCCTCAGTGCCGGTGGCCTCCCTCTTCCCCCTCATCAGCATGGACTATTTCGGCGGGACCGCCGTCTCCGCCTCGATGGTGGAGACGGCCTATGCCCTGGGGATGCTGGCGGGCTCCCTGCTGCTGGGCCTGTGGGGCGGGGCCCGGAACAAGATCGCCACCATGGCGGGGGCTCTCTTCCTCATGGGGGGCTGTCTCCTGGCGGTGGGAGGGCTGAGCCCGGCGGACTTCCTCCCCTTTACAGCCCTGTCCCTGGGGATGGGGCTGGCCGCCCCCTTCTTCAACAGTATCCTCACCGCCCTCATCCAGGAGCGGGTGGAGGGGGCCTACCTGGGCCGGGTGCTGGGCCTGTCCTCCGCCGTCATGACCCTGGCGGGGCCTGTGGGCCTGGGAGCCACCGCCCTCTTTGCCGAGGGTGTGGGGCTGGTGCGCTGGTTCGCCCTGGCCGGCGGAGTGACCATGCTCTGCGGCGTTTTGTGCCTGGCCCTGCCCCAGGTGCGGCGGTGCGGCCTGCCCCACGGGACCGGAGCCTGGGAGGAGACCTGACAGGTCCGTGCCAACAGAAAGGGACCGCGTCCCCCGCCGCGGAGATGCTGGCGGGAGGCGCGGTCCTATCTTTTTATTGCCTCAGGTGGGATAGCGGGTATAGGTCTGGTCGGACAGGGAAAGGCTGCTGCCGTCATAGAGTACGGCGCAGTCCAGCTCGCCCTGATGAAACGGGGCAGACTCTGGGAGCAGGATGCCAAGTCTGGCCCGCAGCCGCTCCTCGTCGGTCTGAAATTCGCAGATGGAACCGATGACTCCGTTGGCGGGGACCAGTCCCGGGGCGATGTCCTCCGGGTCCATCTCCTGGAGGGCAAGGCCGTCCAGCCGGGCGGAGATGTGGTAGCCCCGCTCCGCCGGCTCAAACAGACAGAGCTCCCACACATTGACTCCGGTGCCGGTGCCCAGGCAGAGGGTGGCTGCCAGCTCCTGAACTCCGTCCAGGTCATAGTCGCCCCAGCTGAGCCCGGCAGGATACATTTGGGGAAGGCGGGTGAACTCCAGGTCGGGGAAATAGCTCAGGACGCCCCCGGTGTAGAGCAGTGTCCCGGGAATACCGTAAACATCCTCAAAATCGAACAGGGCGGCCGTTCGGTCCGAGGTGATGCCCACCATGGAGACAGCGCTGTCATACCAGAGGGCGGGCTCCGGAGAGAAGGGCTCGCCATCCGGCAGGGATGCAGGCCAGGGCAGCCCCAGGACCTCCCAGGAGGCCCCGTAGTCCCGGGAGACCAGGGCGGCGGGTTCCCCAATCCGGCTGAGCAGGAGCCCGTGGGCCCCGGAGAAGGAGACGGAGTCCGCCTGCCAGCCGTCGCTCACCTCCGGGAGCTCCGCCAGAACCCAGGTGGCCCCGCC
>DWWJ01000118.1 GCA_019119795.1 Candidatus Intestinimonas pullistercoris
TGCTGGAGCTGGAGGACCTCCAGGCGGCGGTGGACGCCCTCTCCCAGGTCCTGGAGCTCCCCCGGAGGGAGCTGGCCGCCCGGGCGGCCGCCCTCCTCCGGGAGGCCGCGGAGGCCCGGCAGGTCTCCCTCACGCTCCGCCGGAAGCCCAAAAAGCAGCCCTGACCCCCTGTGGGGCCTGGGCTCCGCGCCTCCAGAGGCCCGTTTCTCTTGGGGATTTTCCGTCAAAATACCATTGCAATCCCCTAGGATTTGTGGTATTTTAGTGACACATTTTCAGTTGTAAATCCTGTCGATTTGTTATAGTATATAGGATACGAAAAAATCGCGCCCCGCTCCGGGGCTATGAGGTGAATCTATGAGCCTTCGCATCGGAATCGACATCGGCTCCACCACCGTCAAGGTGGTGGTGCTGGACGAGGAAAACCAGCTCCTGTTCCGCTCCTACGAGCGGCACTACTCCAAGGCCCGGGAGCGGGCCTGCGAGACCCTGCGCTCCATCCAGGACAAGCTCACGGGGCAGGAGGTCCGCATGGTCATCACCGGCTCGGCCGGCCTGGGTGTGGCCCGGGCCTCCGGCATCGACTTTGTCCAGGAGGTCTACGCCACCGCCGCCGCGGTGAACACCTACATACCGGGCACCGACGCCGTCATCGAGCTGGGGGGCGAGGACGCCAAGATCATCTTCTTCGGCGGTGCCCTGGAGGAGCGGATGAACGGCTCCTGCGCCGGAGGCACCGGGGCCTTCATCGACCAGATGGCCACCCTGATGAACGTCTCCATCGACGAGCTGGACGCCCTCTCCCTCAAGCACGAGAAAATTTACCCCATCGCCTCCCGCTGCGGCGTCTTCGCCAAGAGCGACATCCAGCCCATATTGAACCAGGGCGGCCGGAAGGAGGACGTGGCCGCCTCCATCTTCCAGGCCGTGGTGGACCAGACCGTGGCCGGCCTCACCCAGGGCCGGGAGCTCAAGGGGAAGATCGTCTTCCTGGGCGGGCCCCTCCACTTCCTCCAGGGCCTGCGGGAGCGGTTCGTGGAGACCCTGGACCTGGACGAGGACCACGCCATCTTCCCCAAGGACGGGGACTGCTTCGCCGCCATGGGGGCGGCCCTGTGCGCCACCGATTACGCCCCCCGCTCCTTTGATGAGGCCCTGAAGCTCCTGGAGGAGTCGGTGGAGGCCAAAAACACGGTGGACACCATGCTCCCCCTCTTCGACGGGCCGGAGCAGTACGAGGAGTTCACCGTCCGCCACGACGCCAACCATCCCCCGGAGGTGGACCCCCAGACCTATGCCGGGGACGCCTGGCTGGGCATCGACGCCGGGAGCACCACCACCAAGATGTGCCTCATCTCCCCCGACGGCGGCCTGCTCTACACCTACTACCACTCCAACCAGGGCAACCCGGTGGCCATTGTCCTGGAGCAGCTCCGGGAGATCTACCGGCTCTGCGGGGACCGCATCACCATCAAGGGGGCGGCCGTCACCGGCTACGGCGAGGACCTCATCAAAAACGCCTTCTCCTGCGACCTGGGCCTGGTGGAGACGGTGGCCCACTACAACGCCGCCGCCCACTTCAACCCCGACGTGGACTTCATCATCGACATCGGCGGCCAGGACATGAAGTGCTTCAAGGTCCGCAACGGCGCTGTGGACTCCATCCTGCTCAATGAGGCCTGCTCCTCCGGCTGCGGCTCCTTCATCGAGACCTTCGCCAAGGCCCTGGGCTACGACATTGCGGAGTTCTCCAAGCTGGGCCTCTTTGCCCGGCATCCGGTGAACCTGGGCTCCCGGTGCACCGTGTTCATGAACTCCAGCGTCAAGCAGGCCCAGAAGGACGGGGCCAGTGTGGAGGACATCTCGGCGGGCCTCTCCATCTCCATCGTGAAGAACGCCGTCTACAAGGTCATTCGGGCGGCCTCCGCCGATGACCTGGGCAAGCACATCGTGGTCCAGGGCGGCACCTTCCTCAATGACGCCGTCCTCCGGGCCTTTGAGCTGGAGCTGGGCCGGAACGTCATCCGGCCCACTATCGCCGGGCTCATGGGGGCCTTCGGGGCCGCCCTGGCCGCCCGGGACCTCCACCTGGAGCAGAGCACCCTGCTGGACGCCAAGGCCCTGGAGACCTTTACCCACACCGCCAAGCCCGCCACCTGCAACCTGTGCACCAACCACTGCTCCCTCACGGTCAACACCTTTGACGGCGGGCGGCGCTTCATCTCGGGCAACCGCTGCTCCCGCCCCCTGGGCAAGGAGAAGGTGGAGATGCCCGACCTCATGACCTACAAATACAAGAAGCTCCGGGCCATGGAGGGCAAGGGAGAGGGTGACGGCTCCCGGGGCCGCATCGGCATCCCCTTCGGCCTGAACATGTACGAGAACCTCCCCTTCTGGTTCACCTTCTTCACCAGGCTCAACTTTGAGGTGGTCCTCTCCCCCGAGTCCTCCCGAAAGCTCTACCTCAAGGGACAGCACACCATCCCCTCGGACACGGTGTGCTACCCCGCCAAGCTCCTCCACGGCCATGTGGAGGCCCTGGTGGAGGAGGGGGTGGACGCCATCTGGTACCCCTGCATGTCCTACAACAACGACGAGGGCATCGGCGACAACCACTACAACTGCCCGGTGGTGGCCTACTACCCCGAGCTCCTGGCCGCCAACGTCCCGGCCCTGAAGCAGACCAGGTATCTGGACCCCTATGTGGGCCTGTGGCGGCACAAGGACTTTGAAAAGCGCATCTCCAAGCTCATGGAGGCCGAGTTCGGCGTCCCCGCCCGGGAGAGCCGGC
Organism: Candidatus Intestinimonas pullistercoris; assembly: GCA_019119795.1. Lineage (GTDB taxonomy): Bacteria > Bacillota > Clostridia > Oscillospirales > Oscillospiraceae > Intestinimonas > Intestinimonas pullistercoris. The sequence continues at coordinate 2,792 of DWWJ01000118.1, forward strand.
AGGCCGCCAAGGCGGCCTACGCCGCCTACGACGCCTATGTCCACGATGTCCGGGAGACCGGGGCCCAGTACATCGCCCAGGCCCGGTCGGAGGGCCGAAACATCATCGTGGTCTGCGGCCGGCCCTACCACATCGACCCCGAGATCAACCACGGCATCAACGACCTCATCACCTCCTTCGGTTTCGTGCTGGTCACCGAGGACGCCCTGAGCTACCTGGAGGGCTACGCCCCCCGGCACGTCCTCAACCAGTGGACCTTCCAGAGCCGGATGTACAACGCCGCCCGGTATGTCTGCACCCAGAGCGACATGGAGGTGGTCCAGCTGGTCTCCTTCGGCTGCGGCACCGACGCCATCACCACCGATGAGATGCGGGACATCCTGGAGAGCGGCGGCAAGCTCTACACCCAGCTTAAGATCGACGACATCAACAACCTGGGAGCGGTGCGCATCCGTATCCGGTCCCTGATGGCTGCCATGGACGCCAGAAAGAGCCGGGAGGCCCAGGCCGCCGCCCCGTCCCTGGGGGGAGGCGGCGCAGCTTGACCAGCCAGGAGCTGGAGGCCGTCATCGACGCCCAGCTGGCGGTGGACTTAGGGCTGGAGCCCTCGGTCTGGGACCGGGGCGGCGTCACCGTAGTCCCCTGGCGGGAGCTCCCCGGCCGGCGGCGCTATTGGGAGGGGCACCCCTTCTTCCTGGGCCACATCCGGCGGGATACGGCGGCCTTCGCCGTCCATCCGGACCTCCTCCCCTGGGCCCGGGAGGTCCTCCCCGGCCTGGAGCCCGAGTGGTGCCTGGACTACGGCGGCCTCCGGACCATGGACCAGGCCCTGCGGCCCTTCGGCTGGGGCATCTGCAAGGCCCACCCCTTCTTCTCCCAGGACCTCTCCCTCCCCCGGACCGCCCCGAAGGGGGACCTGGCCTGGTATGAGGGAGCGGACCTGGAGCAATTCCGGGGAGACCCCCGCTGGGCGGGGACCCTGGCCTTTCAGCCCGCCCTCCCTGACATGCTGGCCGTGGCCGCCCTGGACGGCTCCGGGGCCCCGGTGGGCATGGCGGCGGCCAGCCGGGACGGAGCGCGCCTCTGGCAGATCGGCGTCAACGTCCTGCCGGGGTATCGGGGCCGGGGGCTGGCCGTCCGGCTCACCGCCCTGCTGAAGGACGCCCTACTGGACCGGGGCGTGGTCCCCTTCTACGGCACCGCCCTGAGCCACGCCGCCTCCCTGAATGTGGCCCGGCGGGCGGGCTTCCGCCCGGCCTGGGCCGAGGTCTGGGCCCGCCCCCTGGACCGCCTGGACGACTCCCTTTAGGGCTTGTTTGAACCATGTCGACATGCCCGATCGGCGGGTCTTTTGTCCCCTGGACGGCACAATTTTTCCTTGAGATCCGACAGGATTCCTCCGAAAAAATTGCTTGCCAGCGCCCCAAAATTCCTCGCCGCTGGGTACATCGCCAAATTTCAAATAAGCCCTAGACTTGCGGCCCGCTCCTATGACGGGCCGCCCGCGAAAGGAACGATCATTTTGGCAGAATTAGTCTACGACAAGACCGGCCGTCTTCTCTTCACCAAGGAGATGAAGAAGGAATACACCATCCTGGTGCCCCAGATGCTGCCCGACCACTTCGCCATGCTGGTGCGCATCATCCAGAACGAGGGCTACAAGGTGGAGATGCTGGGCAACACCGGAAAGCCGGTCATCGACGCCGGGCAGAAATACGTCCACAACGACGCCTGCTATCCCGCTGTGCTGGTCATCGGCCAGCTCATCAATGCCGTCCAGAGCGGGAAGTATGACCCCCACAAGGTGGCTCTGGTCATCACCCAGACGGGCGGCGGCTGCCGGGCCTCCAACTACATCCACATGCTCCGCAAGGCCCTGGAGAAGGCGGGGCTCTCCTACGTCCCCGTCATCTCCATCAACCTCTCCGGCCTGGAGCACAACCCCGGCTTCCAGCTCACCCTGGGCATCCTCCGTAAGGCCGTTTTCGCCATTCTGTACGGCGACCTCATCATGAATGTGGGCAACCAGGTCCGCCCCTACGAGGTCAACCCCGGCGAGACCGACCGGGTAGCGGCCGAGTGCGTGGACTTTCTCCTGGAGGGCATGGCCCAGGGCAAGGGGCTCTCCTACAAGAGCATGGTGAAAAACTTTGACCGCATCATCGACCGCTTCAAGGCCATCCCCGTCACCGGCGAGGAAAAGGTCCGGGTCGGCGTGGTGGGCGAGATCTACGTCAAGTACGCCCCCCTGGGCAACAACAACCTCAACGAGTTCCTCCTCTCCGAGGGGGCAGAGCCGGTGGTCCCCGGCCTGCTGGACTTTGTCCTCTTCAAGATCTACAACCGGGATGTGGACGTGGACCTCTACGGCGGAAAGTGGATCAAGCAGGCGGTCTGCCGCTTCCTGCTGCGCTATATGAAGCGCTACCAGCACGCCCTCATCGACGCCCTGAAGCGCTCCGACCGCTTCCGGGCCCCCGGGGACTTCGACGAGCTCCACAGCTACATCAAGGGCTACCTGGGAGACGGCAACAAGATGGGCGAGGGCTGGCTCCTCACCGCCGAGATGCTGGAGCTCATCCACACCGGGGTGCCCAACATCGTCTGCACCCAGCCCTTCGGCTGCCTGCCCAACCACATCGTGGGCAAGGGCATGATCCGCAAGCTCAAGGACGACTACCCCTGGAGCAATATCGTTGCCATCGACTACGACCCCGGCGCCACCAAGATCAACCAGGAAAACCGCATCAAGCTGATGCTGGCCAACGCCCGGGGCCTTGCCAAGGAGCACGCCGCCCAGGAGGCCGAGTCCCAGCAGGCCCGGGAGGCCGAGCCCGCCGCGGTCTGAACACGATCCCTCCCCGGGCCCCTTTCTGGGGTCCGGGGAGCACCTGTTGCAGTCAGAGGAGACAGAGAGATGGAACACCTGCGCTTTTTGGACGCCTGTACGGAGGAGCATTTCGCCGCCATGTCCCGCATCCACGCCCTGGGCTGGCGGGACACCTATGCCGAGGCGGTCCCCGCCGACTATATGGCCCGGGAGATCACCGACGACCACTGGGTCCCCTACTTCCGGGAGAACTACCAGCTGGGCCGGGCCCGCGGCCTGCTCCTCTGCCGGGAGGATGTCCCGGTGGCCTGCCTCAACTACGGCCGGGCCCGGACAGAGAACTTCAGCGCCGGGGTGAAGGAGGGCTCCGACTTTCCCAACGGGGCCTATGCCGACTGGGGGGAGATCATCTCCTTCTACACCCATCCTCTGGAGCGGGGGAAGGGCTACGGCGGGCTGCTGATGGAGGAGGCCCTGGCCCGCCTCCGGGCGGAGGGCTACCGGAACTGCTTCGTCTTCGTCCTCCGGGAGAACCGGAGCGCCCGGCGGTTTTACGCCGCCCACGGCTTCGCCTGGGACGGCACCCACGCCGACATCCCCTTTCCCCCGGACACCATCTGCGTGGACCTGCGCTATGTGAGGGAGCTGTGAGCACTATGAAACATTCTGCCTTGCCTCTGCTGCTGTGCGCCCTGCTCCTCCTGGCCGGCTGCGGCAAAGAGGAGCCCCTGAACTGGACCCCCACGCCCGCTACGCCCACCCCCTCCCCGTCCATCCCCGTGGAGGACGAGGCCTGGTGGACCGGGGTGGACGTGGACCTGCTGCCCACCGCGCTGGGGGACGAGCCCTATGTGGACGGCGACGTGTCCTACCGGGTCTATGCCTCCGCCCCGGAGCGGGACCTGCTCCTCTACGAGGTCCGCTGCGCCCTCTATGAGGGCGCGCAATATCTCCTGCGGCTGGACGGCGCCCTGGGGGAGCCCCTCCGCCTGGAGGAGGCCCTGCCCGACGGCCAGTGCAGTCTGGCCTGGGGGGACTACGACGGGGACGGGACAGAGGAGTACGCCCTCACCCTGACCCAGGAGACCGGCACCGGCCTCACCCTGTGTGAGCTGGAGGGGGATGCGTGGACCTTCCACACCTACGCCCCCGCAGATTACAGCGCCGAGCTCTCCTCCCTTCTGAGCTTCCACTACGAGGGGGGCACCGTCACCCTCCGCTATGGCGGGGACGCCGCCTCCTACACCCTGGGGCCGGAGGAGTCCGGTCCCGCCGCCCCCCTGGAGGACTTCTCCCAGGTGGCCTTCTTCACCCCCAGCGGAGACAGCCTCTCCGCCTCCTTTGGGGCGGGGGCAGTCATCGGAGACAGAAATGTCTATTTCGCCCTGGTCCTGGCCAGCGTGGACTACGACGGGGAGGGCTTCACCCTCTCTGACCTGCGCCTGCTGTCCACCCCCGGCGTCTGACCGGCCGCCGGACGGCTTCCGGAAAAAGGAGGGAAAGCGTTGGACGACCAAAAGATGGGGACCATGCCGGTGCGCCCCCTGCTGCTCCACATGGCCTGGCCCATGATGCTCTCCATGCTCATCCAGGCCCTCTACAATCTGGTGGACTCCATGTTCGTCTCCCGGCTCAGCGCCTCGGCCTTTCAGGCCCTTTCCCTGGCCTATCCGGTGCAGATGTTCATGGTGGCCGTGTGCGTGGGCACCGGCGTGGGGGTCAACGCCCTTCTCTCCCGCCGTCTGGGAGAGGGGGACCGGGCGGCGGCCGGGGCGGTGGCCCTGAACGGTGCCTTCGTCTACCTCCTCTCCTGGGTGGCCTTTTTGTGCTTCGGGCTCTTTCTCACCCGGCCCTTCCTGGCCTTCTTCACCCAGGACGCCGCCATCATCGCCGACGGCAGTGTCTACCTTTCCATCGTCACCGGGGCCTCCCTGGGCATGACCATGCAGTTCGTCACCGAGCGCATCCTGCTGGCCACCGGGGACCCGGTGGGGCCCATGGTCATCCAGGGCATCGGGGCGGTGGTCAACCTGGTGGTGGACCCCCTGCTGATCTTCGGCCCCGGCCCCTTCCCCGCCCTGGGGGTGGCGGGGGCCGCCATCGCCACCGTCCTGGGCCAGTGGGTGGGCATGGCCACCGGCTTTTTCCTGGTCCACCGCCGGAGGTCCCTGCCCCTCTCCCTCCGGTGCTTCCGGCCCAAGGGGGCGGTCATCGGGGAGATCTACCGCATCGGGGTCCCCGCCATCGCCATGCAGTCCCTCTCCTCGGTGATGACCCTGGGCCTGAACAAGATCATGGCCCTCTTCGACCCCAGCGCCGTCTTTATCCTGGGGGCCTACTTCAAGCTCCAGTCCTTCCTCATCATGCCGGTGGCCGGCCTCACCAACGGCCTGACTCCCCTGGTGGCCTACAACTATGGGGCCGGCCTGCGGGAGCGCATCCAGGCGCTGGTCCGCTTCGCCCTGGCCCTGGGCGCCGCCATCATGGCGGCAGGGGCCCTGCTGCTATGCCTCTTCCCCGGCTTTTTCCTGCGCCTCTTCGACGCCGATCCCCAGGTCCTCTCCACTGGCGTCACCGCCCTGCGGATCATCGCCTCCAGCTTTGTCTTCGCCGGGGTCTCCACGGTTTTGTGCGCCGTCTTCCAGGCCCTGGGGGCCTCCCTGCTGAGTCTGGCAGTCTCCCTGCTGCGGCAGGTGGTGCTGATGCTCCCCCTGGCCCTGGTTCTGGGCCTGCTCCAGCCCGCCCTCATGTGGGCCTGCTTCCCGGCGGCGGAGACCGTCACCTGCCTGCTGGCCCTGCTGGCCTACCGGAGGCTGTGCCGGCGGAAGCTGCTGACGGCTGGCGGGTAACGGCACCGCTTCCGATTTGTTACCCAATGTTCATAAATTGGCGGTTGTTTTTTTCCGTGGAAGGCGCTATAATCTACACTCGAACGAGCTTGCTCATCCATCCTTTAGGTTCCTAGTTTTGGAAGGGAGGGCCTTCCCGTTGAAAAAGCTGATCGCCTTCTGTGCCGCCTGTCTGGTGACGCTGGCCGGCTGTACCCCCGGCGGCGCGGAGTCCACGGCTCCTGAGACGCCTGTCCCCACACCGCCCAGCGCCACGCCCCTCTCCACGGAGGAGGTGGCCGCCACACCGTCTCCCACCCCGCTAGTAGAGAGCAGCGCCCCGGTGGTGCTCCCCACGGAAAGCCTGCCCCCGGAGACCACGCCGCCGGCTCCCACCGGCTCCGGCTCCGAGGAGCCCGCCTGGGACGGGGACCCCGACACCCTGACCCTGGACGACTTCCCCACCCAGCTCACCACTGATCTGGCAGCCGCCATCTCCTCCCTGGAGGGGGACAGCGCCGGACTTTACTTAGTGGCCCAGCTCCCCGACGCCGACACCTGGCTCTATGGCTTCTACGGTCCCGGAGAGACCCAGGGGCTCATTCTCCGGGTGGGGACGGAGTGGCAGAGTCTGGACATCCCCTTCGTCACCCCTGCTGGGGCCCTGCCCGCCATGGCCTATGGGGACTACGACGGCGACCTGGACCTGGAGCTGGCCATCGTGACCCATCAGGGCAGCGGCACCGGCGTCAATGTCTGGGGCCTCTCGGTTGTGGACTTCTCCGAAGGTCCCTGGGAGCTCTTCCAGTTCATCCCCGCCGACTACGAGGCCATTCTGGACCTCTCCCTGACCAGCACCTATGACGCCGAGCGCAACGTAGCGACCCTCCAGGCCGGTGAGGCCGTCCTGGAGCTGGACCTCACCGCTCTGGGCTATTCCGATCCCGGCGGCCAGGTGGCCGCCAGCCTGGGGGGCTGGGTCCTCTTCACCGCCCAGGAGGACACCCTTTCGGCCACCTTCTCCATCGACCTCAATGCCCCCGGCCTCCCCGCCCAGGGCCTCCAGTACGCAGCCCTGCTCCAGGCCGACGTGGTCTACACCGGCTCCGCCTTCGGCCTGGGGGACTTTACCTTCTCCCAGTCGGAGCTTTAAGGCGTCCCTATTCCTCTCATCAAAAACCTCCCTGACCGGACCCGGGCAGGGAGGTTTTTCGTTCTTTCGCCGGAGCGTGCCCCTCAGCCCTCGCTCTGGGCCTCCACAAGTCGGACGCCGCAGTACTGCTCCCGGAGCCGGGGCTTTTCGATCTTCCCGGTGGCGTTCCGGGGGACGGGGGCAAAGATGATCTTCCGGGGCCGCTTATACCGGGGCAGCTCGGTGCAGTAGTACCGGATCTCCTCCTCGGTGCAGGTCTCCCCCTCCTTGACCTGGATAATGGCGGCGGCGATCTCCCCCAGCCGCTTGTCCGGCAGGCCGATGACCGCCACGTCGTGGACCTTGGGGTGGGCGGAGAGGAAGTCCTCGATCTGGACCGGGTAGAGGTTCTCGCCGCCGGAGATGATGACGTCCTTCTTCCGGTCCACTAAGTAGTAAAAGCCCTCCTCGTCCTGGCGGGCCATGTCTCCGGTGTGGAGCCAGCCGTCCTTGAGGACCTCCGCCGTGGCCTTGGGGTCGTGGTAGTAGCCCACCATGACCCCGGGGCCCTTGACGCACAGCTCTCCCACCTCGCCCTGGAGGACGGGGCGGTCCAGCTCGTCCACGATCTTGACCTCCCAGCCGTAGCCGGGGACCCCGATGGCCCCCACCTTGTGGATGTTCTCCATCCCCAGGTGGACGCAGCCCGGGCCGGTGGACTCGGAGAGGCCGTAGTTGGTGTCGTACTTGTGGTGGGGGAAGTAGCGCAGCCAGTGCTTGATGAGGCTGGGGGGCACGGGCTGGGCCCCGATGTGCATGAGCCGCCACTGGCTCAGGTGGTAGTTGGGGAGCTGGAGGACCCCCCGGTCCAGGGCGGCCAGGATGTCCTGGGCCCAGGGCACCAGGAGCCAGACGATGGTGCAGGCCTCCCCGGACACCGCCTCGAAAATGGACTGGGGGGAGTTCCCCTTCAGCAGCACCGCCCGGCTGCCGGTGAAGAGGGAGCCGAACCAGTGCATCTTGGCCCCGGTGTGGTAGAGGGGCGGGATGCACAAAAAGACGTCCTCATGGGTGGTCTGGTGGTGGATGGCCTCCATCCGGGCCGCCTGGAGGAGGGCCTGGTGCCGCAGGAGGATTGCCTTGGGGAAGCCGGTGGTACCCGAGGAGTAGTAGATGGCCCCCTCGTCCTCGTCCTCGATGAGGACCTTGGGCGCCACGCTGGAGCAGTTGGCCGCCGCCCGGTGGTAGTCCTCGGCGAAGGTGGGGCAGCTGTCCCCCACGAAGAAGAGCAGCCGCTCCCGGCCGATGGACCCGGCAATGTCCTCCACCCGGCCGATGAACTCCGGCCCGAAGAAGAGGACGTCCACATCGGCCAGCTTGACGCAGTACTCGATCTCCTGGGCGGTGTAGCGGAAGTTCAGGGGCACCGCCACCGCCCCGGTCTTTAGGATGCCGAAGTAGATGGGCAGCCACTCCAGGCAGTTCATCAGCAGGATGGCCACCTTCTGCCCCTTGTGGACGCCCCGGCCCAGCAGCAGGTTGGCCACCCGGTTGGCCTTCTCGTCAAAGACCGACCAGGTGATCTCCCGGCGGTAGGGGGCGGTCCCGGTGGGCTGGATGAGCTCGTACTCCTTCCAGGTCACCCGCTGCTCCTCATGGACCTCCGGGTTGATCTCCACCAGGGCGATCTCGTCCCCGTACAGCTTGCTGTTGCGCTCCAGCAGATCAGTGATGGGCATGTCTTCCTCGTTCCTTTCCCGGGAGGGCGCCCCTCCGCTTTATTGGTTTTTGCCATTAAACCATTAAAGTAAGCATAGCCGATTTGCGTCCCGATGTCAAGAGAGAACTCCCCCGCCTGGGGGCCGGTCCGGAGAGACCCCCGGCAATCTTCAAAAAGTTTAATTTCCTGTTTACTGTTGCGCTTTAATGTGCTAACATTAAAGTATCTTACCGTTCAGCGGGACCATTCCGCCGCGGTGGCCGAAGGGCGAAAGGAGTATGGTATGGCAAAGTCAGAGCGCAAGGAGCGCAGTCTGGCGCTGTATGAAACCATTTTGAAGCTCAAGGATGTGGAGGAGTGCTGCCGCTTCTTCGAGGACCTGTGTACCCCGGTGGAGCTGCGCTCCATGGAGCAGCGCTTCGACGTGGCGGTCTACCTCCAGCAGGGGCTGGTCTACCTGGACATCCTGGAGCGGACCGGGGCCAGCAGCGCCACCATCAGCCGGGTGCGGCGCTCCATGCTGGACAACGGCGCCGGCGGCGTCATGCGGGATGTCATCCTCCGGTCCGGTCTGGACCGGCCGGACCGGGAGAGCGGCAGCCCGGAGCACAAAGAAAGCAAGGAGTGATGGGAAATGAAGCAACTGATGTTGGGCAACGCCGCCGTTGCCCGTGGCCTCTATGAGGCCGGATGCAAGGTGGTCTCCAGCTACCCCGGCACCCCCAGCACGGAGATCACCGAGGAGGCCGTGAAGTACGACGAGATCTACTGCGAGTGGGCCCCCAATGAGAAGGTGGCCATGGAGACCGCCTTCGGCGCCTGCCTGGCGGGCAGCCGGGCCTTCTGCGGCATGAAGCATGTGGGCCTCAACGTGGCCGCCGACCCCCTCTACACCATGTCCTACACCGGCGTCAACGCCGGGCTAGTCATCGGCGTGGCCGACGACGCCGGGATGCACTCCTCTCAAAATGAGCAGGACTCCCGCCGCCACGCCGTGGCCTCCAAGGTCCCCATGCTGGAGCCCTCCGACTCGGCCGAGGCCCTGGCCTTCACCAAGCTGGCCTATGAGCTCTCCGAGGAGTTCGACACCCCGGTGCTGCTGAAGATGTGCACCCGGGTCTCCCATTCCCAGGCCCTGGTGGACACCCAGGAGCGGGTGGAGCCCGCCCCCCGGCCCTACCAGAAGGACATCGCCAAGTATGTCATGATGCCCGGCAACGCCATCCGCCGCCACCCCGTGGTGGAGGAGCGCACCCGGAAGCTCGTCGCCTGGGCCGAGACCGCCCCCATCAACCGCCTGGAGCCCGGGGAGGACCACAGCATGGGCATCCTCACCTCCTCCACCAGCTACCAGTATGTGAAGGAGGTCTGCGGGGACCGCTTCCCGGTGCTGAAGCTGGGCATGGCCTGGCCCCTGCCGGAGCAGCTCATCCGGGACTTCGCCGCCTCGGTGGACCGGCTGGTGGTGGTGGAGGAGCTGGACGGCTTCTTCGAGGAGCACTGCCGGGCCCTGGGCCTGGACCCCCTGGGCAAGGGGGCCTTCCCCCTCACTGGAGAGTTCTCCCAGAACCTGGTGGCCGAAAAGCTGGGCCTCCCGGTACATACCGGCCGCGCCCTGGCTGACGCCATCCCGCCCCGGCCTCCGGTGATGTGTGCCGGCTGCCCCCACCGCGGTCTCTTCTACACCCTGAACAAGAACAAATGCACCGTCCTGGGGGATATCGGCTGCTACACCCTGGGCGCTGTGGCCCCCCTGTCCGCCATGGACATGACCCTGTGCATGGGGGCCTCGGTCTCGGCCATCCACGGCTTCAACAAGGCCCTGGGGGCGGAGAGCGAGCACAAGACGGTGGCCGTCATCGGCGACTCCACCTTCATGCACTCCGGCATGACGGGGCTGGCCAACATCGCCTACAACCAGTCCAACTCCACCGTCATCATCCTGGACAACTCCATCACCGGCATGACCGGGCACCAGCAGAACCCCACCACCGGCTACAACATCAAGGGCGACCCCGCCGGAAAGATCGACCTGGAGGCCCTGTGCCGCTCCATGGGCTTCCGCCGGGTCCGGGTGGTGGACCCCTATGACCTGAAGGCCACCGACCAGGCGGTGAAGGAGGAGCTGGCCGCGGACGAGCCCTCGGTCATCATCTCCCGCCGGCCCTGCGCCCTCTTGAAGTATGTCAAGCCCAAGCCCCCCCTGGAGGTGGACACCGCCAAGTGCGTCGGCTGCAAGAGCTGCATGAAGATCGGCTGCCCCGCCATCGCCATGCGGGAGGGCAAGGCCCATGTGGACAACACCCTGTGCGTGGGCTGCGGCGTCTGCGAACAGATGTGCCCGGTGGACGCCTTCGCCAGCACCGGAAAGGAGGGCTGAACCATGGAAACCAAAAATATCATGATCGTAGGCGTGGGTGGCCAGGGCTCCCTGCTGGCCAGCAAGCTGCTAGGCCACCTGCTGATGGAGCAGGGCTATGACGTCAAGGTCTCCGAGGTCCACGGCATGTCCCAGCGGGGCGGCAGCGTGGTCACCTACGTCCGCTACGGCGACAGGGTCTATTCCCCCGTCATCGACCGGGGGGAGGCCGACTACATCGTCTCCTTCGAGCTGCTGGAGGCCGCCCGGTGGCTGGGCTACCTGAAGCCCGACGGCCAGATCGTCACCAGCATCCAGCAGGTGGACCCCATGCCCGTCATCACCGGGGCGGCAGAGTACCCCGAGAATCTGGTGGAGAAGATGAAGGCCGCCGGGGCCAAGGTGGACGCCATGGACTGCCTGGCCCTGGCCGAGGAGGCCGGGTCGGCCAAAGCGGTGAACCTGGTGCTCATGGGGCGGCTCTCCCACTACTTCGACCTCCCCGAGGAGGCCTGGCAGGAGTCCATCCAGGCCTGCGTCCCCCCCAAGTTCCTGGAGCTGAACAAAAAGGCCTTCGCCCTGGGGCGGAAGGCCTGAGCCCGGGCGGGAACAATGGAGGACACAGAGAAAACCTCTGTTTCCCTGGACATCCGCCCGGCCGTCCCGGAGGACGCCGCCGGACTTCTGGCCCTTTACGTCCCCTATGTGCAGGAGAGCTGGGTGACGTTTGAGTGCGTTTCTCCCTCGGTGGAGGAGTTTCGCCGCCGGATCACAGCGTATTCCCGGTCCTATCCCTACCTGGTGTGCCGGCGGGCCGGGGAGACAGTGGGCTATGCCTACGCCCACCGCCATATGGAGCGGGAGGCGTACCGCTGGAACGCGGAGCTCACGGTCTATGTCAAGCGGGGCCTGGAGGGCCAGGGCATCGGCACCGCCCTGTACCGCGCGCTGCTTCCCCGGCTGGCGGCCCAGGGGCTGGTCAATCTGTATGCGGTCCTGGCCCTGCCCAACCCGGGCAGCGAGGCCCTGCATCGGCGCTTTGGCTTCACTCGTCTCGGGCTGTATCCCCAAATGGGCTTCAAGCTGGGGGCATGGCATGATGTGGCCCAATACGGCCTGCGCCTGCGCCCGGCAGACTGGTGCCCGCCGGACGCAGGATAGCCCCGGCGGACCATATTCTCTGGATCAGGCAGCTGTTTTACGGCATGTCCAGGGCTTTTTTCAAACTGATATAGGTATCCACTACTATCATAGAGAGGGATGATTCCAATGGAACGGTATTACCAGCCGGAGATCGAGACCGCCTCCCGGGAGCAGATCAAGGCCTGGCAGGATGAGCGTCTGGTGGCGCAGGTCAAGCATGTCTGGGACAACGTGCCCTACTACCGGAAGAAGATGGAGGCGAAGGGAGTCACCCCCGCCGACATCCGGTCCAGTGACGACCTCTACAAGCTCCCCTTCCTCTCCAAGGCCGACCTGCGGGAGGCCTACCCCTACGGCCTGGTGGGCGTGCCCCTGAAGGACTGCGTGCGCATCCAGTCCACCTCGGGCACCACCGGCAAGCGGGTGGTGGCCTTCTACACGCAGCCTGACATTGATTTGTGGGAGGACTGCTGCGCCCGGGCCATCGTGGCCGCCGGGGGCACCAACGAGGACGTCTGCCAGGTGTCCTACGGCTACGGCCTCTTCACCGGAGGCCCCGGCCTCAACGGCGGCAGCCACAAGGTGGGCTGCCTCACCATCCCCACCTCCTCCGGCAACACGGAGCGGCAGATCATGTTCATCATGGACCTCTCGGCCACCATCCTCTGCTGCACCCCCTCCTACGCCGCCTACATCGGCGAGACCATGAAGGAGATGGGCCTCACCCCCGACCAGATCCCCCTGAAGGCGGGCATCTTCGGGGCCGAGGCCTGGAG
>DWWJ01000119.1 GCA_019119795.1 Candidatus Intestinimonas pullistercoris
CACGGTCCGGCTGAAGGAGCTCTACCTCTCAGAGCTGGGGCCCTCCCTGCTCTTTGAGCAGGAGGCCGAGTCGGTGCTCCAGTACCAGCCCTTCGCCGTCTATCTGGCCGATGGGACGGTCTGCTTCCCCCGGTGGGAGGGGGGCGGCGGCTTCGGCCGCACGGCGGACGGCTCCGGGATCGACACCCGGATGCTGGAGTGCTGGGCCTTCCAGGAGCCGGTGGCCCCGGAGGAGGTAATGGGCATCTCCTTTGCCTACTGGTACATCCCCATCGACGGGGACGCCGCCGGGCCGGGACACTGGCTCACCGAGCTGCCCCAGGTGCCCGGGACCGAATCGCCGTAAAGCCGTAAAAAGGAGGCCGGAGCCCCCCCTTGGGGCTCCGGCCTCCTTTTATCCGTTTTCTTCCGCCGAGAAAATTTTGCGCCCCTGGCTCCAGACGGCCCGGATGGCTCCGGGCTGCCGCCGGTAGACGGCCCGCTCCACCCGCTCCTCTGGGGTGAGGGGGTGAGGCTTGGGGAGCTGGCTGTCGTCCAGCACCAGGGCGTGGAGGGGCTCCCCGGGGCCGAAGCCGGGCCGGGCCCCGAAAAAGGCCGCCCCGGCGGAGGTGGCCAGGTACAGGGCCTCGGCCACGGTGAGGTGCTCAGTCTCCCAGCCGTCCAGGATGCGCCGGGCCTTGGAGGCCCGAATGGCCGAGGCCGCCACGTCCAGCATGTCCAGGTGGTCCCCGCCGGCGATGTCGCTGCCCAGGGCCACCTTCAGGCCCTCGTCCAGCATCACCCGCACCGGGGCCACTCCGGAGCAGATGTTCTGGTTGGAGTCGGCGCAGTGGACCACCGTGACCCCGGCCTCCTTCATGGCCTGCCGCTCCCGGGCGTCCGACCAGACGCAGTGGGCCATGGCCGTTTTGGGGCCCCACAGGCCGAACTTGGCATAGGTCTCCCAGTACTGGGGGCAGTCGGGGTGGAGGCTGGCCACCAGGGCCAGCTCGGCGGTGTTCTCCGAGAGGTGGGACTGGACCGGCAGGTCCCGCTCCGCCGCCAGCCGCCCCAGGAAGGCCATGAGAGCATCGGTGCAGGAGGGGGTGAACCGGGGGGTGAGGATGGGCCGGATGTGGGCAAAGTCCTGGCTCTCCTCCAGCCAGCGCAGGGTCTCGGCCATGGACTCCTCTGTGGTCTCCTGGAGGTCCTTCCCGCCGTTTCGGTCCATGTTCACCTTGCCCACATAGCCGGTGATCCCCGCCCGCTCCAGCTCCTCCATCAGGATCAGGGTGGCGTCGGTATGGAGGGAGGAGAACATGCACACCCGGGTGGTACCGTGCCCGGCCAGCTCCCGGGCCAGCTTCTGATAGACCTCCCGGGCGTAGCCGGTGTCAGAGAAGCGGGCCTCGGTGGGGAAGGCATAGGCGTCCAGCCAGTCCAGCAGGGGCAGGTCCATGCCCATGCCCAGCATGGGGTACTGGGGGGCGTGGAGGTGGAGGTCGGTAAAGGACTGGAGGATGAGGGCGTCCCCGAAGTCCTCCACCGGGGCCCCGGCGTACCGCTCCGGCAGGACGGGCCACACGCCGGTGATCCGCCCCTCCTCCGCCGCCAGATAGCCCCCCGGCGTGATCTCCAGCCGCCCCAGGACCGGAGCGGAGACGATGGTGCCCTTGAGAATGATGGGGTTCATACGGTCACTTCCTTACTATGGTTCTTGGCAAAACAAAAGCGCCTGCCGGAGTGGGATATCCCCCTCCGGCGGGCACTCATAGCAGGACCTCAGGCGGCCCCGTAGAAACGTCCGCACCATAAGACAGCGAACCTATATGAGTCTTGTCTGCTTGTCCTCAGCATACCACACTTCCGGCCAAAAGGCAAGGGTCTGCGGCCGGATCACGCTGTCCCGCGCAAAAACTTTTCCGCCTCTTTCTGGACAAACGCCGAACCTGTGGTATGATAGGGGCAGCGGACCGCACCGGGACCCGCGGCTCCCGGCGGCCATCCAAAGGAGGCAGACATCGTGCGTGTTTTAGTAGTAGAGGACGAGCAGGACCTGAACCTCCTGCTCCGGAAGGTGCTGACCAAGGCCGGCTATACGGTGGACGGCTGTCTGGACGGCGAGGATGCCGCCCTCCACCTGCTGGGGGCGGAGTACGACGCGGTGATCCTGGACGTGATGATGCCCAAAAAGGACGGGTACACCCTGGTCCAGGAGATACGGAGCCAGGGGATCGACACGCCGGTCCTCTTCCTCACCGCCCGTGACAGCGTGGCCGACCGGGTGAAGGGCCTAGACCTGGGGGCCGACGACTACCTCATCAAGCCCTTTGACTTTGACGAGCTCCTGGCCCGCATCCGGGCCAGGACCCGGAAGCACGTGGGTCTGCGGACCAACCTCCTCACCATCGGAGACCTGACCATGGACATCGAGCAGCGGCGGGTCACCCGGGGCGGCGAGGAGATCCCCCTGCTGCCCAAGGAGTTCTCCATCCTGGAGTACCTCATCCGCAACAAGGAGAAGGTCCTCTCCCGGGAGCAGATCGAGGACCAGATCTGGAACTATGAATATTCCGGCAGCTCCAATAATGTGGACGGCTACATGAGCCGCCTGCGGAAGAAGATCGACGAGGGCCGGGAGCAGAAGCTCATCCACACCATGCGGGGCATGGGCTGGGTCATCCGGGCCCCCAGGGACGAGGGAGGGAACCCGTGAAGCGGCTGAATGTCAAAGTCAAAATCACCATCTGGTACCTGCTGCTGATGGTCCTGATGGCCGGACTTCTGCTGGGCTTTCTCCTGCTCATCAGCGGCAGCGTCTCCACCCAGACCGCCATGGACCAGCTCTCCCAGACGGTGCGGGGCAATCTGAACCAGATCAGCATGGTGGACGGAAGCCTCCAGCTGGGGGAGGACTTCCATTTTTACAGCGACGGGGTCTACTCCCTGGTCTACAGCCAGAGCGAGGCCCTTCTGGCGGGGCAGGTGCCGGTCTCCTTTACAGCGTCGGAGCCCTTCCAGAACGGTCTGACCCGCCCGGTGTCGGTGGGCTCCACCCGCTACTATATCCTGGACTTCTGGGTCCCGCTGGGCTGGGACAGCGGGGTGTGGCTCCGGGGCATCCTGGAGGCCCCGGAAAACCCCCAGCTCCTGACCAACCTGCTCCACATCGCCATGGTGGCCCTGCCCCTGTTCATCCTCCTGGCAGGCCTGGGCGGGTATTGGATCGCCCGGAGGGCCTTCCGCCCCCTGGACCAGATCACGGCCACGGCGGCCGCCATCAACGAGGCCTCCGACCTCTCCGCCCGGGTGGAGGTCCCGCCGGGAAGCAACGAGTTCTCCCGGCTGGCCCGGACCTTCAACCAAATGTTCGCCCATCTGGAACAGTCCTTTGAGGCCGAGGCCCAGTTCACCGCCGACGCCTCCCATGAGCTGCGCACCCCGGTCTCGGTCATCAAGAGCGCCTGCGAGTACGCCGAGCGGTACGGGGAGTCTCCGGAGGAGTACCGGGAGACCCTGGAGATGATCCACCGCCAGGCCGACAAGATGTCCCTCCTCATCGGCCAGCTTTTGAGCATCACCCGCCTGGACCAGGGGACCGACGCCATCCACTGGGAGCAGGTGGACCTGTCCGCCCTAGTCCAGACGGTCTGCGCCGAGGGGGGCTGGTCTCGGGACCGCCTGACCCTGGAGGTAGAGGAGGACCTCACCGCCCGGGCCGATCCCGCCCTCCTCACCCGCCTGCTCCAGAACCTGGTGGAGAACGCCTTCAAATATGGAAAGCCGGAGGGCCATGTCTGGGTCACCCTGGGCCGGGAGCCGGGCGAAATCCGGCTGGAGGTCAAGGACGACGGCATCGGCATCCCCCCGGAGCAGCAGGAAAAGGTCTGGAAGCGCTTTTACCAGGTGGACCCCTCCCGCAGCGCCGGCAACGGCGCCGGGCTGGGCCTGGCTATGGTGCAAAAGATCTCCCAGGCCCATGGCGGCTCCATGACCCTGGAGAGCATCCCCGGCCTGGGGAGCACCTTCACCCTCCACCTACCGGAGGAAGGGCCGGAAAAAATTTTCTGAAATCTTTTTTCCATTTCATGTTCATTTCATGTTTCTCTGGTAGGATATCACCAGCAAGAGGAAAGGAAGTACACAAGATGAAACACAAGCTCATTCCCGCTCTGGGCGCTGCGGTCCTGCTCGTCCTGTCTCTGGCCGGATGTGGTCAGCAGAGCAGCCAGGCGGAATATATCGGCATTGACGCCGCCAAGGCCATCGCCCTGGAGGCCGCCGGCGTGACAGAGTCCGCCGCGTCCTTCTCCACAGCGGGCCTGGACCGGCAGAACGGCATGGACTTCTATGCTGTGGACTTCACCGCCAACGGCCAGAGCTATGCCTACAACATCGACGCTGTTACCGGCGTGATCATCGACGGCGGAGCGTCCACCGGCGGCACCCAGGTCTCCGGCCTGCCCAACGGGACCACCGGAGCCCAGTCCGAGACCCAGGTCTCCCCCGCGCCGTCGGATGACACCCAGACCTCCCCCGCCGGGTCCGGCACCACCATCACAGAGGAGCGGGCCCGGGAGATCGCCCTGGCAGACGCCGGGCTCACCGCCGATGAGGTCACCTTCGTGCGGAGCCGCCTGGACTATGACGACGGACGGCAGCGCTACGACGTGGAGTTCTATACCGCCGACTACGCCGAGTACGATTACGAGATCGACGCTTCCACCGGAGAGGTCCTCTCCTATGACTACGACGCGGAGGGCTATACCGCCCCCGCTGCCGGGACCAGCGCCATCACCGCCGAGCAGGCCCAGCAGATCGCCCTGGCAGAGGTGCCCGGCGCCTCGGTCAGCGACATCTGGGAGTTCGAGGTGGACATGGACGACGGCCGCCTGGAATACGAGGGCACCATTTACTACTCCGGCATGGAGTATGAATTTACCATTGACGGCTACAGCGGGGCCATCCGAAGCTGGGATGCAGAGTCCATTTACCGCTGATTTGCATCAAAAATAATAAAAACATTTGAATCAGGAGGAATCATCATGAACTGGAACAAGCTCACCAAACGGACCGGGGCTCTGGCCCTCTGCGCTGCCCTGACTGTCGGGGCCTTCACCCTGCCCGCAGGCGCCCAGGGCGTCACCGCGCAGCTCTCCCCCAACCTCTCTATCGTGGTGGACGGCACTGCCCGGACCTTCTACAACGTCTCCGGCACCGAGGTCCACCCCATTGCCTACAATGGAACCACCTACCTGCCCATCCGCGCCATTGGCGAGCTCATGGGAAAGAACGTCAACTGGGACCAGTCCACCCTGACTGTGAGCCTCTCCGGCACCCGTACCACCGGGGCGGTCACCGGCACCCCGGACACCGCCGCGGTCACCCAGAACGTCACCGCTGACGTCCGCTCTGACGTCACCATCCTGGTGGACGGCGTCCGGCAGAGCTTCACCGACGTCAATGGCAACGCTGTCTACCCCCTGATCTACAACGGCTCGGTCTACCTTCCCATCCGGGCCATCGGGAACCTGATGGGTAAGACTGTCTCCTGGGACAGTGCCACCAGCACCGTGACCCTGGGCGGCGAGCTCCTGGTGACCGACGCCGACAGCTTCAACAACACCGGCGCAGGCCAGAACAACCAGAATACTCAGAACACACAAACTTCTTCCAATGGTCTCATCACCGAAGCAGAGGCCCAGAGCAAAGCCCTGACCCATGCCGGTCTGAGCGAGAGCCAGGTCAGCTTTGTCCGCTGCCACCTGGACTGGGATGACGGTCGCCAGGTCTATGACGTGGAGTTTTATACCAGTGACTACAAGGAGTACGACTACGAGATCGACGCCCGCACCGGAGAAATCCTCAGCTTTGATTACGACGCCGAGTACTACAGCTACACCCAGCCCAGCGGGAACACCGGCTCCTATATCGGCGAGTCCAAGGCCAGAAGCATCGCCCTGTCCTATGTCTCCGGCGCCACCGACGCCAATGTCCGCTATGCCCGTCTGGACTACGATGACGGCCGCGCGGAGTACGAGGTCAAGATTGTCTACGGCACCATGGAGTACGAGTTCGAGATCGACGCCTACAGCGGCGCGGTCATTTCCCGGGATTCTGAGTCCATCTACGACTGAGTGTTCGGCCCCGCCCCCGGCCTCCGGCCCGGGCCGCGGGGCCCCACTCTTCCAATATGGAGGCCTTTATGAAACGTGAACAAAAATGGTTCCAGCTCTATGCAGGACACCCCACTGCCTCGAATCTATCCATTGCCGGCGGCGCGGTGAAGCTCTTCTCCCTGTTCCTCCTCATCGCCGCCGTCCTCTCCACCCTGGCACTCCTTCTGGCGGGGCTGCGGCTGACCATGGCCGGCGGCCCGGGGACCGCCCTGATCTTCCTCATGGATGAGATGGATGACGAGGTCTTTACCGCCTTCTTCCTCTGGGGCGCCGTGGCGGCCCTCCGCTATATCGCCTGCGTCCTTCAGAGCAAGGCCGAGCTCCTGGCCCGTCCCCAGGAGCCTGCTCCCGCGGCCCATACCGCCGCAGAGGAGGCCGTCCAGCCGGCCCAGGGGCAGATACCGGGCTGACGCTTTTCCCCCCCTTCCGATCTCTTTCGGTGGGCTGGGCCTGATGGCCCAGCCCGCCTTCTTTTTTCATTCTCCCCCGGATGCCTGTTCCCTCTTGGGCTTTTTTATGGTATGATACGGGAAGAATGTCTGAACACAGGAGGCTCAATGCAACATGAAGAAACGCACCATCGCCGTCGCCCTGCTCCTGGCCGCCGCAGTCGGCCTGCTCTCCGGCTGCAGCTCTGAAGAGGAAATTTTCTACTCTCCTGGCTACTGGCGGGACGATACCTATTACAGTGCCTTCCTGGGCCTGCGCTTCACCCTGCCCGAGGGCTGGGAGGCCGCCGACGAGGATACGCTCTCCCAGATGAGCACTGACGCTGACCGCATCCTGGACATGCAGCGGGGCGGGGACGGCGAGAATCCCGACTCCGTCTATCATTACGAGCTCTCTGCCACCGACCCGGAGACCGGCGCTGGCATCCTGGCCCTGGTCCAGGAGACCAGCACCAACGCCGACACCTATCTGGAGGGTCTGCAATCCGGGGCTGAGATGGAAGGCGCCACCTACACCACCGGCGATGTGCTCCACCTGGAGCTGGCGGGCCGGCGCTATCTGGTGCTTCCCCTGACGATGGAGGGGGAGACCGCCCCCTATCAGCGGCAGTACGCCCGGAAGGACGGGGACTATCTCATCCTTATCATGCTCTTTACGCCCGACGAGGAGGCCATCCCCTTCTCCACCCTGGAGGGATACCTCTCCTCCCTCTCTGAGTCCTGACCGGCGGAGGAGGCGCCCATCATGGTCATGCGGATCATCCTCTCCCCGGCGAAAAAGATGAAAGAGGACCTGGACGGCCCGGCGCCGCTGGGGCTGCCCCGGTATCTGGAGCGGACCCAGCAGCTGCTCGCCTATCTCCGGGGGCTGGACCTGCCCGCACTCCGGAAGCTCCTGGCCTGCAATGAACAGATCGCCCAGCTCAATTACGAGCGCTTCCAGCACATGGACCTGCGGCGGGGGCTCACCCCCGCCCTCCTGGCCTATGAGGGCATCCAGTACCGCTATATGGCTCCCGCTGTCTTTACCAGCCGGGAGCTGGCCTATGTCCAGGAGCACCTCTTTCTCCTGTCCGGCTTTTACGGCATCCTCCGCCCCTTCGACGGGGTGGTCCCCTACCGCCTGGAGATGCAGGCCAAGCTGCGCACCGACTTCTGCCGGGACCTCTACGGGTTCTGGGGCGGCAGTCTGGCCGCCGCCCTGGAGGGGACCGACATCCTGCTGAACCTGGCCTCGGAGGAGTACGCCAAGGCGGTGCTCCCCCATCTGCCGCCGGAAGTCCAGGTGGTCACCCCGGTCTTCGGCCAGCTCCTGCCCGACGGGCGGGTGGTGGAAAAGGGCGTCTACGTCAAAATGGCCCGTGGGGAGATGGTCCGCTTTCTGGCCGAGGCAGCGGCGGAAAGCCCGGAGGCCCTCTCCGCCTTCGACCGCCTGGATTTCCGCTACTGCCCGGAGCGCTCCTCACCCGGGCATCCTGTCTTTTTGAAAGCGCCAGAAGATACTGCGTAAAATATTCGTATAAAAGACGTAAAATTTTATTGACGGCTCCGACCTTTTTCCCTATAATATACCGTGTTGGGACTTGCGAATCTCGCCGGAAGGAGTCTGGTGCAATATGGACGGTACTCCAAAGACGGAGTCCGCTGTTATGGGTTTCGATCCATTCCCTCCGGCAGGCCGAGAGACATGACCCGCGTCTTCCGGGGCCTTATGGCCCTTGGGAGAGGCGGGCTGTGTCTCTTTATTTTTGATTGAGAAAGGGAGAAATCGGCATGAGTATCGCCAATATCCTCAGTCTGCTGGGCGGGCTGGCGCTCTTCCTGCACGGGATGCAGATGATGAGCTCCGGCCTGGAGGCCGCGGCGGGCAACCGCATGAAAAGCATCCTGGAAAAGCTGACCGCCAACCGGATCCTGGGCGTCCTGGTGGGCGCGGCCATCACCGCTGTCATCCAGTCCTCCTCCGCCACCACAGTGATGGTGGTGGGCTTCGTCAACTCCGGCATGATGACCCTGACCCAGGCGGTCTGGATCATCATGGGCGCCAACATCGGCACCACCATCACCGGACAGCTCATTGCCTTGGACGTGGGGGCCCTGGCTCCCTTCTTTGCCTTTGCCGGCGTAGTGATGATGCTTTTTATCAAAAATCAGCAGATCAACCACTATGGCAGCATTCTGGCTGGTCTGGGTGTCCTTTTCATTGGCATGGACATGATGAGCACCGCTATGATCCCCTTGCGGGACATGCCTGCCTTTGTAAACCTGATGACCCAGTTCTCCAACCCCATCCTAGGCATCCTGGCCGGCGCGGTCTTTACCGCCATCATCCAGTCCTCCTCCGCCTCGGTAGGCATTCTCCAGGCCCTGGCTAACAGCGGCGTGGTAGGCCTTCATAGCGCCGTATTCGTCCTCTTCGGTCAGAACATCGGCACCTGCATTACCGCTGTGCTGGCCGCCATCGGCACCAGCCGCAGTGCCAAGCGGACCACCATCATCCACCTGATGTTCAATCTAATCGGTACGACGATTTTCACCACGGTCTGTCTGGTGGGGCCCATGTTGGGGCTCTCCCTGGTGGACTTCATGATCAGCCTCACACCAGCCAATCCCGCCGCCCAGATCGCCAATATGCACACCCTCTTCAATATCGTCACCACGCTGGTGCTCCTGCCGCTGGGTGACTATCTGGTAAAGGCCGCCATGCACATTCTGCCCGACCGCCCCCAAGATCAGGAGGAAGGGATGCATCTGGCCTATCTCATCCCGGTCAACGCCAATCAGGACCGGACCATCGGCCTGTCTGCCATCTATATCAATCAGATCCGGCAGGAGCTGGACCGGATGCTTGACATGGCAAAAGAAAATGTCTCCACTGCGTTTCAGGCCGTTCTGGACCGGGACCCCAGCCTGATCGCTAAGGAAGAGGAGGTCGAGGATTACATCGACTTCCTCAACAAGGAGATCTCCCGCTTCATCTCCCACGTCATCGTGCAGGAGACCAACACCCAGGACTCCGCCACGGTGAGCGGCTATTTCAAGATCACTGGGAACATTGAGCGCATCGGCGACCACGCCGTGAACATCTGCGGCTACAGCGACATTCTCAAGAAAAAGGACGTCCACTTCTCCGATGAGGCCCGGACCGAGATCGCCCAGATGCGGGATGTCTGTCAGGAGGCCCTGGACGCCCTGGGCCAGGCCGTCACCGATCCGGTGGGCTGGCTCACCCAGGTCTCCGCCCTGGAACAGAAGATAGACGACATGACCAGCACCTTCCGCCAGAACCAGCTGGAACGGATGCGCCGGGGCGTCTGCTCCGACGAGGGCTGCATCCTCTTTTCCGAGATGCTCACCGACTTCGAGCGGATCGGCGACCATGTGCTCAACATCGCCCAGGAGCGCTCCAACGCTCCCACTGAATGAAAAGACTCCGCCGCCCGGGCCCGGCCGATCCTTTGGGATCAGCCGGGCCCGGCTTTTTTCCTCCCTTGCAAAATTGTCGATTGTCAATTCTCTCTGGATGTGATATGTTTAATATCATCAATATTTTCATTCGATTGGGAGGTACGTTATGCCGGAGGAAATCATCGAACGAATTTACCGCATCCCCGTGCCCCTGCCGGGGAACCCGCTCAAGGAGCTCAACGCCTATCTCATCAAGGGCACCGACCGGGCCGTCCTCATCGACACCGGCTTCCGCCAGCCCGCCTGCCGGGAGGCCCTGTTCGCCGGGCTCCGGGAGCTGGGGCTCCGGCGGGGAGAGGTGGACGTCCTGCTCACCCACCTCCACTCCGACCACTCCGGACTGGCCCCCGAGGCCGCCCAGGACCGGACCATCTACGTCAGTGAGGCCGACCGCCCCACCCTGGATGACCTCCACGCCCGCCAGGTCCACTGGGACAAGCTGGAGGAGCGCTTCCAGGAGGAGGGCTTCCCCCGCCATCTGCTGGCCCGGATGCAGGAGACCAATCCCGCCCGCTCCATGGCCCCGCCCTCCGGCGGGCACTATCAGAGCCTTCGGGACGGGGAGGTCCTGGAGGTGGGGGGCTACCGCCTCCAGTGCCTGCTGATGCCCGGCCACACCCCCGGTCAGATGTGCTTCTGGATGGAGGAGCAGGGGGTCATGTTCACCGGAGACCACGTCCTCTTTGACATCACCCCCAACATCACCGCCTGGATCCAGATGAAGGACGCCCTGGGCACCTATCTGGACAGCCTCCGGAAGATCGACGCCTACGACGTGCGTCTGGCCCTGCCCGGCCACCGGAAGACCGGCGACTTCCACCAGCGGATCGCCCAGCTTCTGGAGCACCACCATCGGCGCCTGGACGAGGCCCTGTCGGTGGTGAAGGCCCATCCCGGCCGCCCGGCCTATGACATCGCCGGCCATATGACCTGGAAAATCCGGGCAAACTCCTGGCAGGACTTCCCGGTGGCCCAGAAGTGGTTCGCCGTGGGCGAGTGCATGTCCCACCTGGACTACCTCACCGTCCGGGGAAAGGTCCAAAAGACCGTGGCGGATGGAAAGGCCGCCTATTACGCCGTCTGAGCACGGCAGGAAAGGAATCGAAACGACACATGGAACAGGCAAAGGTCTATTACACCGATCTCCGCGCCAAGCTGGGCACCAAC
The DNA here is from genome assembly GCA_019119795.1 of Candidatus Intestinimonas pullistercoris. Taxonomy (GTDB): domain Bacteria; phylum Bacillota; class Clostridia; order Oscillospirales; family Oscillospiraceae; genus Intestinimonas; species Intestinimonas pullistercoris. The sequence goes on from DWWJ01000119.1 coordinate 11,243, forward strand.
CTCCTGCAGAAGCTGGAGAAGCTCATCCGCACCGCAGGCATCGGCGACATCGACATGGAGAAAAAGCTGGTGGCCATCAAGATCCACTTTGGTGAGCCCGGCAACCTCTCCTACCTCCGGCCCAACTACGCCAAGGTGGTGGCCGACGTGGTGAAGTCCCTGGGAGGCGTGCCCTTCCTCACTGACTGCAACACCCTCTACCCTGGCCGCCGGAAGAACGCCCTGGAGCACATCGACGCCGCCTATGAAAACGGCTTCTCCCCCTTCTCCACCGGCTGCAACGTCATCATCGCCGACGGCCTGCGGGGCAACGACGACGTGGAGGTCCCCGTCCAGGGCGGCGAGTATGTCCAGGCCGCCAAGATCGGCCGGGCCATCATGGACGCCGACGTCTTCCTCAGCCTGAGCCATTTCAAGGGCCACGAGGTGGCCGGCTTCGGCGGGGCCATCAAGAACATCGGCATGGGCTGCGGCTCCCGCCGGGGCAAGATGGAGCAGCACAACGACGGCAAGCCCAAGGTCCGGGCCAAGCGCTGTGTGGGCTGCCGCCAGTGCGCCAAGCAGTGCGCCCAGGACGCCATCTCCTACGGGGAGGACAAGAAGGCCGTCATCGACCCGGACAAGTGCGTGGGCTGCGGCCGCTGCATCGGCGCCTGCAACTTCGACGCCATCCGCACCCGGGACGACATCGCCAACGCCCTGCTCAACCGGAAGATGGCCGAGTACGCCAAGGCCGTGGTGGACGGCCGTCCCCACTTCCACATCAGCCTGGTCATCGACGTCTCCCCCTACTGCGACTGCCACGGGGAGAATGACCTGCCCATCCTCCCCGATGTGGGCATGTTCGCCTCCTTTGACCCAGTGGCCCTGGACCAGGCCTGCGTGGACGCCTGCCTGAAGCAGCAGCCCATCCCCGGCAGCCTGCTGGACGAGCGGATGCACGCCGAGGACTTCGTGGACCACCACGACCACTTTGTCAACACCACCCCGGAGTCCGAGTGGGAGAGCTGCCTGGAGCACGCTGAGAAGATCGGCCTGGGCACCCGGAAGTACGAGCTCATCAAAGTCTGAGGCACAGCCGGAGGCCGGCGGTCAGGCCGGTGAGGAAGGCGGCTTCTTCCGTCAGGCAGTCCATCCGGCCTCTGGCCTCTTCATACTCCAGAAAGGCGGCCCGCGCCGTCTCGTCCAGGCAGGACTCCAGGCCCTCCTGGGTCCGGCAGAGCCTGTGATGGGCAGCGGGATAGCCGGGCAGCCGCTCCAGGAGCTTGGCCTGCTTCCGCTCCTGATCGTACCATTGGCAGGCCGCCTCATAGAGATATGGTTCCACAAGATCACCTCATATGTAGTTTATTTGCGTATATTATATATGCAAATAAACTGCGTGTCAAGATAGGAGATTATATGGAGTTCAAAGACAGGCTCCGAGATTTGCGGCTTGCGCGCTCCTTGAAGCAGGAGGCAATGGCTGACCTGCTCGCTATCAAACTCCGGGCTTACCAGAACTATGAATATGGCACTAGCTTTCCTAATTTCAAGAACTTGATTTTTCTCGCTGACTATTTTGACGTGTCCCTGGATTATCTTGTGGGGCGCTCCGACATCCGGGAGCGGCGGTGACACAGGGGCCGCCCCTGAACCGTCCGGCAGCCTGCCGGGGGCGGATACCCTCCGGGGGCAAGAACCATTTCTTTTTCTGCGGAAAAAGAAACGGTTCTTGACTCCAAA
>DWWJ01000120.1 GCA_019119795.1 Candidatus Intestinimonas pullistercoris
GCAGCCGCCGGATGAAGGAGTCCGCGTTGGCGATCCGGGCGGCCCGCTCGATCTCCTCCTGGGTGGCATCCAGCTTGCCGAAGCGGATGTTGTCGGCGATGGTGCCGGTGAAGAGGTGGGTGTCCTGGAGCACCATGCCCAGGGAGCGCCGGAGGGCGTCCTTTTTGATGTCCCGGACATCGATACCGTCGTAGACCACGCTGCCCTCCTGGACGTCGTAGAAGCGGTTGATGAGGTTGGTGATGGTGGTCTTGCCCGCCCCGGTAGAGCCCACGAAGGCGATCTTCTGGCCGGGCTTGGCGTAGAGGCTGATATCCTTCAAAATAGGGTGGCCAGGTTCATAGCCGAAGGTGACGTGCTGGAAGCGCACGTCGCCCCGCAGGGGGACCAGCCTTCCATCCGGCCCCTGCCACGCCCAGCGGCCGGTCTTCTCCCGGCAGGGGACCAGACCGCCGCCGGCCTCCTCCCGGACGTTCACCAGGTCCACCTGGCCCTGGTCCTCCTCCGGGGGCTCGTCGATGGCCTGGAAGACCCGCTCCGCCCCGGCCAGGGCGGCCAGGAGGAAGTTGCCCTGCTGGGTGAACTGGTTGATGGGCATGGCGGCCTGCCGGACGAAGACCAGATAGCTGGCCAGGCTCCCCACATCGGTCATGCCGCTCAGGGCCATGAGGCCCCCCAGCACCGCCACGATGGCGTAATTGACATAGGAGATGCTGACCACCGCCGGGATCATGGTGGCGGCGTAGCTCTGGGCTCCGGTGCCGGCCTTCCGCAGGGCCTCGTTCTTTGCCCGGAAGGTGTCCAGGTTGGCGTCCTCGTGGTTGAAGACCTTGACCACCTTCTGCCCGGCAACCATCTCCTCGATATAGCCGTCCAGGTCCCCCAGGCAGGCCTGCTGGGTGCTGTAGTAGGCTTTGCTGCGCTTGCCGCTGTATTTGATATACCAGAACATCACCACATAACAGACGGTGACCACCAGGGAGAGCCTCCAGTTGAGGAGGTAGAGCATGGTGAGGGTGCCCGCCACCTGGATGAAGCTCTGAATGAGCATGGCGAAGGAGTTATTCAGGGCGTCGGAGATGGTGTCCACGTCGTTGGTAAAGTAACTCATGATGTCGCCGTGGCGGCGGGTGTCGAAAAAGCGCAGGGGCAGGGTCTGGAGATGGGCGAAGAGGTCCCGCCGGATGTCAAAGAGGACCTTCTGGGCGGCCTTCACCATGGTCTGGGTGTACCCAAAGGCGCACAGGGCCCCCACCAGATAGATGGCCGCTGTCACCGCCACGCCGGCGGCCAGATCCTGGAGGTCCCCGGAGACCAGGCGGTTGACGATGGGGCGGATCATATAGGTCCCCAGGAGGTTTGCCAGGGCGCTGACGCTCACCAGCACGGCCACCGCCAGCAGCAAAAGGCGGTGGCGCCCCATATAAGAGAGGAGGGTGCGGACGGTATAGCCCAGGTCCTTGGGCTTTTTCCCGCTAAGCTGTCTGGCCATCGCCGTCCCCTCCTTTCTTCTGGGAAGCGTAGATCTCCTGGTAGATGGGGTCTCCGGCCAGGAGCTCCTGGTGGGTGCCCACGGCGTGGACCCTGCCGTCCTCCAGCACCACGATCTGGTCGGCCCCCATGACCGAGCCCACCCGCTGGGCGATGATGATTTTGGTCACATCGGGGAGGGCGGCCAGGGCCGTGCGGATCTGGGCCTCTGTGGCGGTGTCCACAGCGCTGGTGGAGTCGTCAAAGATCAGGATCTTGGGGTGCTTAAGGAGGGTCCTGGCGATGCACAGCCGCTGCTTCTGCCCGCCGGAGACATTGACGCCCCCCTGACCCAGGTCGGTATCCAGGCCCTTTGGCATCCGCTCCAGGAACTCGTCGGCCCGAGCCGTCCGGCAGGCGGCCCAAAGCGCCTCGTCGGTGGCCTCCGGATCGCCCCAGAGGAGGTTCTCCCGGACCGTGCCAGAAAAGAGCACGTTCTTTTGCAGGACGATGCCCACGGCGTCCCGGAGGGCCCGGAGGTCGTACTCCCGGACATCCCGTCCCCCCACCCGGACGGTGCCCACGGTGGCGTCGTAGAGCCGGGGGATGAGCTGCACCAGGGTGGTCTTGGCCGAGCCGGTGCCCCCCAGGATGCCTACTGTCTCTCCCGCGCGGATATGAAGGGTGACGCCGGAGAGGGCGCTGGTCTGGGCCCCGGCCTTGTACTGGAAGGAGACATTCTCGAAGTCCACACTGCCATCGGGAATTTGGGTGATCCCATCGGCGGGGGAGGTGAGGGTGGGGACTTCGTCCAGGACCTCTGCCACCCGGTGGGCGCTGGCCAGGGAACGGGTGAGCATCAAAAAGACGTTGGAAATGAGCATCAGGGAGTTCATCACCTGGAGGACATAGCTGAGGAAGCCGGTGAGGTCCCCCACCTCCAGGCGTCCGGCCAGGATCTTTTCTCCCCCGAACCAGAGGATGAGCACGATGGCGCTGTACATGGTGAGCTGGAAGGCGGGAAGATTGAGCACGGCGGTGCGGAAGGTCTTCCGGCTGGTCTCCATCAGCTGGGTGTTGACGGCCTGAAACTTTTCCTCCTCGTAGGTGCCCCGGACAAAGGCCTTGACCGCCCGGATGGCGGTAAGGCCCTCCTGGACCACGTTGTTCAGACGGTCCACCATCTGCTGGAGACGCCCATACATGGGGGCGACCCGGCGCAGGATGAAGAAGAGGATCACGGCCAGCACCGGGGCGCAGACCAGAAAGACCATGGCCAGCTCCGGGTCCATCCAGAAGGAGAGCCCGATCCCCATGACCAGCATCACCGGCCCCCGGACCATGGGGCGGAAGCCGCCGTTGATGGCGTTTTGCAGCACGGTGACATCGGTGGTCATCCGGGTGACCAGGGAGGCGGTCTCAAAGTGGTCCAGGTTGGCGAAGGAGTAGTCCTGGACCCGGGCGTATTCCGCCTCCCGTACCTGGGCGCCCCAGCCATAGGCGGCCCGGGCGGCAAACTGGGCGTACAACAGGCCGGTCACGAGGGCGAGAAGGGCGCACAGGCCCATCTGGACACCCTTGGAAAGCATGTAGGGGACATCCCGCTGGGCCACCCCCACATCAATGAGGTCAGCCATGAGCACGGGGATGATCAGCTCAAAGACGGTCTCCACCAGGATCAGAAAAGCCCCCAGGAACAGGTCCCGGCGGTAGGGCCCCAGGCAGCGGGCCAGCCGTTTCAGGTCTCCCATGGGGCATCCCCCTCTCTCGTCTGCAAATTCTGCCGGGCCCGGAGCAGGTAGTCAGCAAACCGCTCCCGCTCTTCCGGAGCAAAGCCCTGGAGCATCTGCTCCTCCATCTCCCGGCAGGCGGCATTCCAGAGCCGGGCAGCCTCGTGCCCGGCATCGGTGAGCTCCACCAGGTCCCGGCGGCGGCATTGGTCGTCGGTCCGCCGGGTGAGGAAGCCGCCCCGCTGGAGGGCCTCCAGCATCCGGGAGACCGCCGCCGGGTCCACCTCAAAGTAGTCGGCCAGCTCCTTCTGCCGGCAGGGGCCGCGCCGGTCCAGGTAAGAGAGGAGCTTGGGCTGCCCAGGGCCCAGTCCCAGCTCCCGCAGCCGGGGCCGCAGGCGACTCCGCTGGGCGTGAAAGGCCCGGTAGAGCAGCATATGAAACCGCTGTTCCATCCCTCTGCCTCCTTTGTTGATATATCAATCATTGACATATCAATTATTATAGACAACGGAGCAGGTTTGTCAAGGGCGGGCGGGAAGAAGATCCGGTGGGGCTTGACACCAGGGCCGGGGAATGATAATATACTGAAGACATAGGAGAAACCGGCGCGAGGAACGGAAAGAGTAGCGCGGGGGAGCCTGCCCGGCAAGAGAGGGACCGTCACCGGCTGAGAGCGGACCCACGGGAGCCCCGCGTGAAGTGCATCCGGGAGCGCGGGGGCGTAATGTCCCACGGCCAGGCCCCGTTACCGGCCCCGCGAGCGAAAAACGAGAGTGGAACCGCGTGTGGAATGACCAGCGCCTCTCATGCCTTCGGGCATGGGAGGCGCTTTTTGCCGTCCCGCGGCGTCCCTCGTCCACCCTTTTCCATTAGGAGGTGCCCTATGTTTCGAGGTTTGATGGAAACCCTCTCCGCCTACCAGGCCCGGGACCCGGCGGCCCGGTCCAAGCTGGAGATCTTCCTGCTCTACCCCGGTGTCCACGCCCTGCTGTTTCACCGGGTCTCCCACTGGCTCTACCGCCACCGGCTCTTTTTCCTGGCCCGGCTCAACTCTCAGATCGCCCGGCACCTCACCGGCATCGAGATCCACCCCGGGGCCAAGATCGGCCGCCGGTTCGTCATTGACCACGGCATGGGCATCGTCATCGGCGAGACCACGGAGATCGGAGACGACTGCCTGCTCTACCACGGGGTCACCCTGGGGGGCACCGGCAAGGACCAGGGCAAGCGCCACCCCACCCTGGGGAACAATGTGATGGTCTCCGCCGGGGCCAAGGTGCTTGGTCCCTTCAAGGTGGGGGACGGCGCCCGCATCGCCGCCAACGCCGTGGTCCTCACCGAAATTCCTCCGGAGGCCACCGCTGTGGGCGTCCCCGCCCGGGTGGTCCGCATCGCCGGGGAGAAGGTGGACTTCGCCACTGCGGTGGACCAGATCCACGTCACCGACCCGGTGCAGAAGGAGCTCCAGGCCCTCTCCTCCCGGCTGGAGTGGTTGGAAAAGTACATGGATGAACAAAATAAGAGTGTGAATCTGTAAGGAGCGAGCAAGATGAAGCTGTATAATTCCGCGACCCATACCAGAGAGGACTTTGTCCCCCACGTCCCCGGCAAGGTGGGCATGTATACCTGCGGCCCCACCGTCTACCACTTCGCCCACATCGGGAACCTGCGCAGCTACCTCATGGAGGACGTACTGGAAAAATTCCTGCGGTGGGACGGCTATGACGTCAAGCGGGTCATGAACATCACCGACGTGGGCCATCTGGCCTCCGACGCCGACACCGGCGAGGACAAGATGGTGAAGGGAGCCCAGCGGGAACACAAGACGGTCATGGAGATCGCCAAGTTCTACACCGACGCCTTCTTCGCCGACTGCAAAAAGCTGAACATCAAGTATCCCGATGTGGTGCAGCCGGCCACGGGCATGATCGACGACTATATCAAGGTCATCACCAAGCTCATGAACACGGGCTACGCCTATTTCGCCGGGGGCAACGTCTACTTCGACACCTCCAAGCTGGACCACTACTATGTCTTCAACGACCACGACGAGGAGGACCTGGCGGTGGGAGTCCGGGAGGGCGTGGAGGCCGACGCTAACAAGCGCAACAAGACCGACTTCGTCCTGTGGTTCACCAAGAGCAAGTTTGAGGACCAGGCCCTGAAGTGGGATTCCCCCTGGGGGGTGGGCTATCCCGGCTGGCACATCGAGTGCTCCTGCATCTCCATGAAATACCTGGGGGAGTACCTGGACATCCACTGCGGCGGCGTGGACAACGCCTTCCCCCACCACACCAATGAGATCGCCCAGTCCGAGGCCTACCTGGGCCACCCCTGGTGCAGGTATTGGATGCACATCGCCCACCTGGACACCGCCGGGGGCAA
>DWWJ01000121.1 GCA_019119795.1 Candidatus Intestinimonas pullistercoris
AGGTGGCCCTCATCGTCCACATGGAGCACCGGCTTGATGGAGAGCATGGAGCCCACCACGGCGGTGGCGGCCGAGATGCGGCCCCCCCGCTTGAGGAAGTGGAGGTCATCCACGGTGAACCAGTGGCAGAGATGGAGCTTGTTCTCCTCCACCCAGTCCCGGACGGCCTCGATGGAGGCCCCCTTCCGATTCTGCTCGACGGCGTGCCACACCAGCAGGCCCTGGCCCAGAGAGGCGCAGAGGGTGTCCACCGTGAAGAGCTTCCGGTCGGGATACTTCTCCCGGAGCTCCTCCACGGCGATGACCGAGGACTGGTAGGTGGCCGAGAGGCCGGAGGAGAAGACCAGCAGCAGGACATCCTTCCCCTCCTGGAGCAGGGGCTCCAGGGCGGCGGTGTAGTCGGCCACGTTGACGGCAGAGGTGGTGGCCATCCCGCCGCTGCGGAGCAGCTGGTAGAAAGCGCCGGGGGCCATCTCACGGCCGTCGGGATAGTTGCGGTAGGTCTTGCCCTGTATGGTGAAGGAGAGGGGGAGGACCTCCACCCCCAGCTCCCGGACCAGGTCGGCCGGCAGGTCGGCGGACGAATCGGTGACGATGACAAAATCAGACATAGCGGAAACCCTCCTTACGAAAAAACGGGCCGCCTGGGGCGGCGCTCACTTCTTTTTGCGCTCGGCCTTCTCTTCCTTGGGGACCAGGAGGCTGAGCACCCGCTGGCAGGCCAGCTTGTCGGCGTAGCTCCGCAGGGCCAGCCGCAGGGCCAGCCGGGGCAGCTCCTCCCTGGACAGGGTGGGGTCCAGCACCTCGGCGGTGCAGTCCTGGGCCAGAGAGAGCTCCTGGTAGAAGGCGGCATAGAGGTCCTCCGGCTCCCGGTCCTGGCTCCCCACCTGCAAAAGGTCCCGGGTCTCCCGCACCGAGAGCACCTGCTTCAGGGCGCAGATGGCGGTGAGGTAGCCCAGGTGGGTCTTATTGTACTTTTTCCCCTCGGCCCGGGGCAGGAGCCCATCCTTGATATAGTTGTTCACCATGGCCGGGGTCAGGGACTCCCCCTCGTCGTAGGTGATGAGCTGCCGGGCGATGTAGGAGATCACCTGGTCCATGTAGAGGCCGATGTCGGGAAAGGCATCCCAGGGCATGGGCCGCTCCTCCTCCAGCCGGCGTTTGAGTTCCTCCAGCTCCTCCACGAAGCTGCCTCCTCTCGTAGTTTTTGATATGATATCTCAAAATGTCAATGCCATTATACCACATGCGGGGTGTCGGTGTAAAGCGGATCTCATCCGCCCCCTGGAGCCCCTGGGAGCTGCGGCCCCCTCCGGCCGGGGGCCGGACCGCCCGAAAAAGAGACCCAAACCGGAAAAAATGAATTGACAAGGGGGAAACACGCTGATATACTATTATAGCCGCTTTGACTGGGTCCAAAAGTGAGCGGGCTGAATGCCCCCGCTCCGCCCCCGACAGCGAGCCCGTCATGAAGGAGTGAAAGAACGAAATGTACGCAATCATCGAGACCGGCGGCAAGCAGTATAAGGTGGCGGAGGGCGACACCCTCTTCATCGAGAAGCTGCCCGCCGAGGCCGGCGATACCGTGACCTTCGACAAGGTCCTGGCTGTGCTGGACGGGGAGAAGGCCACCTTCGGCGCCCCCGTGGTGGAGGGCGCCAAGGTCAGCGCCTCCGTGGTGAAGAACGGCAAGGGCAAGAAGATCCGCATCTTCAAGTACAACCCCAAGAAGGGTTACCGCCGCCGCCAGGGCCACCGTCAGCCCTACACCAAGGTCACCATCGGCAAGATCGAAGCCTGATCCGGCGTGATCGAGGTCACCTTTACTTCTGAGGGCAGCCGCATCACCGGCTTTACGGTGAAGGGACACAGCGGCCTGGCCCCCCAGGGAGAGGACATCCTCTGCGCCGCCGTCACCAGCGCGGTCCGGCTGGCCGAGTGCGCCGTCAACGACGTGCTGGGCCTGGAGGCCGCGGTGAAGGTCCGGGAAAAGGACGCTTCCATCTCCCTCAAGCTCCCTGGTGGACTGGGACAGACCAACGAGAGCACCTGTCAGACCCTGCTCACCGCCATGATGGTCTATTTCACCAGTCTCCACGAGGAGTATCCCGACAATATCATCGTCTTAGACATGGAGGTGTAACACCATGCTGAACATCGGTCTTCAGTTCTTCGCCCACAAGAAGGGCGTCGGCTCCACCCGCAACGGCCGCGATTCCGAGTCCAAGCGGCTGGGCGTCAAGCGCGCGGACGGTCAGTTCGTTCTGGCCGGCAACATCCTGGTGCGGCAGCGGGGCACCCACATCCACCCCGGCGTGAACGTGGGCAAGGGCAGCGACGACACCCTCTTCGCCCTCAAGGACGGCAGAGTCAAGTTCGAGCGCCTGGGCAAGGACCGCAAGCAGGTCTCTATCGTGGAGATCGCGCAGTAAATGCAGTTGGGGAAGCCGCAAACAGCCGTTTGCGGCTTCCTTTTTTCTCCGGGTCCCTTTCTCGGCGGGGCCCGGCCAAGAAAGGAGCGCAACATGGAATACCGCAGATTTCCCCAGGGCTATGTCCTCCGCCTGGACCCCGGCGAGGAGGTGGTGGCCTCCCTCACAAAGCTGGTGGAGCAGGAGGGCGTGGACCTGGCCACGGTCTCTGCCCTGGGGGCGGCCAACGACGTCACCATCGGCATCTTTGACACCAGGCGGAAGGAGTACCAGTCCCGGCGCTTCCGGGGGGAGTACGAGATCTCGGCCCTGGTGGGGAATGTGACCCGGATGGACGGGGCACCCTATCTCCACCTCCATATCACCATCGGCAGCCCCGCCACCGGGGAGGTCCACGCCGGCCACCTGACATCCTGCACCATCAGCGCCACCCTGGAGCTCTTCCTCCAGGTGTGGGAGGGGCAGGTGGGCCGGAAGTTCAGCGACACCGTGGGCCTGAACCTGCTGGAATTTTAGGGAGGAGCAGTTTATGGCAGCAGCATTTGTGGACACCGCCAAGATCACGGTGCGCTCCGGCAAGGGGGGCAACGGGGCCGTGTCCTTCCACCGGGAGAAATATGTGGCCGCCGGCGGCCCGGACGGCGGCGACGGCGGCCGGGGCGGGGACATCATCCTCCAGGTGGACGACCACATGTCCACCCTGATGGACTTCCGCTACAAGCGCAAATATACGGCCGGCAACGGCATGGACGGCACGGGCAAGCGCTGCTCCGGCAAGGACGGGGAGGACCTGGTCATCAAGGTCCCCCTGGGCACCATCGTCCGGGACGCCGCCTCGGGCCAGATCATCCGGGACATGTCCGACCACGAGCCCTTTGTCCTGGCCCGGGGGGGCAACGGGGGCTGGGGCAACAAGCACTTCGCCACCCCCACCCGGCAGGTGCCCCACTTCGCCAAGGCCGGCCTCCCCGGCCAGGAGCGGGAGGTGGTGCTGGAGCTCAAGCTCCTGGCCGACGTGGGGCTGGTGGGTTTCCCCAACGTGGGGAAATCCACCCTGCTGTCGGTGGTCTCCAAGGCCCGGCCCAAGATCGCCGACTACCACTTCACCACCCTCATGCCCAACCTGGGGGTGGTCTACCTGGAGGAGGGGGTCTCCTTCGTCCTGGCTGACATCCCCGGCCTCATTGAGGGGGCGGCGGAGGGGGCCGGCCTGGGCCACGATTTCCTCCGGCATGTGGACCGCTGCCGGCTCCTGCTCCACCTGCTGGATGTCTCCGGCCGGGAGGGCCGGGACCCGGTGGAGGACTTCGAGGCCATCTGCCGGGAGCTGGAGGCCTACAGCCCGGAGCTGGCCCGGCGGCCCATGGTGGTGGCTGGCACTAAGCTGGACATCGCCCAGGACCCCAGCTTGGCGGAGGCCCTCCGGGCCCACGTGGAGGCCAAGGGCATGAAGTTCTTCCTCCTCTCGGCGGTGACCCACCAGGGGGTGGACGAGCTCATGCGGTACGCCGCCGGGCAGCTCCAGAGCCTGCCCCCCATCCAGGTCTACGAGCCCGACTATATCCCGGAGCCCCCCAAGCTGGACACCAGTGGAGATGTCACCATCGAGCGGGTGGACGACGTGTGGATGGTGGACGGGCCCTGGCTCCAGCGGCTCATGGCCAACGTCAACTTCGGGGATATCGAGTCCCGGAACTGGTTCGACCGGGTCCTCCGGGAGTCCGGCCTCTTTGAGCGTATGGAGGCCATGGGGGTCCAGGACGGGGACACCGTCTGCCTCTACAATCTGGAATTTGAGTACCAGAAATAACGATTTGCGATCAAAAAGGGCGCCTGCCGCAGTCATGCGGCGGGCGCCCTTTTATGACAAGAAAAACGGCAGCGGAGCCGGAGCTCCGCTGCCGTTTGGTCATTCTCCCTGAGGGAGGATCTCAAATTCCTGGATGCCCATATAGCCGGGAGCGATCTCGTACTCCTCGAACATCACCACAGGATTCCCGTCGGCGTTCAGATAGAAGGGCTGGTCGTCCCGGACCGAGGTGAAGCCCTCAATGCCGTTGCTGCCATCCCAATAGAAGTTGTCGGGGTCCTGGCTGCGCTGGGCGATCTGCTCCTTCACCGAGGCGTTGACGGTCTCCTTCCAGTCCTCCCCCAGGAGGTCCTGAAGGGTCACGTCCTCGCCGGTCTCCAGGTCCACGGTGTAGGGGAAGAACTGCTGGCTGGCGGTGGCCCGGGTCTGGGTGACGGTCACTACGAAGGAGAGATAGCGCTCACTCTGGTGCTCGACCACATAGTCGGCGTCGATCATCACCGGCGTATAGTCGGCAGGGTCGCCGCCAGTGGCCAGATAGGCATCCCGCCCCTCCTGGGCCCACTGCTCGGCCTCGTCCACAAGGGCCTGGACCCGGGTGTCGATCTCATGGTTGACCCGCTCCTCCAGCGCCTCGTTCCCTGTGTCCGCCAGGCCGGGCAGGCGCACCTTGATCTGGTGCTCCTCATCCTCCAGGGCGTACTCCCTGGCGGTGAAGACCCGGGCCAGAGGACCCAGCACCGGCACACCGGAGACTGCCTGGGCAAAGGTAGGGCTGGCATTCACCAGCAGAATGAAGCAGGCACATCCGGCCAGGGCCGTAGTTAGGCTCCGGCGGAAGGCGGTGTGGCGTCTCCGGGCCTGGTCTCCCCGGCGGACAGCCTCCTCCACCCCGGCGGACAGCCCCTCCGGGGGCTGGATGCTGTGGTATCGCTGTTTGGCGTTTTCCCATTCAGGATGCATGGTCGATCTCCTCTCCAGTCATGCTTTTGAGTTTTTTCAAGGCCTTGTAGAGCCGGGATTTCACCGTGTTCAGGTTGGCTCCGGTGGCCCGGGCGATCTCCTCCAGCTTCATGTCCTCGAAAAAGCGCAGCTTCACCACCGTCTGCTCCGGAAAGGAGAGCCGTTCGATGGCGTCATAGAGGTCCAGGCGCTCTCCCGGGTCCAGGGTGACGGCGGGCCGGTCGTTGAGGGCCTCGTCAAAGGGGATCAGGTCCCTGGTGCGGCGAAAATGGTTCATGGCCTCGTTGAGCAGGATGCGGTAGAACCAGGTCTTGAGGTAGGCCGGCTCCCGGAGGGTGTCCACCTTGTCCAGTGCCTTGACGATGGCCTCCTGGACCACATCCATGGCCGCGTCCTGATTTTTCACATAGCTGAACGCCAGGCGGTAGAAATCCGCCTGGTGGTTCAGGATATGGTCCACCAGGAGTTGGCGCTTTTGCTGAAAATCATATTTCAAAGAAAGTAGCATCCTTCCGCGGCGGGGCCCCCTCCGGCCCCCTTGCGCCTTTCTGATGATTAGACCCCTGGAGGGGGGGAAAAGTTTTCGGAGAAAAAAATCTTGCTCTGGAGATGGGAGAAAGAGAAGGCGGCGGCCCGCAAGGCCCCGCGGTCCGCCGTCCTGGAACAGGTCAAACAGGGGAGTCCGCTTCCGTCAAGTGTGGAAAGGAAAGGGTGGAGGCCACAAAAAGCGGCCGGAACCGAAAAAGAGAGGACAGCCAGAGGCCCCGGGGACCCCGCAAAGCGGGGCGGCGCTTTTGCGCCGTACAAGGTTTTGGACCTTTGGGCCAAAACCTTGGCGCAGGCGGAATTCACTTCCGCCGAGCAGATAAAATCAAAGGGTGAAGGCCGCCGAAAGCGGCCGAAACCCAAAAAAGAAGGACAGCCAGAGGCTGTCCTTCTTTTTTGGAGCAGGTGACGAGGCTCGAACTCGCTACCTCCACCTTGGCAAGGTGGCGCTCTACCAGATGAGCTACACCTGCAAGAGACAAATAGTATTATACGCAGCCTGTCCCACTTTGTCAAGGATTATTTTTTGCTTTCGGGCGGAAATTTAGATGCGGGGGAGGGGCGGGCAGCAGGCCCGGCTCCCCCGCGCATCCGGCATCTGGGCGCTCAGCCCTCCTGAGCCTCCTCCGCGGCGGCCTCGCCGCAGACAGGATAGGCGGCAGTGTCCCAGAGATAGCCCGCGGCGGCCATCTGGGCGTCGTCCAGCAGCAGGCCCTCTCCCCAGGAGGGGTCCACGTGGCGGTTCCCGTTGCCCCAGGCCACGATGGTCCAGAAGTGGGGGGCGCCGTCCAGGGTCCCCTCCACCACCTGGCATTCCACCCCGGCCTGGTCGCACAGGGCCTTATAGGCCAGGGCCATGCCCTGGCTGTCGGCGGCGCCCTCCACCAGGGCGGCATAGGCGGTGGAGCCCTCCTCCGCCGTCTGGACCTGGCTTCGGAGGGCCTGGAAGAGGGCGCCGGGGAGGTCATCCCCCTGGGCCTGGGTGTCCGCCAGGTCCAGGACGGCCTCCTCCAGCCGGACCCGCTTGGCGGAGAGGACCTCCGGGTCCTCGGGATAGGTGAAGAAGACCTCCACCACCCGGCGGCTGCCGCTGTCGGGGTAGAGGTTCACCTGGACCTCCGGCATCCCCAGGGCGGCGGTGGGCAGGTCGTAGTAGGCCTCCCGGACCAGGGACTGGATGTAGGCGGCGTCCAGAGAGGCGTCGAAGTAGTTGACCTGGAAGGCGGTCTCGGTGAGGAAGGCGCCCAGGGCGTCCACCAGCTCGGCCCGGATGGCCCCGCTGCCGGTGACGGTGGTGACGGCGGCGATCTGCTCGGCGGTGCGGCGGTAGTCGATGGTGACGGTGGCCTCGTAGTAGGTGACCATCCGGGTGAAGGCGTGCTGGATGCGGTCCACAGCGTAGGCCCCCAGGGGGTCGTCATGGCTCACCTCGTCGCAGGCCCGGGTGAGGGCGTCCTCCACGTCGGCCTGCCAGTTCCGCAGGCGGATGATCCCCACCTCCTGGTGGGCCTTCACCTGGGCCAGGATGGCGCTCTGGAGCTCGGAATAGGTCTCCACCCAAACGGCATTGGAGTCGTCCTCCGCCACGCTCAGGCGGTCGTGGGGGGTCACCGACTGGTACTCCCGCTCCAGCATGGCCGAGCAGCCTGTCAGGGCCAGGGCCAGGGCCAGGAGCGGCAGGAGCCGCCTCAGACGGGCCGGCCGGGGGGTCAATAGCCCAGGTCCTGGCGGACCAGGACCACCTCCATGTCCATGCTCCGGGGCTTCTCCCAGTAGACCACCAGGGCCCGGCAGATGCGCTGGGGGCTCTTGCAGTCATAGCAGCGGTCCCCCTTGGCGGCGCAGGGAGTCTGGACGCCCAGGCGCTGGGCGTTTTTGGGGGCGGCGATGTTCCGGGCCCGCCACAGGGCGGCGTCATAGTCCGGGGCCACCTTGTTCTGCCCGATGATGAAGTAGACCTTCTCGTGGCCGAAGAGGCCGGAGGCCACCCGGTTGCCGGTGCCGTCGATGTTGATGAGCTCCCCGGTCTCGGCGGCGCCGTTGACCGAGGATAAGTACACCTGGGCCCCGGCGGCCTCCTCCTGGGTGCCGCCGGTCCAGTGGGAGAGGATGCGGTTGTGGGTGCCCAGCCGCTCCGCCAGGCCCATCTCCTGAATGGTGACCGAGCCGCCGATGCCGATGGTCTTCTGGTCCAGGGCGGCGTCCAGGTAGGCGGCGGCCTCCTCCGCCGTGTCGAAGCAGGAGACAGCGAAGCCCCGCTCCTCCAGATTGCGTTTCAGCTTTTCCAAGTCTGCCATGTCCAAATGCTCCTTTCGAAATCAGGCTTAGGGCTTGTTTGAAAAATAGCAATGTGCCCAGCGGCGAGGGATTTTGGGCCGCTGGCAAGGAATTTTGACGCAGGAATCCTGACGGATTGCAAGGAAAAATTGCGCTCTCCAGGGACAAAAGACCCGCTGATCGGGCATGTTGATGAGTTTCAAGCAAGCCTTAGAATTGATCTGCGGGTCCAAACCCCAGGCCCGCCACCTCGTGGGCGTTGCAGACGATGAGGAAGGCGTCCGGGTCCAGGGAGCGGACTAGCGCCTTCAGGGCGGTGATCTCCCGCTGCTTGAAGGCACACAGGAGCACCTGGGTCTCCTGCCCGGACCAGGCCCCCTGGCCCTGGAGGAGGGTGACGCCCCGGCCCAGCTCCTGGGTCAGCCGGGCGGCGAGCTCCCGGTGCTTCTGGCTGATGATATAGGCCACCTTGGAGGTGTCCAGACCGTAGAGGACCAGGTCGATCACCCGGGAGGACACATAGAGGGCCACCGCCCCGTAGAGGGCGCTGTTCAGGTCCCCAAAGGCGGCCGCGGCGGCGGCCACCACCGCCAGGTCGATGGCCAGCAGCAGCTTCCCCATGGGCAGCCAGGAGAGCCGGAGCTGGAGGAGCCGGGCCATGAGGTCGGTGCCACCGGTGGTGGCCCCCTGGAGGAGGATGACCCCCAGGGAGGCCCCCATCAGGACTCCGCCGTAGAGACAGGCCAGCAGAGGGTCGTCCATAGGCCGAAAGGTGTGGAAGGCCGAGAGCACGTCGATGGCGGCGGAGGAGACAAACATGGCGTACAGGCTGGCCGCCAGGGCCCTCCCGCCCAGGAGCCGCCAGCCCAGGAGGAAGAGGGGGATGTTGAGCAGGATGACCAGCGTGCCCACCGGCGCCTGGGGCAGAAAGCGGTTGATGATCTGGGCCACGCCGGTGAGCCCGCCGAAGGCGATGTCGTTGGGCACAAAGCACCAGTTGAAGCCCAGAGCATACACCGCCGAGGCGGGGATGATCCAGAGATAAGAGATGAGCTTGTGGGACATGTTCTCTCTCCTCCCTTGGGGTCCGGCTCCCAGCCGGAGAGGGGGTTCCGGCGGGCCCGCCGGGAGCTGGTTGCCCACCAGGGGGCGGAATCCCTCCGGGGGGAAAGACCATTTCTTTTTCTGCGGAAAAAGAAACGGTCCTTCACCCCAAAGAAAAAGAAGGGGCCCGGTCTATGCAGGGCTTATGGGCGAAAACGGCGGCCAGCGGCTTTCGTATGACTGCGGGGACCCCTTCCGGCCGTTACGGCCTGCCCTTAGGGAACAGGGACGGGCCTGCGCTCTATCCGCCCGCCGCCTGCGGGTGCCTCTCTCAAGGCCGGGGTGGTGGGGTGCTGCCCCTGTAGCAGAGCGGGAGACTTGCGTGGGGCGCGACGACCCCGGTGTGCCGCCGCCGCACTCTGCCGCGAGAGTGGCACAGCCAGGCGGCGGCCAGATAGAACCACAGTCTGTCCCTGTTCCACCATGGGATGGCCGTAACGGCCGGGGCTGGTCCTCACCACAGTGCGTAAAGACGCAAGCCGCCGTGGACGCCCACCAACCTGCCGTAGACCGGCCTCATTTTTCTTTGGAGTCAAGGCCCGTTTCTTTTTCCGCAGAAAAAGAAATGGACCTTGCCCCTGCGGCGGGGAGCCGCACCCCCCGGAGGGACTCCGCCCCCTGGCGGGCAGCCAACCCCCGGGGCCCCGGAGGGCCCCTTACAGGAGGCTCATCTGCTCCTCCCCCCGGTCCTCCTCCTTCAGGAGGGCCCCGGCCACCGGGAGGCTCCGGGCCCGGTAGCGGGCGGCGTTCTGGATGGGGGTCTCGGCCAGGGGGGCCGCCCCGTCCACTTTGTATTTGGGCTTGAGGGTCATGACATTGACCCCCTGGGTGGTGCGGGTGGTCTTGGGGGAGAGGGCGGCGGTCTGGAAAATGAGGCACCGCCCCTCGGTGGACCACACCGCCATCTCCATCTCCTCCCGGAGGAGGAAGGCCCGCACCAGGGGGCTCTTGTCACAGTATGCCCCGGTGAGGCGCTTTCGTTTCGTCTGGGTCTGATAGCCGGAGAGCTCCACCCGGGCCGCCTTGCCGTTGGCGAAGAAGAACAGGAGGCTGCCGCTGTAGTCCCCGGGGACACAGGCCCACAGGAAGCTCTCCCCCTCGTCAAAGCCCAGCTTGGTGGGGAGGTAGTCCCCCAGCACGCTGGCCTTGGCGTCGTCGAAGTCGCTGACCCAGGCCTTGTAGCACTGCTGCCTGTCGGTAAAGACCAGCAGCTCGTCCCGGTTGGTGCCCTCCCACTGGAGGTAGGGGCCATCCCCCTCCTTGTACTTCTGCTCCGAGGCCATGCGGAGGGACTGGGGGGTGATTTTCTTGAAGTAGCCCTCCCGGGAGAGGAAGAGGTGGACGGGGTAGTCGGGCACCGCCTCGGCCTCCGCCGGGGCCTCCTCCGGCAGCTCATAGAGCAGGGTGGTCCGCCGGGGGACGGCGTACTTCTTCTTGACGGCGGCCAGCTCCTCCTGAATGACGGCCTTGATCCGGGCCTGGCTGCCCACCAGGTCCTGGAGGTCGGCGATCTCCTTTTCCAGCTCCTCGGTCTCCTGGGTCCGCTTGAGGATATACTCCTTGTTGATGTTCCGCAGCTTGATCTCGGCCACATACTCGGCCTGGACCTGGTCGATGCCAAAGCCGATCATCAGGTTGGGGATGACCTCGGCGTCCTCCTCGGTCTCCCGGATGATCCGGATGGCCCGGTCGATGTCCAGGAGGATTTTCTTCAGGCCCTGGAGGAGGTGGAGCTTTTCCTTCCGGCGCTGGAGGACGTAATAGGTCCGCCGCCGCACCGACTCCATGCGCCAGGCGGTCCACTCCTCCAGGATCTGCCGCACCCCCAGCACCCGGGGCATCCCGGCGATGAGGATGTTGAAGTTGCAGGAGAAGGAGTCCCGCAGGGGGGTCATGCGGCAGAGCTTGGCCATGAGCTTGTCCGGGTCAGTGCCACGCTTGAGGTCGATGGTGAGCTTGAGGCCGCTCAGGTCGGTCTCATCCCGCATGTCGGCGATCTCCTTGACCTTGCCGGACTTGACCAGCTCGGCCACCTTGTCCATGATGGCCTCCACGGTGGTGGAGTAGGGGATCTCGTAGACCTCGATGAGGTTCTCCGCCTTGAGGTAGCGCCACTTGGCCTGGACCTTGAAGGAGCCCCGGCCGGTCTCATAGATGGCGGAGAGCTCCGCCGGGTCGTAGAGCAGGTCCCCGCCGGTGGGGAAGTCGGGGGCCTTGAGCAGGGAGAGCAGGTCGCAGCCCGGGTTCTTCAGGTAGGCGGCGGTAACGTCGCAGACCTCCCCCAGGTTGAAGCCGCACAGGTTGGAGGCCATGCCCACGGCGATGCCCTGGTTGGCGCTGACCAGCACGTTGGGGAAGGTGGTGGGCAGGAGGGTGGGCTCGGTCATGGTGCCGTCGTAGTTGGGCACGAAGTCCACGGCGTCCTGGTCGATGTCCCGGAAGAACTCGCCGCAGATGGCGTCCAGCCGCACCTCGGTGTACCGGGGGGCGGCCCAGGCCATGTCCCGGGAGTAGACCTTGCCGAAGTTGCCCTTGGAGTCCACCAGGGGGTGGAGAAGGGCGCCGTAGCCCCGGCTGAGGCGGACCATGGTGTCGTAGATGGCGGCGTCGCCGTGGGGGTTTAGCTTCATGGTAGCCCCTACCACGTTGGCGCTCTTGGTCCGGGCCCCTCCCAGGAGCTTCATCTGGTACATGGTGTAGAGGAGCTTCCGGTGGGAGGGCTTGAAGCCGTCGATCTCCGGGATGGCCCGGGAGACGATGACGCTCATGGCGTAGGGCATGTAGTTGAGCTCCAGGGTCTGGGTGATGGGCTGCTCCAGCACCTCGGCATGGAGGCCCAGGACGTTGGAGTCGTCCACCCGCTTTTTCCCCTCCTGGGGGGATTTTTTCTTGGGCATTGGTATCAGTCCTTTGGGTAAGGATTGTATCGCGTTATTTCGCGTTTCGGTGTGTCTGTAT
Source organism: Candidatus Intestinimonas pullistercoris (assembly GCA_019119795.1). GTDB lineage: Bacteria > Bacillota > Clostridia > Oscillospirales > Oscillospiraceae > Intestinimonas > Intestinimonas pullistercoris. The sequence continues at coordinate 12,091 of DWWJ01000121.1, forward strand.
AGGATTTTCTAAGATATAGCGCCGGATTTCTGTTAGATCCGTGTCATTGCGTATCACATGGTCATAATAGCCCCGTTGCCATATGCGTGTTTGAAACGGGGGTAAAACGCCTTGCTTGACCTGTCGGATATAATCGTTGGTGGTTTGTGTTTTATACCATTTTATGATCTCGTGTAGGGGCGCACCTATGTGTGCGCCCGTGATGGCCAGAATCACATGCAGGTGATCAGGCATAATTGCCCAACAATCGATACGCACCCAGGATATTTCCGTTCCAGTTCATACAACCACATTGTCAGAAAGGAATCCCTGGTGGGCGGGCGCACACATAGGTGCGCCCCTACGAGATGCTGGAAAAGTTTTTGCCTCAGATGGGTGCAGACCGTCACAAAATAATACCCCGGATGGCTGTAATCGTGCTCCGGCAGCCGCAGCCGCTTGCGTCGGGGCAGCTCCTGTTTCATGGTATGGCCTCCTCTGCCTGCCTGCGGGCGGCCCGTTCCACAACCTACCAGGTCACCGGGTCGCTCCACTGCCAGGCATAAATCGCCAGGACAAGCATACCCCAGTACAGCAGGACCGCTGCCAAAATGCCGGCCAACGCGGCCACCAGGATTCGGAGCGGGGGCTTCCATCCCGTCCGGCGCAACAGGAGGCGCCAGACAGCGCCAGCGGCGAAAACAGCCAGCGCAGGGACCAACAGAAGGTACATACCGAAAGCGTCCCCCTTTTACGAGATATCCGCCAGCTCCAGGTACTTATACCCGTTTTCGGCGATGTGGTCCTTCCGGCCCTGGAGGTTGTCCCCCAGCAGCAGGTCGAAGACGGCGGCGGTGCGCTCCACGTCCTCGGGCATGACCTTGATGAGCCGCCGGGTGGCCGGGTTCATGGTGGTCAGCCACATCATGTCGGGGTCGTTTTCGCCCAGGCCCTTGGAGCGCTGGATGGTGTACTTCTTCCCCTCCAGCTCCTGGAGGATGGCCGCCTTCTCGCTCTCGTTGTAGGCGAACCAGGTCTTCTCCTTGCAGTTGATCTCATAGAGGGGGGACTCGGCGATATACACATACCCCCGCTGGATGAGGGTGGGGGTCAGGCGGTAGAGCATGGTGAGGATCAGGGTCCGGATCTGGTAGCCGTCCACGTCGGCGTCGGTGCAGATGACGATCTTGCTCCAGCGCAGGTTCATCAGGTCGAACTCCGCCATGTCCTTGGCCCGGCGGTCCTTGACCTCCACCCCGCAGCCCAGGACCTTCAGGAGGTCGGTGATGATGTCCGACTTGAAGATCTTGCCGTAGTCGGCCTTGAGGCAGTTCAAAATTTTGCCCCGCACCGGCATGATGCCCTGGAACTCTGCGTCCCGGGAGAGCTTCACCGACCCCAGGGCGGAGTCGCCCTCCACGATGTAGAGCTCCCGGCGCTCGGTGTCCTTGGTGCGGCAGTCCACGAACTTCTGGACCCGGTTGGAGATGTCCACGCTGCCGGAGAGCTTCTTCTTGATGTTCAGGCGGGTGTTCTCCGCCACCTCCCGGCTGCGCTTGTTGAGCAGCACCTGCTCGGCGATCTTCTGGGCGTCGAAGGGGTTTTCGATGAAGTAGACCTCCAGCTGGCTCTTGAGGAACTCGGTCATGGTCTCCTGGATGAACTTGTTGTTGATGGCCTTCTTGGTCTGGTTCTCATAGGAGGTCTGGGTGGAGAAGTTGTTGGAGACAAAGACCAGGCAGTCCTGGACGTCGTTCCAGGTGATCTTGCTGTCGTTCTTCTGGTATTTGCCCTGGGCCTTGAGGTAGCCGTCGATGGCCGAGACCAGGGCGGAGCGCATGGCCTTCTCCGGGGAGCCGCCGTGCTCCAGCCAGGAGGAGTTGTGGTAGTGCTCGATGACCTGGACCCGGTTGGAAAAGCACAGGGCCACGCTGAGCTTCACCTTATACTCCGGCTTGTCGGCCCGGTCCCGGCCCCGCCGCTCGGCCTGCCAGAAGACGGGGGCGGTGAGGGAGTCCTCCCCCGCCAGCTCGGAGACATAGTCCTGGATGCCGTGCTCATACCGGAATTCGGTGGTCTCGAATTTTCCTCCCACCTGGTCCCGGAACCGGAAGGTGATGCCGGCGTTGACCACCGCCTGGCGCTTGAGCACGTCCAGGAAGTAGGACGGGGGGATGGCGATATCGGTGAAGACCTCCAAATCGGGCTTCCAGCGGAATTTGGAGCCGGTCTTTTTGCCGCTCCAGGGGGCCTTCTGGAGCCCGCCGATGTTCTCGCCCTTTTCAAAGTGGAGGGTGTACTCCTGGCCGTCCCGGTGGATGACGGCGTCGAACCACTCGGAGGCGTACTGGGTGGCGCAGGTGCCCAGACCGTTGAGGCCCAGGGAGTACTCGTAGTTGTCCCCCTCCAGGTTGTTGTACTTGCCGCCGGCGTAGAGCTCGCAGAAGACCAGCTCCCAGTTGTACTTCTGCTCCTTCTCATTCCAGTCCACGGGGCAGCCCCGGCCAAAGTCCTCCACCTCGATGGACTGGTCGGCATACCGGGTGACGGTGATGACGTCGCCGTGGCCCTCCCGGGCCTCGTCAATGGCATTGGACAAAATTTCGAAAACGGCGTGCTCGCAGCCCTCCAGCCCGTCGGAGCCGAAGATGACCCCCGGGCGCTTGCGCACCCGGTCGGCCCCCTTCAGGGCGGAGATGGAGTCGTTGCCGTACTGCTGCTTGCCGGTGGTCTTGGGCATGGGATGTTCCTCACCTTTCCGATCATAGGCCGTCCGCCGGGCGTGGGAGCGGGAGGGCCCCCTCCCGCCCGGCGGAGGACCGGGAGATTCCTGTCTAGTTTATCCCATTTTGGTCCCCGGTGTCAAGGAAACCGGGGAGAGGGGCCTTTTTTCGACGGACAGGGCGGGGGCCTTCCATGCTTCCCGGCCCCGGAAGGCGGTTGCGCCAGGAGGTTTGATGTGGTAAACTGGGGGCAAAACCAGACAAAAGGGGGAAGCGACCATGAACAAGGTGAAGATCACGGTCCTGAAGACCACCCTGGACCGGGAGCTGGCGGCGGAGTACGGCGTGGAGGGCCTGGGCCCCTGCCCCATGCTGCGGGAGGGCCAGGTGTTCTACGCCGACTACGCCAAGCCGGAGGGCCTGTGCGACGAGGCGTGGAAGGCCATTTACCAGTATGTCTTCGCCCTGGCCCACGGGGCGGGAGAGGGCCTTTTCTACTATGGAGACTGGATCCGCACGCCGGGGGTGGCCATCTGCTCCTGCAACGACGGCCTGCGCCCGGTGATCTTCAAGCTGGAGGCCACCCAGGAGACCTCCCAGATCGACTACACTCCGGTGCGCTGACGCCGGAAACAGCCAGAGGCCCGCGTATGGATCGCTCCATACGCGGGCCTGTCCGGTTTTGCCCCAGGAGGGGATCGCCCGGTCCTGGGGCTGGACCGGGAAAGGGAGCAGGCGTCCTCCGCGCCTGTGCCGTTGGGCTGTCATCTCTCCCGAAAGAGGGGTTCTTTCCCAGTAGGCAGTTCTCCTTTCGCCTTTCGCCTGAGGGTGACGTCACCCGGCACCGGCTTAAAAGGAGATGTCTGTCCGGCGGAAGGCTCTTTGCCTGTCCGAGCATAGTATGTGCGCCCTGAGCGGAGAAATACCACCCAGATTTTGGTATAGATGCTGGCATATTTGTCCACACTTTTCATAGACTGTTCTGAAAAGAGCTTCTCTGGAAAGGAGGCGGCGGCCATGCTGGCGGCAGCCGGAAACAAGGTGTTTTTCTTCCGCAGGCGCCTGGAGAGCGAGCGGGATGTGGAGCTCCGGGTCTTAAAGGAGGGCCTGGCCAAGACCCGGGTCCTCATCAGCCAGGCCTATGCCGGCTTCAACGGCACCGGCGACCCGGACCTCATCGAGTCCTATGTCTTTGAGATCAATTCCCTCCAGGCCCGGTACTCCTACCTGCTCCGCCGGGTCAAGGAGCTGGAGCGGCAGGAGGGCTGAGGGGTGGACGGCCTGCTCACCGATACCCTGCCCTGGCTCCTGGTGGGGCTGATGGCGGTGGGAGCCCTGCTGATGCTGCGTCAGCCCATCCGGTACGCCGGCCGGCTGTGCCTGCGGACTCTGGTCTCCCTGGGGGCCCTGGCGGCCTTCCACCCCCTGGGGGCTGCCCTGGGCTGCGCCCTGGGGATCAACCTGGCCAACGCCCTGGTCATGGGCCTGCTGGGCGCCCCCGGCTTCGGGCTCCTCCTTCTGCTCAACTGGGCCCTGGCCCTGTGAGGCCGCCGGCCCGGCCAAACGGAAAAACATGCGCCCTCCCGGCTCAGTAGAGCCGGGAGGGCGCATGCTTTTTTCTGTCAGGGGGCGGCCAGTCCCTATTTCTCCAGGCTGCCCGGCACGCCATTGGAGGAGAAGTGGGCGACGATCCGCTTCATCTCCGCCTCCGGGACCATGAGGCCCCGGTAGGCCAGCCGGACCCGGTGGTCGGCCTCCAGCCGCTCAATGGAGCGGTAAAGGGTCCGCAGGCTGACGCCCACGGCGGCGGCCATTTTGTTTTTGTTGTCCACAAGGTAGAAGTCGCCCTCCGGGGCGCCGTGGACAAAGTACTGCCGGTAGATGTAGAGCAGGAGGCTCTCCTCACTGGAGGCGGTGGTGGCGGCGTCCATGCGGCTCCGCAGCCGCCCGGTGGCCAGGGCCAGGTCCCGGATCACATCCATGGCGCAGGTGCCGTCGGCCTCCAGCCCCTGGAGCAGATAGCTAGTCTGGAACAGCAGGACCAGGCACTCCCGGTCGGCCACTACATTCGACATGTGGATGCCAAGGCCGTTAAGGGCGGGGGCGATCCCCTGAAAGATAGGCGGCTTGAGGTCGTCCACCACAATGGCGGCCCCGTCGCCGGAGGCCCGGGTCAGGTGGCAGCGGCCCCGCACGATGAGATAGGTGGTGGTGGCGGGGTCTCCCGTCCGGACGAGGATGGAGCCCTTTGGGTAGGTGCGGACGGAGAGATGGGGGTTGAGGAAGGGGTGAAAGTCGCGGCTGTGGAGCTTTTGGGGCTCACCATGGTAAACCATCTCAAATATCTTGCGTAGGTTTTTGCGGTCTTCCTCAGAAAACATGGCCAGATCCCCCCTGTCAGCCGGAGCCAGAGATACGACAAAATTATATCATGGATCTCAGCGGGAAGAAAGGCCGTATTTGAGGAAAACAGTCTTGTCGCTGCCGTAGCTTTCCAGGCGCTCCATCTGGCCCTCGCCGTCCACTGGGAAGCGGCGGCCGTCATACTGGGGGCAGGAGTAGCGGCCGAACCAGGACTCCATGCGCTGGAACAGCGACTGGGCGACCGTCTGGCAGGCCGGGTCGGAGATGCGGTTATAGGCCTCCTCCGGGTCGTCGGCCAGATTGAAGAGGTAGTGGGGGCCGTAGGGATATTGGTAGATCAGCTTCCAGTCTCCGGCGCGGATCATGCGCACCGGGCCGTACTCGTCGCAGACCACCACATCCCGCTCCCGGTCGGGCTCCTCCAGCAGAGGGAGGAGGCTCTCCCCGGGCAGGGCGCCCTCCGGCGCCGGGATGCCGGCGATGTCCAGGACGGTCTGGAAGATGTCGTAATGGCTGCACAGGGAGCGGACCCGGGCCCCCCGGGGCAGCCCGCCGCCGCAGGCCAGGAAGGGGACCTTCACAGAGGTCTCATAGAGGTTCATGGGGAAGGTCCCGTTGCCCTTGCCCCAGATGCCGTGCTGGCCCAGGTTGACACCGTTGTCCGCGGTGAAGAAGACCACGGTGTTTTCCAGCTCTCCGGAGGCCTCCAGGGCCTCCATGAGCCGGGCGATCTGACGGTCCATGCCGGAAATGGCGGCAAAGTGGGCCCGGATCATCTCCATCCGGTGCTCCGGGGAGGTGGGGTGGCTGCGCTTCAGGACCTGGTCCGGATGCAGGGGGAGGTTGGGCATGGAGGAGAAGTCGCAGCCCTCGTAGAGGTCCCACAGCTCCTGAGGGTGGTCCTCCTTCCGCCAGGGGTCATGGGGGGCGGTGAAGTGGACGCTCAGGTAGAAGGGCCGGTCCTTGGGCCGCTCCTCCAGAAAGGCCATGGCGTCGTCCATGATGACGTCCGTGCTGTAGCCGTAGCTGATGACCGGCTTGCCGTCCACCACGCGGTCCGGCATCTGGTAGGGGGTCCCGCCCCGGGGGACCACCCGCCAGAAGGAAAAGCCCTTCTGGGCCTCCATGGCGTTTCCCAGGTGCCATTTTCCGGCGATGCCGCAGGTATAGCCGTGCTGCTGAAGCAGCTCGGTAAAGAAGGGATGGCCGGCGAGGTAGTCGATGGGGCCGTGCTCATAGTTCATGTACTTGTGGTAATTGACCGTGTCCTGATAGGTGACGGTGGTGCGGGACGGGTCGTTCCGGACCTCGGGGATCAGGTCGGTGAGGGCCTTTTCCCGGTCCAGGGGCAGATCCCGGTAGGCATCCTTCCGGACGGCGCCTCCGCCCAGCCAGTCCAGCACGCCGTGCTGGGAGGGCATCTCGCCGGTGAAGATGGAGGCCCGGGCGGGGGAGCACACCGGACTGGTGCAGTAAAAATTCTCGAAGCAGACCCCCTCCGCCGCCATGCGGTCCAGCGCCGGCGCCACCACATCCGGGTTGCCGTAGGGGGCCAGACTCCAGGCGCCCTGGTCGTCAGAGAGCAGGAAAATGATATTTTTGGCTTTCATACGTTTGCACATCCTTGGGCAGGCGGCCTGTAGGAGCCGCCTGAGCGGTCAGAACTTATACTTGTTTTTGAGATAGGGCTGGCGCAGGGCCTTGGGGTTGGCGTCAGAGTTCGCGGTGAAGGCCAGCGCCACCAGGCCCGCCAGATAGGGCAGAAGCTGGATCAGCTCCGGGGCGATGCCCAGGGCGTTGTTGAGCTGGAGCTGGGTCTGCAGGGCGTCAAAAAACCCGAAGAACAGGGCCACGGCGACGATGCGGACGGGCTCCCAGCCGCCCATTTTCACGGCGATCACGGCCAGCATGCCCTTGCCGTTGGTCATGTTCTCCATGAAGAAGCTCAGCTGCCCGATGGAGAGGTAGGCCCCCGCCAGGCCCACCAGGCCGCCGCAGAACACGCTCACGCACAGGTGCCGCAGCTTCCAGACCTGGATGCCGGCGGTCTCCGCGGCCTTGGGGTCGTCGCCCACGGCGATGATATGGGTCCCCAGGACCGTCTTTTTCATCACGAACCAGCTGAGGATGACCACTGCGATGGTCAGGTACAGGAGGGGGGAGAACTGCCGCAGAAAGGGGCCCAGCACGGGGATGCCCCCCAGGAGCTCCGTGGTCTGGATGCTGGGAACGCTTTCCGAGAGGCTGGAGCCGAAGATCGACTGGCAGAAGAAGGCGGCGATGCCGGCCGCCAGGGTGTTCAGACCCAGGCCGCTGATGTTTTGGATGCCGCCGAACTCCACGCTGATGAGGGAGTGGATGGAGGCAATGAACATGCCCAGCAGCACCCCGCAGAGGACGCCGATCCAGGGGTTGTTGGAATAGTAGGCGCCCAGCACCGCGCCGAAGGCGCCGGCGATCATCATGCCTTCCGCGCCCAGGTTCATGATGCCGGCCCGCTCACAGTACATATTGCCGAAGGCGGCCAACAGGACGGGGACGGACAGGCGGAGCAGAGAGATCAGAAAGGTAGTCAGCAGTTCCATGGTCGTTCACCCCTTTTTCCGGCTGGCCAGCTTGGTGGCCGCGTATTTCAAAATGTACTCACAGGCGATCAGGACGATCAAAATGCCCTGAATGACCGAGACGATCTCGCTGGAGACGCCCATTTCCAGCTGGACGGAGAGGGAGCCCACCCGGAGGGCCGCAAACAGGATGCTGCCGATGATGATGCCGATGGGATTGCCGTTGGCCAGCAGGGCGATGGGGATGCCGTCAAAGCCGTAGCCGGGGGAAAAGCCGTCATAGAGCCGGTGATAGGTGCCCATGACCTCCACGCTGCCGGCCAGGCCGGCAATGGCGCCGCCCAGCACCAGGACCAGGAACAGGTAGCGGTTGACCGAGAGCCCGGAATAGGCGGCGGCGGTCCGGTTGAGCCCCACGGCCTTCATCTGGAAGCCTGCGGTGGTCTTGTAGTAGAAAAAGTAGAGGATGGCGCACAGGGCCAGCATGACGAAGAGCCCGATGTTCAGCTTGCCGGGCGAGGTGAGGAAGTTGGGGAGATAGGCGCTCTCCTGAATGGGCAGGGAGGAGGTCGTCATGGCGGTGGGGTCGCCGATGACCACGATGACGAAGTAGGTGATGAGCTTGCTGGCGATGTTGTTGAGCAGGATGAAGACCACTAGCAGATTGACTCTCCACTTCAGGAACATGGCGGTGGGGAGCAGGGCGAAGAGGGCGCCGAAGAGCATGCCGCCCAAAAAGGACAGCGGGATGTGGAGCCAGGCCGGAAGGCCGGTGAAGTAGATGCCGACGATGGTGCTGCCCAGGGCGCCGAAGACCAGCTGGCCCTCCACACCGATGTTGAAGATGCCGCCCTGGCGGGCCAGTCCCACGGCCAGGCCGGCGAAACAGATGGGGACCATCTTGTTCAGGACATTGATGATCTTGGCGGGACTGCCGAAGGCGCCCACCGCCAGCGCCTGCAGCACCAGGATGGGGTTGTTCCCGGAGAGCAGCAGGACCACGCAGAGGACTAGGACCGCGATGGCGAGGAGGAGCACGGTGGTCAGGGCATGGATCAGCAGATGGTTGTCCTTTGGTTTTTCGAGGGCCGCTTGTTTCATGCTGTTACCTCCTCTTCTCCGGATGTCATCAGCTTTCCGATCTGATGGCGGGTGGCGGTCCTGGCGTCCACGATGCCGGTGATGCGCCCCTCCTCGATGACGGCGATGCGGTCGGAGAGCAGCATCACCTCGTCCAGCTCCAGGGAGGAGAGGAAGACGGCCTTGGACTGGGCCACCGCCTGGTAAAAGACGTCGTAGATCAGCTCGGAGGCGCCGATGTCCACACCTCTGGTGGGCTGGTCGGCCACAATGAGCCGGGAGGCTCGGCTGCTCTCCCGGGCGACCACCACCTTCTGCTGGTTCCCGCCGGAGAGGGTCCGGGCGGCCACGGCGGCATCGGCGGGACGGATGTCGTATTCCTGGATCTTTTTCTCCGCGTCGGAGGCCAGGACCTTGTAATTGATGCAGATGCCGCGGTGGTATTGGTCCTGGTACTCATAGCCCAGGACCAGGTTGTTGGCCACGGACATGTCCAGGACCAGGCCGCTGGACTGGCGGTCCTGGGGGATAAAGCCGATGCCGCGCTTTTTGCGCTCGGTGATGGACAGCTCGGTGATGTCCTGGCCGTCCAGCAGGATGCGGCCGGAGGTGGGGCGGATGATCCCGGCCATCAGCTCGGTGATCTCCTTTTGTCCGCTGTTGTCGATGCCGGCCAGGCCGAGGATCTCTCCCTTGCGGACCTGGAAGCAGATGTCGTGGAGCCGGTCCCGGTAGGAGACATGGTCGAACTCCAGCATGACCTCGTCCCTGATATGGGGATTGTCCCGCCGCTCCAGCACCAGGTCGCGCCCCACCATCAGGCGGGTGATCTCCTCCGCCGAGGTGTGGAGAGTCTCTACCGTATCCACCACCTCGCCGGCGCGCAGCACGGTGACGCGGTCGCTGAAGGCCATGACCTCCTTGAGCTTGTGGGTGATGATGATGATGGTCTTCCCCAGCTCCTTCAGGCGCTTGAGCATCTTCCCCAGCTCGTCGATCTCCTGGGGCGTCAGAACGGCGGTGGGCTCATCCAGAATGATGATGTTGGCCTTGCGGTAGAGCGCCTTTGCGATCTCCACCCGCTGCTGCATCCCCAGGGAGATGTTCCGGACCTTCTCCCGGACAGACAGGGAAAAGCCGTACCGGTCGGAGAGCTGCTGGACCTCGTCGTACATCTTGCTGCGGTTGACCACGGCCCCTGTCCGGGGCTCCGCCCCCAGGACCACGTTCTGCGCCACGGTCAGGCGGGGGATTAGCATAAAATGCTGGTGCACCATGCCGATGCCGAGCTGGATGGCGTCCACGGCGGAGTGGAGCTGGGCCTTCTGGCCATCCACCCAGACCTCGCCCTCGGTGGGCTGGTACAGGCCGTAGAGGATGTTCATCAGTGTGGATTTCCCCGCGCCGTTTTCGCCGACCAGGGCATGGATCTCGCCCTTCCGCACGCTGAAATTGACGTCCCGGTTGGCGACGACCCGCGGGAAGCGCATGGTGATATGCCGCATATCGACGGCAAGCTCCATCGTGATCTCCTCCTTTTGTGGATAGAATCGAGTTGTGTCTGCGGCGCAGCGTGGCACAGGGGATGCCTGCGGCTGCTCCGGAGCGGGGCACGCCGTTTTGCAGCTGCTCTCCTAAGAATGAGGGCCTGTCTTTTGGGTATATTGTATAATTTGACTGAAATTATAGCCGCCCTTTTTTGGAAGAACTATGTCAGTTGACATAGTTTGACGACTTTTTCGGCGCTAAAATAGCCCCACAAACCTGAATGCTAGGAGGCGGCGGCCATGGCGCAGAACTTTCTCCTGATCACCGTAGACGACATGAACTATAACTCTCACGAATTCTTAAAGGAAGGTGCGGAGCAGTTGACCCCCCACCTGGACCGGCTGCGGGCCGAGGGGGCGGTGCTGTCCAACTCCCATGTGACGATCGCGCTCTGCCAGCCCTCCCGCTCCGTCATGATGACGGGGCGCTACCCGCACCGCAACGGGGCGAGAGGCTTCGAGGCCATCGGCCCCTCCATCGTCACCCTGACCCAGCTCCTCCATGAGCACGGCTACTACAACGGAATCATCGGCAAGGAGAACCATATCGCCCCTCGGGAAAAGTTCTTCTGGGACCTCTATCAGCACACCTATGACGACGCCCACTCCTTTGGCCGGGACCCGGCGTGCTACGGCCGCTGCGCCCTGGAATTTTTCCAGGAGGCCGACCGCAGGGGGAAGCCCTTTTTCCTGATGGCCAACTCCCACGATCCGCACCGCCCCTTTGCCGGGAGCCAGGATGAGATCACCATGCTGGGACGGCACACGGCCGCCAGCCGCGTCTATACCGAGGAGGAGGTGGAGGTCCCGCCCTTCCTCCCGGAGCTGCCGGAGATCCGGACCGAGCTGGCCCAGTATCTGACCTCGGTCCACCGGGCGGATGAGATGGTGGGGGCGGTCCTGGAGGCCCTGGAGACCTCCGGACACGCAGAGGACACCATGGTCCTGTTCCTGAGCGACAACGGCATGTCCATGCCCTTCTGCAAGGCCAACTGCTATCTGAACAGCACCAAGAGCCCCTACCTCGTCCGCTGGCCGGACGCCGTGCGGCCCGGCACGGAGATCGACGCCCTGGTGGCATCCATTGACTATATGCCCACCATCTTGGAGATCGCGGGCATCGAAAAGCCGGAGGGGATGGATGGGACCTCGCTGTGCCCCCTCCTGACGGGAACAAAGCAGGAGCAGTATGACGACATCTACACCACCTTTTTCAAGACCGCCAAAAATGAGGTGACGAAGGCAGAGCGGCACTACCCCATGCGCTGCGTCCAGACCCGGCAGTATGCCTATATCTACAACGCATGGTCCGACGGGGCGGAGACCTATGTCACCGAGACCATGGCGGGGCTGACCTTCCAGGCCATGCGGGAGGCGGCCAAAACCGACCCCGAGGTGGCCAGACGGGTGGAGCTCTACCAGCTCCGGGTGCCGGAGGAGTTCTACGACTACCAAAAGGACCCCCACGCCCTGCATAACCTGATCCATGAGCCGGAATTCCAGGGGCAGATCGCCCAGTTCCGCAGACGGATGCTCCACTACATGGAGACCACCGGAGACGAGCTGCTGGAGCCCTTCCAGAAGTTTTTGGCACAGACAGGGGAGCTGCTGACATAACAGCGGATGGCCCCGGCAGACGGCAGAATCTTTGTGCAGGATCGCCAGAAGAAACGCCCGGCCCGCGCTGAAAAGTTTACAAAATCGAAAAAGTGTGCCACTTGACATTGTTTTCGCTGGAATGGAAACCTACAATAGGCAGAGAAAAGATGGGCGAAAAGGAAAAAATAATGTAGGAATGGTGATGAAAATGAAGAAAATCTTGTCTCTTTTTCTTGCAATGACACTGATGCTGACCATGCTGGCCGGGTGCGGCGGTACGGGCGGCGACAGTACAGGAGAGAATGGAACCGGGGAAGAGGCCATCAAGATCGGATATATTCTGATCGGCGGCGGACTGGGTGACCAGGCATCCAATGATGACCAGTATGCCGGCCTGACCCGCTTCAGCGAGGAGTTCGGCGCAGAGGTGAAGTACGTAGAGATCACCGAGCTGCAGGACATCGACGCGGCCATCCGCAACTACGCCGACCAGGGCATGAACCTGATCATCTTCAACAGTGCGGATGCCTCTGAGTTTATCCCCGCCATCGCGGCAGAGTATCCGGAGGTCTCCTTTATCATCACAGAGGGAACGGCGGAGGAGACTGACAACGTGCTGAACGTCCGCACTGACGTGGCGGATGCCTCCTTCCTCTGCGGCGCTTTCTGCGCGATGATGAGCCAGGAGCTGGGCGGTGAGCTGGCGGCCGGCTTTGTGGGCGGCATCCGCAATCCCAACCTGGAGCGGGCGCAGTTTGGCTTTACCGCCGGGGCAGAGTATGTGGGTGGTGAGGCTACCACGGCCTATGCGGGCAGCTTTACCGACGCCGCCACCGCGAAGGAGCTGACCCACCAGATGTTCGGCAGCGGCATCCGGGTGGTGCAGGCCTGGGCCGGCGGCGCCAACACCGGCGTGTTCGAGGCGGCCCTGAACATGGGCGAGGGCTACTACTCTATGGGTGGTGCCTCCGGCCAGTTCAACATCTCGGACTCCATCATTGCCTCCAACTGCAAGCTCCTGGGCGACCTCACCTATGACCTGTGCGTCCAGTTCAAGGACGGCACGCTCCCCTACGGGACCATGACCTACGGCCTGAAGGAGGGTGCGGTGGACATCCGCTATGCGCCCGACGAGCGGGCGGACATCATTCCGCAGGAGATCAAGGACAAGATCGACGAGCTGCGGGAGATGATCCTGGCCGGTGAGATTGACGTCCCCTCCACCCAGGAGGAGTATGACGCCTTTGCCGCCTCGGTCCTGGCGGCGGAGTAAGCAGCAGACTGACAAAAAAGACATCCCTTTGAGAAAGCGGCAGGGACAAAAGCCGCTTTCTCAGAGGGGTGTCTGCTGGGACAAAATGAGAAACGCGCCCCTTCCGCCCTGTCGGGCCGGAGGAGGCGCGTTTTTTGATCACAGCGCGGCAGGCCGGGTCCCGTTCCGAAGGGCCCGGTCGTAGGCGTCCTTGGTCCGCTGGTCAAAGCAGACGAAGGTCACCCAGTCGAAGGCCCCGGGGTGGGCCGCCAGGAAGTCCCGCACCGCGCCCACGGCGATGGGGGCGGCCAGGTCCAGGGGGAAGTGGTAGACCCCGGTGCTGATGGAGGGGAAGGCCACTGTCCGGCAGCCGTGCTCCAGGGCCAGCTCCAGGCAGGAGCGGTAGCAGGAGGCCAGGAGCTCCCGCTCCCCGTGGTCCCCGCCGTGCCAGATGGGGCCGGGGGTGTGGAGGACGTATTTGGCCAGCAGGCGGTAGCCCCGGGTGAGCTTGGCCTTCCCGGTCTCGCAGCCGTGGAGGGTGCGGCACTCGGCGAGCAGCTCCGGCCCGGCGGCCCGGTGGATGGCCCCGTCTACCCCGCCACCCCCCAGCAGGGAGGTGTTGGCGGCGTTGGCGATGGCGTCGGCCCGGACCTGGGTGATGTCGCCCAGCTGGGTGGCGATGCGGTCAGTCATGGAGCTCCTCCTGTGCCTCCCGGGCGGGGGGCGCTTCGGCTAATTCCTTTTGATGGGCAGCCAGCTCGGCCTCCAGGGCCTCCGGCTCGGTGAAGACCCGCTGGAAGGCGGCGGCGTCCATGGTCTCAAACTCCAGCAGGTACCGGGCCACCAGGTCCAGGGCGGGGCGCTGCTGGGTGAGGATGTCCCGGCACCGGGCGTAGGCGTTGTCCACCAGGGCCTTGACCTCCTCGTCGATGATGGCGGCCACCTCCTCGGAGTAGGTCTTGGTCTGGGCCATGGAACGGCCGATGAAGACCTCGTCGTGGCCGGTGTCGAAGGTGACGCTCCCCAGCCGGGGACTCATGCCGTAGCGCATGACCATGTTCCGGGCAATGGAGCTGGCCCGCTGGATGTCGTTGCCCGCCCCGGTGGAGATGTCCCCCAGGGTGAGTTCCTCGGCCACCCGGCCGCCCAGCAGGGAGGCGATGCGCTCGGTGAGCTCCTGCCGGGACTGGAAGTTCCTGTCCTCCTGGGGCAGGCTGATGGTCATGCCACCCGCCCCGCCCCGGGGCACAATGGTGATCTGGTGGACCGGGTCGGCGGTCTCCAGGGCGTGGCTCACCACGGCGTGGCCCGCCTCGTGGTAGGCGGTGAGCTTCCGCTCCCGCTGGGTCACCACCCGGCTCTTCTTCTCGGGGCCGGCCACCACCTTGATGACGGCCTCGTGGAGGTCGGCCATGGTGAGGAAGGGCTCCTTCCGCCGGGCGGCCAGCAGGGCGGCCTCGTTCATCAGGTTCTCTAGGTCGGCGCCGGTGAAGCCGCCGGTGGCCTTGGCCAGCTCAGCCAGGGAGACGTCCTCGGCCAGGGGCTTGTTCCGGGCGTGGATCTTCAAAATGGCCTCCCGGCCCTTGATGTCGGGGTAGCCCACATAGACCTGCCGGTCGAAGCGGCCGGGCCGCAGCAGGGCGGGGTCCAGAATGTCCACCCGGTTGGTGGCGGCCAGGACGATGACTCCCTCGTTGGAGGAGAAGCCGTCCATCTCCACCAGGAGCTGGTTCAGGGTCTGCTCCCGCTCATCGTGGCCGCCGCCCAGGCCGGCGCCCCGCTGGCGGCCCACGGCGTCGATCTCGTCGATGAAGACGATGGCGGGGGAGTCCTTCTTGGCCTGGTCGAAGAGGTCCCGGACCCGGCTGGCGCCCACGCCCACATAGAGCTCCACAAAGTCGGAGCCCGAGATGGACAGGAAGTTGACCCCCGCCTCTCCGGCCACCGCCTTGGCCAGCAGGGTCTTGCCGGTGCCCGGCGGGCCCACCAGCAGCACGCCCTTGGGGATGCGGGCTCCCAGGGAGACGAAGCGGTCGGGGTCCCGGAGAAACTCCACGATCTCCTGGAGCTCCTCCTTCTCCTCGTCGGCCCCGGCCACGTCGGCGAAGGTGACGTGCTTGGCCCCCTGGTCGGAGAGGGTCCGGGTCCGGGCCCGGCCGAAGCGGGCGGTGCGGTCCCCGCCGCCCCCGCCGCCGGCCCCGTTCTGGCGGATAAACATGAAGTAGAACAGAAGGCCAAAGACCAGAAGGATGGCCAGATAGGGCAGGAAGGTCATCCACAGGGGCGGGGTGGTGTCCTCGAGAATGTAATCGTAGTCAGAGATGATGCCTGCCCGCCACTGGTTCACGATGGTGTCGTTGAAATCCAGGTAAAAGAGCTCGAAGGAGGAGAGCTCATAGGTCAGGGTGCCGCCGTCCTTCAGGTTGAGGATCAGGTTGTTGTCCTGGTCCACCACCAGGGTCTCCACGTTCTGCTGCTCCAGGGCCCGGCGGACCTGGGCATAAGTGGGCCTGTCGCCGGCGTCCATGCTCTGGAGGGTCCACAGGGTCCCCAGGAAAATGAGCAGGATCAGGGCGTAAAAGGAGATGTCACGCAGGCTGATCTTCTTCAAGGGAATACCACATCCTTCACGGTAGGCTGAAAAACGGGGTCAGACCTCTTCGGAGACGGCCTCCTCGTAGATCCGGGGCTTGAGAATGCCTATGTAGGGCAGGTTCCGGTATTTCTCCGCGTAGTCCAGCCCGTAGCCCACCACGAAGAGGTCCTCCACAGGGAAGCCCACATAGTCGGCCTGGATGGGCTTGACCCGGCGGGAGGGCTTATCCAGCAGCGTGCACAGGCGGATGGAGGCGGGGTGCCGGGCCTGGAGGAGCTGGAAGAGGTAGGAGAGGGTGTTGCCGCTGTCCAGGATGTCCTCCACCACGATGATATCCCGGCCCTCGATGTTTTCGGAGAG
>DWWJ01000122.1 GCA_019119795.1 Candidatus Intestinimonas pullistercoris
CTGCGCTCCTGCGGGAAGCTCCGGGAGGAGCAGTACTTCGACACCTGGCTCACCCGCATCCTCATCAACGTCTGCCACGCCGAGCTGCGGCGGCACCGGCGGGAGGTGGCCGTGGCCGAGCTCCCGGAGACGGCCCAGGAGGAATTTGACGCCCTCCCCCTCCGGGACGCGGTGGGACGGCTCCCCCGGGACCTGCGGGAGGTCATCATCCTGCGCTACTTTACCGGCCTCACCCTGGCGGAGACCGCCCGGGCCCTGGACATCCCCCAGGGCACCGCGGCCACCCGGCAGCGGAAGGCCCTCCAGCTCCTGCGGCTGGAGCTCACCGACGGAGAGGAGGCGGCTGGTCAATGAACCGAACCGAGGAATACTGGGCCCTGGTGGCCCAGCTCAGGGAGACGCCCCCGGAGCTGGCGGGGACGGTGGACCGGGCCAGAGCCCGGGCCCGGCGGAAACGCCGTGGAAAGCGGTTGGGCATCCCCCTGGCCTCCCTGGGGGGCGTGGCAGCGGCCTTTGTGGTGCTGGTGAACTGCTCCACCCCCTTCGCCATGGCCTGCCGGCGGGTGCCCTTCGTCCGGGAGCTGGCCCAGGCGGTGGCCTTCCAGCCCAGCCTCAAGGCTGCCTTTGAAAACGACTACGTCCAGCCCGTGGGCCAGTCCCAGACCCAGAACGGCATCACCGCCACGGTGGAGTACCTCATCGTGGACCAGACCTCCCTGAACGTGTTCTACACCCTCTCCTGGGCGGGGGAGACCTGGCTGGATGTGGTCCCCGACCTCCTGGACGAAAACGGGGCGTCTCCGGAGGGCTCCCGGGGGGCCTCCTGGGGAGACCCCGCCGGGACGGAGGAGGACTACCGCCTGATGACCTTCTACTTCGACGGCGGGGCCCTGCCGGAGAAGCTCCAGCTGGTGCTGAAGGTCTCCGACTCCGGCCGGGACAAGGTGACGGGCCGGCTGGCGGCCCCAGCGGATGCCCCGGCGGCCTCCAGCCCCTGGCCGGACGAGGAGAGCAGCGCCCCCTCCCCGGTGCTGGCGGAGTTCACCTTCCCCCTGACCATCGACCCCTCCCTCCTGGGCCCCGGCCGGACGGTGGAGGTGGGGCAGTGGGTGGAGCTGGACGGCCAGCGGCTCTATCTGGACCAGCTGACCATCGACCCCACCCGGATGGAGCTCACCCTGGAGGCCGACCCGGACAACACGGCGGAGCTCCGCTCCCTGGACTGTTACGCCCTGGACGGGGCGGGGAACCGATACGATAGTCCCAGCATCACCTTCGGCGGCGGGGAGGCCATCCAGCTGGAGAGCTGCTACTTCTCGGAAAACCAGGACCTGACCCTCTATATCGAAGAGGCCCAGTGGCTGGACAAGGACCGGACCTCCTTCACCCTGGACCTCACCACCGGGGAGGCCGACTGGCTGCCGGAAAACCTCACTGACGTGACCATAGAGCGTCGGGATGGGAACGTCTACCTCTCCTTCCGTAACGATGAGCAAATCGTCACCTTCGACGGGTACTGCGACCCGGAGGGGGGCCAGCACACCTGGGGCAGCATGTCCATGAGCAGCATTGACAAGGACGGCGACGGCTACAGCGAGACCATGACGGAGTACCGGGTCCTCCGGGACTACCCCTGGGACACCGTCACCATCGGCCTGTCCTCCAACCGGGCCGCGGCCTTCGACCCGCCTATCCAGGTAAACCTGCCCTTCTGAACCCGGCATGACGCGCCGCCGCTCCCCTCTTGGGAGCGGCGGCCTTTTGCCGCTGGACCAGACAGTCCTTTCCGGGCAATTCTCCATTGTCAGCTCGGGGGAAAAGTGGTATAATATTGCGACTACAGCGAAAAAATGGCAGAAAGGATGTCCATTCATGCCCATGACCTATAAGGAAGAGTTCATCACCTTCATGGTGCGCTCCGGCGTGCTCACCTTCGGGGACTTCGTCACCAAGTCCGGCCGGAAGACGCCCTATTTCATCAACACCGGCAACTACAAGACCGGCGCCCAGGCCAGCAAGCTGGGGGATTACTACGCCGCCTGCATCCAGGAGCGGTTCCCCGGCGGCCTGGACTGCCTCTTCGGGCCGGCCTACAAGGGCATTCCCCTGGTGGTCTCCGCCGCCGCCTCCCTCTACCGGAATTACGGCCGGGACCTGCCCTACTGCTTCAACCGCAAGGAGGCCAAGGACCACGGGGAGGGCGGCTCCCTGGTGGGGTACAAGCCCCAGGACGGGGACCGGGTGGCCATCGTAGAGGACGTGGTCACCGCCGGCACCGCCGTCCGGGAGTCCATCGCCCTCTTCCAGGACGTGGCCAAGGTGGATATCCGGGCTCTCTTTGTCAGCGTGGACCGGATGGAGCGGGGGACCCGGGAGTGCTCCACCCTGGACGAGCTGCGGCAGGACTACGGCATCGAGGTCTGCCCCATCGTCACCGTCCGGGAGATCATGACCTTCCTCCACGGCCGGGAGATCGGCGGAAAGGTCTATCTGGACGACGCCACCCTGGAGCGGATGGAGGCCTATCTGGCCGAGTACGGCGCCCGGTAAGGGCCGGCGGGAGAGAGAAAGGAGGGAGGCGCGTGGGGCTCCATGACGGCCACCGCAAACGGCTCAAGGCCCAGTTTCTGGCCCACGGGGAGGACTTCCACGACCACCAGCTCCTGGAGCTCCTGCTGTGCTACGCCATCCCCCAGGGGGATGTGAACGAGCTGGCCCACATGCTGCTGGGCCAGTTCGGCTCCCTGGCGGGGGTGCTGGACGCCCTGCCCGAGTCCCTCCAGCAGGTGCCGGGGGTGGGGGAGCACACCGCCGTGCTGCTCAAGCTGGTCCCCAAGCTGGCGGGGCGCTACTTCGAGGACCGGGCCTCCCTGGGGACCATTCTGGACTCCACCCGGGCGGCCCGGAATTTCCTCATGCCCTACTACCGCCAGGGGAGTCGGAACGAGATGGTCTATCTGGTGTGCATGGACGCCAAGTACAAGGTCCTGGGCTGCCGGAAGCTGGGAGAGGGCTCGGTGAACGCCGCCGACATCACCCCCCGTCGGGTGGTGGAGGCCGCCCTGGCCTGCAATGCCACCTGCGCCATCCTCTCACACAACCACATCTCCGGTCTGGCCCTCCCCTCCCAGGCCGACCTGGCCACCACCCGGCGGCTGTGGGACGTGCTGCGGAACGTGGGGGTGGAGCTTTTGGACCACCTGATCTTTGCCGACGACGATATGGTGTCTCTGAAGGACAGCGGCTTTTTCGAGGGCCTCTACCGGGAGGAGCGTTAGGTTCCTCCCCCCTCTTGCAATAGAACATTTGTTTTGGTAAAATAAGGGGACAAAGGTGCCCTAGAGGAGGTCTCTGCCTATGCCTGATTTTGAAGTCGTCTCTCCCTATGAACCCGCCGGGGAGCCCCGTGAAATCTGCTGATTTCACGGGGGACCCCTTTGGATTTTATCTGCTCGGGCCAAGTGAATTGGCCCGGCATCAAGATTTTGGCCTTCGGCCAAAATACTTGTCCGCGGCTGTCGCCGCGCCCCGCTTTCGCGGGGCCCCGCTGGTCCCCGGCGGGGGAAACTCTGACCCATGAGGAGGTCTCTGCCCATGCCTGATTTTGAAGTCGTCTCCCCCTATGAACCCGCCGGGGACCAGCCGGAGGCCATCGAGGCCCTGGCCGCCGGCATTGAGCACGGGCTCACTGAGCAGACCCTGCTGGGCGTCACCGGCTCGGGCAAGACCTTTACCATGGCCAAGGTCATCGAGAAGGTCCAGCGGCCCACCCTGGTGCTGGCCCACAACAAGACCCTGGCCGCCCAGCTCTGCGCCGAGTTCAAGGAGTTCTTCCCCCACAACGCCGTGGAGTACTTTGTCTCCTACTACGACTACTACCAGCCGGAGGCCTATATCCCCCACACCGACACCTTCATCGAAAAGGACTCGGCCACCAATGACGAGATCGACCGGCTCCGCCTCTCAGCCACCGCCTCCCTGATGGAGCGGCGGGATGTCATCGTGGTCTCCTCGGTCTCCTGCATCTACGGCCTGGGGGAGCCCGACGACTACGCCAAGATGATGGTCTCCCTCCGGGTGGGGGAGGAGTTCCCCCGGGACGAGCTCCTGAAGCGGCTCATCGAGATCCGCTACGAGCGCAACGACATCGCCTTCGAGCGCAACATGTTCCGGGTCCGGGGGGACACGGTGGAGCTCTGGCCGGCCTACTACAAGGACACCGCCATCCGAGTGGAGTACTTTGGGGACGAGATCGACCGCATCAGCGAGATCAACGTGGTCACCGGGGTCCCGGTCCGGCGGCTGGAGCACATCCCCATCTTCCCCGCCAGCCACTATATCACCCCCAAGGAAAAGATGGACAAGGCCATCCAGGAGATCTACAGGGAGTTGGAGGAGCGGGTGGCCTGGTTCGAGTCCCAGAACATGCTGGTGGAGGCCCAGCGCATCAAGCAGCGCACCATGTACGACATCGAGATGATGCAGGAGCTGGGCTACTGCTCCGGCATCGAGAACTACTCCCGGCCCATCGCCGGCCGCCCCGCCGGCTCCGCCCCCATGACCCTGATGGACTACTTCCCCAAGGATTTCCTCATGTTCATCGACGAGTCCCACGTGACCCTCCCCCAGGTCCGGGCCATGTACAACGGCGACCGGGCCCGGAAGACCACCCTGGTGGACTACGGCTTCCGCCTCCCCTGCGCTTTTGACAACCGCCCCCTGAAATTCGAGGAGTTCGAGGAGCGAGTCAACCAGGTGGTCTACGTCTCGGCCACCCCCGGGGAGTATGAGCGCACCCGCTCGGGCCAGATCGTGGAGCAGGTCATCCGGCCCACCGGCCTCCTGGACCCCCGGATCGACGTGCGCCCGGTGGAGGGCCAGATCGACGATCTCATCGGGGAGATCAACCAGCGGGTGGAGCGGAAGGAGCGGGTGCTGGTCACCACCCTTACCAAGAAGATGGCCGAGGACCTGACCGCCTACCTGAAAAATGCCGGCATCAAGGTGCAGTACATGCACCACGACATCGACACCATCGAGCGCCAG
The DNA here is from genome assembly GCA_019119795.1 of Candidatus Intestinimonas pullistercoris. Taxonomy (GTDB): domain Bacteria; phylum Bacillota; class Clostridia; order Oscillospirales; family Oscillospiraceae; genus Intestinimonas; species Intestinimonas pullistercoris. The sequence continues at coordinate 5,047 of DWWJ01000122.1, forward strand.
GAGATCATCCGGGACCTGCGGCTGGGGACCTACGACGTGCTGGTGGGCATCAACCTCCTCCGGGAGGGCCTGGACCTGCCCGAGGTGAGCCTGGTGGCCATTCTGGACGCCGACAAGGAGGGCTTCCTGCGCTCCGAGACCTCCCTGGTCCAGACCATCGGCCGGGCCGCCCGGAACGCCGACGGCCTGGTCATCATGTACGCCGACAAGATGACCCCCTCCATGATGGCCGCCATCGGGGAGACCGAGCGGCGGCGAAAAAAGCAGGACGCCTTCAACCAGGCCCACGGCATCGTGCCCAAGACGGTCATCAAGTCGGTGCGGGACGTCATCGAGCTCTCCGCCGCCGAGGAGGAGAGCGAGGAGCTGCTGCGGAACAAGACCAAGCTCTCCAAAAAGGAGCGGGATGCCGCCATCGAAAAGCTGGAAAAGGAGATGCGGGAGGCAAGTAAACGGCTGGAATTCGAGTACGCCGCCGTCCTCCGGGACCGCATCATCGAGCTCAAGGGGAAGTAGCCTCCCGCAGCTCTTTGGGGCCCCATCCCAGATGGGGCGCGCCGTCAGGCGCGGACAAGCGTTTTGCCCAAAGGGCAAAACCTTGCCGCAGGGGCAATTCATTTGCCCCGAGGAGGAAAAAGAACGGGGTCCCCGCACGGCGAAAGCCGGGCGGGGCGATGCGGGAGGCATCCAAGCGGCTGGAATTCGAGTACGCCGCCGTCCTCCGGGACCGCATCATCGAGCTCAAGGGGAAGTAAGATGGAGCGTCCAAGTCGAAAAAGAAGCCGGTTAGAAAATTGGGATTACAGCACACCGGGGTATTATTTCATCACGGTCTGCACAAAGGAACGGATTCCCTACCTCCGTAGGGGCGCACAGTGTGCGCCCGACCCCTTGCCGCCTTTGACGGCCGCCGGTATTGCCGCTGAACAGGCCCTCCTGGAAATTCCTCTTCATTATCCCAGCGTACGGATTGACAAATATGTCATCATGCCAAACCATGTCCACATGATTTTGGTCCTGACTTCGCAGGGCGGGCGCACACTGTGCGCCCCTACGGTATCCCGTGTTATCAAACAATTCAAGGGGGTCGTAACCAAACGTGCTGGCCTCCCCCTCTGGCAAAAATCCTTTCACGACCATATCATCCGCAATGAGGCCGACTACCTCCGCATCTGGCAGTATATCGACACCAATCCCCTCAAGTGGCGGGAGGACTGCTTTTGCGCCCCCGCCTGACTCGGGAAGGAGGCACACCCCATGGAAAAATGGAAGTCCCTGTCCCGGCTGCCCAGGGTCCTGCTGGTCCTCCAGGCGGCCATGCTGGTGCTCTTTACCATCCTGTACCCTGTCATTTCCAGCCGGGAGGGCATTCTCTACCGGGACGCCTTTCTGGTCCGCTCGGAGGAGGACGGCCTCACCCGCTATGCCGGGCGGCTGGAGGGCCGGGAGGCCGTCTTCACCGTCTCCCCGGCGGGAGAGGTGACCTACCAGCTGGGAGAGGCGGCCTACGGCCCCTACACCGTTGCCCTGGACCCCTCTGCCGTGCCTCAGGGCCACGAGCTCACCGATGTGCTCACCGGCGTGGAGGTCCGGGAGGGAGACGAGATTTTGTTCCGGGGCGGCTGGTACCCCTATGGCTTCAGCCGGCTGGTGTGGGAGGACGGCCGGGAGGAGAATACCCTTTCCGTCTCGGTCTCCGCAGGCGGTGAGACCTATGACCTCTTTGAGGAGGAAAAAGCGGAGACGGACCCCAATGCCCCCACCGTCTCCTTCCTCCTGAAGCTGGTTCTGGCGCCGGAGCTCACCCACCGGGGCCAATGGGATCTCTATTTCCTGGGGCTGCTCTGCACGGCGATGGGGGCGGCTTCCATCTGGTTCGCCGATGCCCTCTTCCGCCACAACCTGCGCTTTCTCATCCGGGACCCGGAGCGGGCCGAGCCCTCAGAGTGGGAGCTCTTCAGCCGGAAGGCCAGCTGGTGCTTCTTCACCGCCCTAGCCCTGTTCTCCTATCTGGCAGGGCTCCTTCTGTGACGTCCTGAGGCCCTGTATCCATATGGGAAGGAGAATGTGACAGGGACCCAAGAGAGAGGCCCCATTTCCTGCCCCAGGCCGCCAACGGCCGCTCTGTGATCTCCCCCTCCGGCGGTCCTGCCCCTCCCCCAGAGCCGCCGGAGGCCGCCTCGCCTCCAGAGCCGGAGGAGCCGGTGGGGCGCTGCCCCCGAAACCCAACAAAGGAGAAACCTGACCTATGCTCGACCACATTTACGTCAAGGGCGCCCGCGCCAACAACCTGAAAAACATCGACGTCACCATCCCCCGGGACAAGCTGGTGGTGCTCACCGGCCTGTCCGGGTCGGGGAAGTCCTCCCTGGCCTTCGACACCATCTACGCCGAAGGCCAGCGGCGGTATGTGGAGTCCCTGAGCTCCTACGCCCGGATGTTCCTGGGCCAGATGGAGAAGCCCGATGTGGACTACATCGACGGCCTCTCCCCCGCCATCTCCATCGACCAGAAGACCACCTCCAAGAACCCCCGCTCCACCGTGGGGACGGTGACCGAGATTTACGACTACCTCCGGCTCCTGTGGGCCCGGGTGGGCACCCCCCACTGCCCCAAGTGCGGCAAGGAGATCAAGCAGCAGACCATCGACCAGATCATCGACCAGGTCATGGCCCTGCCGGAGGCCACCCG
>DWWJ01000014.1 GCA_019119795.1 Candidatus Intestinimonas pullistercoris
GACAAGACCTTCCCCATGACCTCCATCGCCCTGAGCCAGTGGGTGGGCGGGGAGCTGGACGACCTGTACCCCGACTTGACGGTGGACGTGCACCACCCGGAGCTCACCGTCCATCTGGAGGTCCGGGACTACGCCGCCTTCGTCCACGCCGACCCGGAGCCCGGGGCGGGCGGCCTGCCCGTGGGCACCAGCGGCCGGGGCCTGAGCCTCCTCAGCGGCGGCATCGACTCCCCCGTGGCCTCCTGGATGATGGCCAAGCGGGGGGTGGCCCTGGAGATGGTCCACTTCTACTCCTACCCCTACACCTCCCCGGAGGCCAAGGAGAAGGTCCTGGAGCTGGCCCGGCTCCTGACCCCCTGGACCGGCCGGCTCATGGTCCACGTGGTCCCCTTCACCCACATCCAGGAGGAGCTGCGCCGCTCCTGCCCGGAGGACTACTTCACCCTTCTCATGCGCCGGTTCATGATGCGGATCTCGGAAGGGGTGGCCCACCGCTGCGGCTGCCACGCCATCGTCACCGGGGAATCCCTGGGCCAGGTGGCCTCCCAGACCATGGACGCCATGGCCGTCACCGGGGCCGTCACCGGCCTGCCCGTCTTCCGGCCCCTGGTGGGCATGGACAAGGAGGAGGTGGTCCGGCTCTCCCGGAAGATCGGCACCTTTGAGACCTCCATCCTCCCCTACGAGGACTGCTGCACCGTCTTCACCCCCCGGCACCCCCGGACCCGCCCCCGGCTGGAGGACGTGGAGGCCATCGAGGCCCCTCTGGACGTGGACGGCCTGGTGAAGGAGGCCCTGGAGGGCATCGAGCGCATCCAGGTGGGGCCCTAGGGCCCGGCTCCCGCCGGGGATTTCGTCGTGGGGCGCGGCCTCCCGGACGCGCCTTTTGCGTAGGGGCGGCCTGCGGCCGTCCGGGGCTGAGGAATGCTCCCGCCTTCCAGGGAGGGCGGAGTCCCTCCGGAGGTGCCTGCCCGGCAGGGGCAAAAACCATTTCTTTTTCTGCGGAAAAAGAAACGGTTCTTGACTCCAAAGAAAAAGTTAGGCCGGTCTACGGGGGCGTTGGTACCAGGAAAACGACGGCCAGCAGCTTTCGTATGACAGGGAGGACCCCTTCCGGCCGTTACGGCCTGCCCTTGTGGAATAGGGAGAGGCCGGCGGTCCTAACCACCCGCCGCCTGCGGGTGCCTCTCTCAGGGCCGGGTACTCAGTGCATCTTGCACTGCGCCTGTCCGTGGGGCGCGGCTTCCCAGACGCGCCGGGGGCGTCACCTCTTTGCACAGGGAGAGCTCCACGCCACAAAAGAACCCATCGCCGCACTCTGCCGCGAGAGTGGCACAACCAGGCGACCGCAGGATAGAACCACCGTCTTTTCTCTGTTCCGCCATGGGATGGCCGTAACGGCCGGGACTGGTCCCCAAACAGTGCGTAAAGCCGAAAGCCGCCGTTTTTAACCACTGGCGCCTCGTAGACCGGTCTCCATTTTTCTTTGGGGTCAAGGACCGTTTCTTTTTCCGCAGAAAAAGAAATGGTCTTTGCCCCCGGAGGGATTCCGCCCCTTGGCGGGAAACCAGCCCTCTCCTGGGGGCCCAGAAATCAAGCCCACAGAGGTTCTTTTCTCACATAGCACCGCCAACGCCCCGCTTCCTTTCTCATCCTCGGGCGAAGTCAATTCGCCCTGCGGAAATGCTTCGCTGCGCTGCGCATTTGCGGCGGCACCCGCCGCCGGTGTCGGTGTTGGCGATTGGAGGTCTTTGCCAATGTCTCATACTGCCGAGCTCATCTCTGTCGGCACCGAGCTGCTGCTGGGCAGTACCGCCAACGCCCCACAGGCTCTCTGAGCCTGCGGGGACCCCAGTTCCTTTCTCATCCTCGGGCGAAGTCAATTCGCCCTGCGGAAATGCTTCGCTGCGCTGCGCATTTGCGGCGCCACTCGCCGCCGATGTCGGTGTTGGCGATTGGAGGTCTTTGCCAATGTCTCATACTGCCGAGCTTATCTCTGTCGGCACCGAGCTGCTGTTGGGCAGCATCGCCAACACCGACGCCCAAATGATCTCCCAGGGCCTGTCCGCCCTGGGCATCAACGTCTACTACCACACCGTGGTGGGGGACAACCCCGAACGCCTCCGCTCCGCCGTGGACATCGCCAAGGGGCGGGCCGACATCCTCATCACCACCGGCGGGCTGGGGCCCACCTGCGACGACCTCACCAAGCAGACCCTGGCCGCCGCCTTCGGCCTCCCCCTGGAGTTCCACCAGCCCTCCGCCGACCGCATCGCCGACTACTTCCGGCGGCTCCACCCCACCCGGCCCATGACGGAGAACAACCTTCAGCAGGCCCTGCTCCCCAAGGGCTGCACCGTCTTCGACAACGACTGGGGCACCGCCCCCGGCTGCGCCTTCCAGGCCCAGGGGGTCCACGTGCTCATGCTCCCCGGCCCGCCCAGGGAGTGCCGGGCCATGTTCACCCACCGGGCCCTGCCCTACCTCCGGGCCCTCTCCGACGGCACCATCCTCTCCCGGACCCTGAAGATCTTCGGCATGGGGGAGTCCTCGGTGGAGGCCATGCTGCGGGAGCGGATGAACGCCATGACCAACCCCACCCTGGCCCCCTACGCCAAAGAGGGGGAGGTGGAGCTGCGCATCACCGCCAAGGCTCCCACCGAGCCGGAGGCCCAGGCCCTCATCGCCCCGGTGGAGGCGCAGCTCCGGGCGCTGCTGGGGGACGTGGTCTATGGCGCCGACGTCAAGAACCTGGAGAGCGCCGTCTTCGCCCTTCTGAAGGACCGGGGCCTCACCTTCGGCGCCGCCGAGTCCTGCACCGGCGGCCTCATCGCCAAGCGCATGACCGACCTGCCCGGCTCCTCGGCGGTCTTCCGGGGCGGGGTGGTGAGCTACACCGACGCCGTGAAGCACGGCGTCCTGGGGGTCCCCCAGGAACTCTTGGCCCAGTTCGGGGCGGTCTCTCCCCAGGTGGCCCGGGCCATGGCAGAGGGGGCCCGGCGGGTGCTGGGCTGCGACCTGGCGGTCTCCACCACCGGGGTGGCCGGCCCCGACTCCGACGACCGGGGAAACCCCGTGGGGCTTGTATATGTGGGTCTGGCCGGTCCGGACTTCTGCCACGTCAAGGAGCTCCGGCTGGGGGCCTCCGGCCGGGCCGGGGTCCGCAACCGGGCCGCCCTCCACGCCTTCGACCAGGTCCGGCGGCACCTCACCGGGCTGCCTCTGGACTGAGGGGAGGCCGCAACATGACAGGGGATGTATTGGCCTTTCTGGGCGGGCATCCAGGCCGGATCGCCCTCTTTGAGGCGGTGGAGGAGGCCGTCACCGCTCTGGGGGAGAGCACCCTGGAGGTGAAGAAGTCCCAGGTCTCCTGGAAAAATCCCCGGCTCTTCGCCATGGTCTCCCTGCCCCCCATGGCGGGGCGGCGGAAGGCAGGGGACCTGATGCTCACCCTGGGTCTGGGGGAGCGGCTGGACTCCCCCAGGGTCTTCCAGGCAGTGGAGCCCTACCCCGGGCGCTGGACCCACCACATCCTCCTCTCCCGGCCGGAGGAGGTGGACGGGGATGTCCGGGACTGGCTGGCCCAGGCTTACCGCTTCGCCCGGGAGAAGGGCCGGCGGCACCGCACCGGACTGTCCCCGGACCGAGGGGCCCCCTCGGGGCGGCTCCCCGCCGGGGACTGGTTGCCCGCCAGGGGGCGGAGTCCCTCCGGGGGGAAAGACCATTTCTTTTTCTGCGGAAAAAGAAACGGTCCTTCACCCCAAAGAAAAAGAGGGGCCCGGTCTATGCAGGGCTTATGGGCGAAAACGGCGGCCAGCGGCTTTCGT
>DWWJ01000123.1 GCA_019119795.1 Candidatus Intestinimonas pullistercoris
CCTGGGCGAGCTGGTTGTCGGGGAAGTCGGTGACGTACCGGGCCACCTTGCCGCTCTCCAGGGCGGCGATGACGTCCTCGTCCACCACCAGGCCGCCCCGGGCCAGGTTGATCAGGCGCACGCCGGTCTTCATCTGGTCGAAGGCGGCGGCGTTGAGCATCCCCTTGGTGTCCGGGGTCTGGGGCACGTGGATGGTGATGTAGTCACAGGTCTTGAAGAGGGTGGGCAGGTCGGTGAGGTGGTGGACCATCCGGGACAGGGAGAGGGCAGAGTCCACCGAGAGGAAGGGGTCATAGCCGTAGACCGTCATGCCCAGCTTGGTGGCGATGTTGGCCACCAGCACGCCGATGGCCCCCAGGCCGATGACGCCCAGGCTCTTGCCGGAGATCTCGGGGCCCACGAACTGGCTCTTGCCCTTCTCCACCACCTTGGCCACGTCCTCGCCGGCGGCGGCCTGGGCCTTGACCCATTCCACGCCGCCCACCACGTCCCGGGAGGCCAGCATCAGGGCGCAGATGACCAGCTCCTTGACGGCGTTGGCGTTGGCGCCGGGGGTGTTGAAGACCACGATGCCGCTCTCGGAGCAGCGGTCGATGGGGATGTTGTTGGTGCCGGCCCCGGCCCGGGCGATGGCCCGGAGGGCGGGGGGGAACTGATACGCGTGGAGGTCGGCGGAGCGCACCAGGATGCCGTCCTCATTCTCCACATTGTCGGAGACAGCGAAACGGGAGGCGTCCAGGACGGCCAGCCCGGTGGGGGAGATCTTGTTCATGGTCTTGATGCGGTACATATCAGTTCCCTCCTCAGTTGTTCTTGTCGAAGGCCTTGATGAAGTCGCAGAGCTTTTCCACGCCCTCCACGGGCATGGCGTTGTAGATGGAGGCCCGCATGCCGCCCACATTGCGGTGGCCCTTCAGATTGGTGAAGCCGGCGGCGGTGGCCTCCGAGACGAACTTGGCGTTCAGCTCCTCACTGGCGGAGCGGAAGGTCACGTTCATGTCGGAGCGGGAGCCGGGCTCGGCGGCGCAGGTGAAGAGCCGGGAGGCGTCGATGGTGTCGTAGAGCATCTGGGCCTTGCCGTGCTTGATGGCCTCCATGCCCTCGACGCCGCCCTGGCCGTCCAGCCAGTCCAGCACCAGCCCCAGCATATAGATGCACCAGCAGGGAGGGGTATTGTACATGGAGTCCTTGTCGATCATGATCTGATAGCCCAGCATCTTGGGGGTGAAGGGCAGCTCGTGGCCGGCCAGGTCCTTTCGGACGATCACCACGGTGAGGCCGGCGGGGGCCATGTTCTTCTGGGCCCCGGCGAAGATGACGCCGTACCGGCTCACATCCACCGGGCGGGAGAGGATGTCGGAGGACATATCGCACACGATGGGCACGCTCCCGGTCTCGGGGATGTACTGCCACTCGGTGCCGTAGATGGTGTTGTTGGAGCAGTAATAGAAGTAGCTGGCCTCGGGGTCCAGCTTGAGCTGGTCCTGGGCGGGGATATAGGTGTGGTTTTTGTCCTCGCTGGAGGCGGCCAGGGAGATGGTGCCGTATTTCTGGGCCTCCTTGTAGGCCAGGTTGGAGAAGTTGCCGGTGACGGCATAGTCGGCCTTGCCGGTCTTCCCGATGAGGTTCAAGGGCACGGCGGAGAACTGGGTGGAGGCGCCGCCCTGAAGGAAGAGGATCTGGTACTCCTCGGGGACCTTCAGGAGCCGGCGGAGCTTGGCCTGGGTGTCATCGAAGATCTTCTGAAAGACCTTGGAGCGGTGGCTCATCTCCATGACTGACATGCCTGACCCCTGGTAGTTGGTGATCTCTGACCCGGCGCGCTCCAGGACCTCCAGAGGGAGCATGGAAGGACCGGCGGAAAAGTTGTACACACGTTCCTGATTCATGGCTGACGAACCTCCTAATAAATAGTAGGGAGCGGCTGGCTCACCGCCGCCGGCGGACCTGACGCTCCCGGAACACACAGGCCCTCAGGGAACCCCGATTTCCTGTATTAGTATTCATTATATACCGAATAAAAAAGAGATATCAATGCGGCAGAAAGCCAAAAAGTGCTCTGTGGCAGGGAAAAACTTTGTGTAGTATATCTCTCGGGGCGGAAAGAAGGGCGGGGAGAGGGCCTGCCGGAGGGAAGGGGAGAAAAAAGGGGGTGCAAAACGGCGCGAAATCCTGTATGATAGGGGAGACAAGATCCGGCCCTGGAAGCCGGGAAAAGGAGTGGGTGGCATGCACACAAAGAGAAGGAGGCTCCTGCTGATCCTGGCGGCCCTGGTCCTTGTGGTTCTGGCGGTGCTGGTCGGAGTATTCGCGGGGGCCAAATATTTTGTCGGTCAGGAGAGCGCGGTGCGCACCGCCTGGCGGGTGGACGTGGGCGAGCTTTTGGGCGAGGACCAGGAGCTGGGGCTGGAGCTGCGGCACGCCGATGTGGAGTCCGACCTGACCGTGCTCCAGCTGGTCCCCTTCGAGGTGGATCAGGAGGGCTTTACTTACTACGATACCGCCGTCCAGGACCGGCTGGCCCAGGCCCTGGAGAAGGCCAAGGCCGGGGGACAGGCCTGGGAGGCCGGGGCGCCTCTGGCCGTCCTGAACCCCTATGGCACCGGTAACAACGGCCTCTACCTCTATTTTGAGACCGACCTGGAGACCCAGGTGACCTATACCGTCCATGTGGAGGGCCTGCCCGACTTTACCGCCACGGCCGCGGACCAGAGCGGACAGGCGTACAGCAGGACCCACGAGTTCCAGCTCATCGGCCTGGTGCCAGGGGAGACCAACCAGGTCACCATGGTCATCAGCGGCTCCTGGGGGAACGTCCGGCAGCAGGTGTCCTTCTCCATCACCATGCCGGAGACCCGCTCCGGCTACCCCACCCGCCTGGACTACACCGACGGGGAGAGCGGGGCGGCCCTCTCCCAGGGCCTCTTTACCATGATGCGGACCAACGGCTATCTGGGCTACGGCTTCTTCTTCGACAATGAGGGGGTCCTCCGCTATGAGATGGTGCTGGAGGGCTACGGCCTGGACCGCATCCTGTGGGTGGACGGGGACATGGTCACCTGCATCTCTTCCACCCGGCTGGCCCGGCTGGACGGCCTGGGCCGGGTCAAGCGGGTCTATGACCTGACGGGCTACGAGCTCCACCACGACATCATTGGCGGGCTAGCCGGGAAGGTCATTGCCCTGGTGGACAAGCTGGACAGCGAGACCATCGAGGACGTGGTGGTGGAGGTGGACCTGGAGACCGGGGCGGTCACCGAGCTGGTGGACTTCTCTGTGCTCATGGAGGCCTACTTCCGGAACGAGACCCACCCGGTGCCCCTGACCGGCGACTTCTTCTGGCAGGCCGGGGAGTGGGACTGGCTCCACCTGAACACCGTGGAGTACCTGGAGGAGGGGGACAGCCTGATCGTCTCCTCCCGGGAGACCTCCACCGTCGTCAAGGTGGAAAACGTCCACAGCCAGCCGGAGTTGGTCTGGCTGCTGGGGGACCCCGCCTTCTGGGAGGGCACCGCCTATGAGGACCTCTCCCTGACCCCGGTGGGGGACTTCGTCTTCCAGTACGGCCAGCACAGCGTGGAGTACGCCGGCGCCGGAGAGGAGGAAGGGGTCTACTACCTGCGCCTCTACAACAACAACTACTGGTCCAACAGCACCCGGGACTATGTGCCTGAGCTGGATGAGAGCGTCAGCGAGAGCCTCTATGGCGACAGCGGGGACCACAGCTGGGTCTATGTCTACCGGGTGGACGAGAACCAGGGGACCTTCTCTCTGGAGCAGTCCTTCCCCGTGCCCTACTCCAGCATCGTCTCCAACGCGGCCCCCGCCGGGGAGGACGGGAACTGGGTGGTCAACAGCGGCATATCCCATGTCTATGGCGAGTATGACGAGACAGGGACCCTCATCCGGGAGTTCTCCTACGAGTGCACCATGCAGGGCTACCGCACCTTCAAGCACAGCTTTGCCGGCTTCTGGTTCCAGGCGTAAATAAGAGCAGAAACAGGCCGCCCGCGAGGGCGGCCTGTTTCATCTATATAACAAAATAGGGTCTCTAGAGAAAGGAACAATTACCATTGAAAAGTTGTGGAGATTTGGCCCAAATGAAATACGAACACACGCCTCAATACGCCGTCTGCATCTGGCTGGACATTTTGGTGGGTCTCTTTTAGCCGGTACTCTCCGACAAAGAAAAAGGCGCCTTCCTTCTTTTCAAAGATGCACTGCCCCATTATGTGCGGACAGTACAAAAAAGTACCCTGGGTAGGAAATATTGAGTTTTAGTAGGAGAGGCGTCGCGCTAGCGGCGCCTCTCCAGTCTTTAACTGGATGCGCTCATGGTTGTAAAA
>DWWJ01000124.1 GCA_019119795.1 Candidatus Intestinimonas pullistercoris
CACGGGGATTTTCAGTCCCCTGCTCTACCAACTGAGCTACAGAGGCAAATGGCGACGCGGAAGGGACTTGAACCCTCGACCTCCGGCGTGACAGGCCGGCGTTCTAACCAACTGAACTACCGCGCCATCTGGTGTTGGGCATCATACCCATGGTGGGAACAACAGGGCTCGAACCTGTGACATCATGCTTGTAAGGCATGCGCTCTCCCAGCTGAGCTATGCTCCCCTGTTGACCGCCCTTGTCAGACGGCGAAAGTTATTATACCAACCTCGACCCGATCTGTCAATACAAAAAAGTGAAAATTTCCTTTTTCTTTTTTCGGGGCCCGCGGAAGAGCGGGAGGAATGAATTTTATTAGAATAAGGTGTCCGTCGTCGAAGGAGGTCGACCTTTGGAGCGGAAGGGAGAAGGAGAATGGGACAGGCGAAAAAATTGTGCAAGATAATGATTGACATTTCTTAGAAATCTGGTAGAATAACGCTTAAATTATTTTAGTTAAAATTATTTAATTAAAATAATAGAACAGACCTTTTGAGAGCAGAGCTGAAAGGAGAACCAAATCATGTTTGAGCAAGTGAAAAATGTTATTGTGGATACGCTGAGCTGCGATGCCGAGGCCGTGACCATGGAGGCCCGCCTGGTGGAGGACCTGGAGGCCGACTCTCTGGACGCTGTGGAGCTGAATATGGCCCTGGAGGACGCTCTGGGCTTTTCCATCGAGGACGAGGAGCTCCAGAACATGAAGACCGTGGGCGACATCGTCCGCTATCTGGAGGCCCATCAGGAGTAAGGTATGGAGCTGTCTGAGATCTTGACGCTTCTGGAGCGCTTTGATGCCTCCACGGCCACCTCTCTGAAGCTGGAGCTGGGGGACCTGCGGCTGAAGCTGGAGAAGGGGACCGCCGCGCCCGCGGCCGCGGGTACAGTGGCCGCCGTTCAGGTTGCTGCTCCGGTCCAGGCGCCCGCTGCGGCGCCCGCCCCCGCTGAGCCGGAGGGCGTGGAGGTGAAGGCCCCCCTGGTGGGGACCTTCTACGCTGCCCCGGCCCCTGGGGAGGCCCCCTTTGTCTCCGTGGGCGACACGGTGAAAAAGGGGCAGACCCTCTGTGTGCTGGAGGCCATGAAAATGATGAGCGAGGTGCCCGCCCCCATGGACTGCGTCATCCTGGAGGTCCTGGCCAAGGACGGGGAGCTGATGGGCTTCGATGCCCCGCTCTTCCGGGTGAGGGAGCTGTAACGCCATGTTCCATCGTATCCTGATCGCCAACCGGGGCGAGATCGCGGTGCGGGTCATCCGCACCTGCCGGGAGCTGGAGGTAGAGACGGTGGCGGTCTACTCCACCGCCGACGCCGACGCCCTCCATGTGAAGCTGGCCACCGAGGCCGTGTGCATCGGCCCGGCCAAGGCGGCGGACAGCTACCTCAATATGTCCGCCCTCCTCACCGCCGCCCTGGAGACGGGCTGTGACGCCATCCATCCGGGCTATGGCTTCCTCTCGGAGAATCCGGAGTTTGCCGACCTGTGCCGGCAGTGCGGGCTGAAGTTCATCGGCCCTTCCGGCGACGTCATCCGGCAGATGGGCAACAAGGCGGCCGCCCGGGCCCTGATGCGCTCCCATGGCGTCCCCGTGGTCCCCGGCTCTGAGGGGCCGGTCTCCGGCCCGGAGGAGGCCGCCGAGATCGCGGAAAAAATCGGATATCCCGTCCTCCTGAAGGCCAGCTCCGGCGGAGGCGGGCGCGGTATGCGCCGGGTAGACGCCCCTGAGGACCTGCCCGGCCTTTACGCGGCCGCCCAGGCGGAGGCCGTGGCCTGCTTCGGGGACGGGGAGCTCTATGTGGAGAAGCTCATCCTCCACCCCCGGCACATCGAGTTCCAGATCCTGGCCGATAGCCAGGGAAATGTGGTCCACCTGGGGGAGCGGGACTGCTCCATCCAGCGGAAGAACCAGAAGCTCATCGAGGAGTCCCCCTCCCGGGCCCTGAGCGACGACCTGCGCCGGGCCATGGGGGAGGCGGCGGTGAAGGCGGCCAAGGCCGCCGGCTACCAGAGCGCCGGGACCGTGGAATTCGTCCTGGCCCACGACGGCTCCTTCTACTTTATCGAGATGAACACCCGGATCCAGGTGGAGCACCCGGTCACCGAATTTGTCACCGGCCTGGACCTCATCCGGGAGCAGATCCGCATTGCCGCGGGACTGCCCCTGTCGGTCCGGCAGGAGGACATCCGCCAGGACGGATGCGCCATGGAGTGCCGGATCAACGCCGAGGACCCCCGGGAGGGCTTCCGTCCCGCCCCGGGCCGGGTGGATTTCCTCCACCTCCCCGGCGGGCCGGGAGTGCGGGTGGACACCGCCCTCTTCAACGGATGCGAGCTCTCCCCCTGGTATGACTCCCTGGCGGCCAAGGTGGTGGTCCACGCCCCCACCCGGCTGGAGACCCTGCGGAAGATGCGCCGGGCCCTGGAGGAGCTCATCATCGAGGGCTTCCCCACCACCGCGGACCTGTGCCACCTGATCCTCTACCAGCCCGACTTCATCAAGGGCCGGTATGACACCGGATTTTTAGAGCAGCATATGGAGGAGCTCCTCCAATGGGACTGTGAGGGCATGAAATGATAGATTCCTTTCGTCAGCGGCGGGAGCGGATGATCCAGCTCAAGGCGCGCCGGGAGGGGAAGGAGAGCGACGTTCCCCGCAAGCACATCGCCAAGGCAGTCTTTGGCAAGTGCCCCGACTGCGGCGCCATGGTGCCCAAGACTGAGCTGGCCCGCACCCTCTACGTCTGCCCCAAGTGCGGCTACCACCACCCGGTGGGGGCCTACCTGCGGCTGAGCATGCTCTTGGACTCCAAGAGCTTTCGGGAGCTGGACGAGAAGCTGTCCGCTCCCAACGCATTGAAGTTCCCCGGCTATGACGACAAGCTCCAGGCGGCCCGGAAGAGCACCGGCCTCACTGAGGGCGTGGTCACGGCCCGGGGCAAGATCGACGGCCGGATGGCGGTCTTTGCCGTGATGGACAGCCGCTTCATCATGGGCAGCATGGGCGTGGCCGTGGGGGAGAAGGTCACCCGGGCGGTGGAGTACGCCGACCGGGCCAGGCTCCCCCTCATCATCTTCGCCACCAGCGGCGGGGCCCGGATGCAGGAGGGCATCCTCTCCCTGATGCAGATGGCCAAGACCAGCGCCGCCCTGGAGCGCTTTTCCCGGAACGGCGGGTTCTACATCTCCGTGTTCACCCACCCCACCACCGGCGGCGTCACGGCCTCCTTTGCCTCCCTGGGGGACATCACCCTGGCGGAGCCGGGGGCCCTCATCGGCTTCGCGGGGCCCCGGGTCATCGAGCAGACCATCGGCCAGACCCTGCCCGAGGGCTTCCAGCGCTCGGAATACCTGGAGGAGCACGGCTTTGTGGACCGGATCGTCCCCCGGGGCCAGATGAGGGAGACCCTCTCCCTCCTCCTGCGGCTCCATGAGAAGAGAGGAGGCGAGGAGCATGGCTGAGTACACCGCCGCCCAGAAGGTGGCCATCGCCCGCAACGCCGGGCGGCCGGGTACGGCGGACTACATCTCCGCCCTGTTCACCGACTTCTTTGAGCAGAAGGGGGACCGGCAGTGCCGGGAGGACCCCGCCATTCTGGGGGGGATCGCCCTCTACAAGGGCCACCCCGTCACGGTCCTGGGCCACCGGAAGGGGAAAAATCTCCAGGACAATATGACCTTCAACTTCGGCATGCCCGGCCCGGAGGGCTACCGGAAAGCACAGCGGCTGATGCGCCAGGCGGAGAAGTTCCGCCGGCCGGTCATCACCTTTGTGGACACCCCCGGCGCCTACCCCGGCCTGGAGGCCGAGGCCCGGGGCCAGGGAGAGGCCATCGCCTCGACTCTGGCGCTCATGAGCAGCCTGGACGTGCCGGTGGTCACCATCGTCATCGGCGAGGGGGGCAGCGGCGGGGCCCTGGCCCTGGCCGTGGCCAACCGGGTGCTCATGCTGGAGCACGCCGTCTATTCCGTCCTCTCCCCGGAGGGCTTTGCCTCCATCCTGTGGAAGGATTCGGGCAAGGCGGACCAGGCCGCCGAGGTCATGAAGCTCACAGCGCAGGACCTGGTGGAGCTGGGCGCGGCCGACGAGGTCATCCCGGAGCCCCCCGGCGGGGCCCATGAAAATCCCCAGGCCGTCTTTGTGGCGGTGGACCGGGCCCTGTCCCGGGCCCTGGACCGGGTGGTCCGGGAGGGAGACTTCGCCCAGAAACGCTATGAAAAATTCCGCGGGATGGGGACCCCGGACTCCGGGAGGGACAGGTCATGAAGGGACTGAAAATACTGGGCACCGGACGGTGCCTGCCCGACAAGGTGGTCACCAACGACGACATGCGGGCCTTTGTGGACACCAGCGACGAGTGGATCCGCACCCGCACGGGCATCCAGACCCGGCACTTCTGCGCCGAGGGGGAGAGCACGGCCTCTCTGGGCGTGAAGGCCGCCCGGCTGGCCCTGGAGCGCGCCGGCATTTCCCCGGAGGACCTGGGGGCCTGTGTGGGCTGCACCTGCAGCGCCGACAGCGCCGCCCCCACGGTGGCCAGCACCATCCAGAGGGACCTGGGCCTGCCCAAGCACATCCCCTATTTCGACCTCAACGCCGGCTGCTCCGGCTTTCTCTACGGGCTCCATGTGACCCGGGGCCTGCTGCTCCAGAGCGACAAGCCCTACGCCCTTCTGGTGGGAGCCGAGACCCTGAGCCGGGTCATGAACTTCCAGGACCGGGGCACCTGCGTCATCTTCGGAGACGGCGCCGGGGCCGTGGTGGTAAAGCTGGAGGAGGAGGCCCCCTATGCCTACACCCTGGGCGCCGAGGGGGGCGACGACGTCATCTATATCGGCGGCTACGGCTCCAAGGAGCCCTACATCCATATGGAGGGGCAGAAGACCTTTCGCTTCGCCGTGGAGATGGTGCCCTGGTGCATCCATGAGCTCCTGGGGCAGAGCGGCCTGAAGCTGGAGGACATCGACTGGTTCGTCCTCCACCAGGCCAACAAGCGGATCATCGACCATGTGGCCAAAAAGCTGGGGATGCCCGGCGAGCGCTTCTATCAGAACATCGCCCACTACGGCAACACCTCCGCCGCCAGCATCCCCATCGCCCTGGACGAGATGGCGGAGCAGGGCCTGCTGAAGCGGGGCCAGAAGCTCCTGTGCGTGGGCTTTGGCGCCGGCCTCACCTGGGGCGGCGCTCTGCTGGAGTGGTAAGCTTCCTCCGCCGGGCCGGCGCGGCCGCCCGAAGATATGATCACCGAGAATCGAGGATGGTTTGAATGAGGAAATTGAATGAGATCCTGGGGACAGAGTTCCCCATTATCCAGGGCGGCATGGCCAACATCGCCACCGGGGAGTTCGCCGCCGCCGTCTCCAACGCCGGCGGCATGGGCCTCATCGGCGGGGGCGGCATGAGCGCCGAGACCTTCCGGGAGAACATCCACAAGTGCCGGAGCCTGACCCAGAAGCCCTTTGGCGTGAACATCATGCTCATGCACCCCCAGGCCAAGGAGATGGCCCAGATCGCCGCCGAGGAGAAGGTCCCCTTCATCACCACCGGGGCGGGCAATCCGGCCTCCTTCCTCCCCATGTGGAAGGAGGCGGGGGCCAAGGTCTTCCCCGTGGTCTCCGTAGTGGCCCTGGCCAAGCTGGTGGCCCGGGCCGGGGCCGACGGCGTCATCGCCGAGGGCACCGAGTCCGGCGGCCATGTGGGAGAGCTGACCACCATGGCCCTGGTGCCCCAGGTCTGCGACGCGGTGGACATCCCCGTGGTGGCGGCCGGCGGCATCGCTGACGGGCGGCAGATGCTGGCCGCCTTCGCCCTGGGGGCCTGCGGCGTCCAGGTGGGCACCTGTCTGCTGGTGAGCGAGGAGTGCCCCATCCATGAAAACTACAAGGAGGCCGTCCTCAAGGCCAAGGACAGCGGCACCGTGGTCACCGGGCGGATCGGCGGCACTCCGGTGCGCATCCTGAAAAACCCCATGGCCAAGGCCTATATTGCCAAGGAGAAGGCTGGGGCCGACAAGATGGAGCTGGAGGAGTTCACCCTGGGCTCCCTCCGCCGGGCCGTCTTTGAGGGCGACACCAAGAGCGGCAGCCTCATGGCCGGCCAGGTGGCCGGCATGCTCCACGAGATCCGTCCCGTCCGGGCCATCCTGGAGGACCTGTGGAGCGGCTGTGCCGCCCGGCTTACCGAGCTGGAGAAGGAGGGCTTTTGATGAAGCTGGCCTTCCTGTACGCCGGCCAGGGCACCCAGCACGCCGGCATGGGCCGGGACCTCTATGAGGCCTACCCCTCCTTCCGGGCGGTGATGGACAGCGCCCCGGTGGACTTCGACCTGAAGAAGCTCTGCTTCGAGGGCCCGGAGGAGACCCTGAGCCAGACCCAGTACACCCAGCCCTGCATGGTGGCCTTTGCCGCCGGCGTGACAGCGGTGCTCTATGAGAAGGGCATCCACCCCACCATGGCCGCCGGACTGAGCCTGGGGGAGTACTCCGCCCTGTGTGCCGCCGGGGTCCTGGACCCCGTCACCGCCATCGACCTGGTGGCCTTCCGGGGGAAGGCCATGGCCGAGGCCGTGAAGGACCGCCCCAGCGCCATGGCCGCCGTGCTGATGCTGGGCCGGGAGGAGCTCCAGAAGTGCTGTGACGCCGCCTCCCAGCTGGGCGTGGCGGAGCTGGCCAACCTGAACTGCCCCGGACAGATCGCCATTGGCGGCGACGCCGCCGCCGTGGAGGAGGCCGGGCGCCTGGCCAAGGAGGCCGGGGCCAAGCGGGTGATGCCCCTGAAGGTCAGCGGCCCCTTCCACACCTCCCTCATGGCCCCCGCCGGGGCGGCCCTGGAGCAGCGATTCCGGACCGTGGACTTCGGGCCCATGAAGTTCCCCGTCCTCTTCAACTGCAAGGGCGACGTGCTGGGGGAGGGGGACTCCATCCCCGGCCTGCTGGTGCGGCAGGTCCAGAGCAGCGTCTACATGGAGGACACCATCCGCAACATGGCCGCCCATGGGGTGGACACCATCCTGGAGATCGGTCCCGGCAAGGCCCTGAGCGGCTTTGTGAAGAAGACCGACAAGAGTATCACCACCTACGCCGTGGAGACGGTGGAGGACCTGGAGGCGGCCGTGGCCGCCCTGAAAGGAGCTTGATCGCATGAGCTTACAGGGAAAATGCGCCCTGGTCACGGGCGGCAGCCGGGGCATCGGCCGGGCCGTCTGCCTGGAGCTGGCCCGGCAGGGCGCCCGGGTGGCCGTGAACTATGCCGGCAACGCCGCCGCCGCGGAGGAGACCGTGAAGGCCTGCCAGGACCTGGGGGCCGAGGCCTTTGCCATCCAGGCGGATGTGGCCGACGCCGCCGCCTGTGACGCCATGGTGAAGGAGGTCCTGGCCCGGTTCGGACGGGTGGACATCCTGGTGAACAACGCCGGAGTCACCCGGGACGGCCTGATGCTCACCATGAAGGAGTCCGACTGGGACACCGTGCTGGACACCAACCTGAAGGGGGCCTTCCAGTGCATGAAGGCGGTCTACCGGCCCATGATGAAGCAGAAGTACGGCCGGGTGGTCAACCTCTCCAGCATCGTGGGCATCCGGGGCAACGCCGGCCAGGCCAACTACGCCGCCAGCAAGGCGGGCCTCATCGGCCTGACCAAGTCCATGGCCAAGGAGCTGGCCGCCCGGAATGTCACCGTCAACGCGGTGGCCCCCGGCTTTATTGATACGGATATGACCGCCGCTCTGCCGGAGAAGGCCCGGGAGGCCATGCTGGCCTCCATCCCCATGGGCCGCCTGGGCCAGGCCGAGGACGTGGCCCGGGCTGTGGCCTTCTTTGCCGGGGACGAGTCCGCCTACGTCACCGGACAGGTCCTGTGTGTGGACGGCGGCATGGCGGTTTAAGGAGGAAAGGAAGAAATGGAAAAGAGACGGGTCGTCATTACCGGCATGGGCGCTGTGACCCCGGTGGGCCTCACCGCCGCCGAGAGCTGGAGCGCTGTGAAGGCCGGGACCTGCGGCATCGCCCCCATCACCCTGTACGACGCTTCCAATATGAAGGCCAAGCTGGCCGGCGAGGTCAAGGGCTTCGACCCGGCCAACTACATGGAGAAGCGGGAGGCCCGGAAGATCGACCGCTTCGCCCAGTTTGCCCTGGCCGCCGCCCAGGAGGCGGTGGCCCAGAGCGGTCTGGACTTCACCCAGGAGGACCCCTACCGCTGCGCCCTCATCGTCTCGGCGGGCATCGGAGGCCTCTATACCCTCCAGCACGAGACCGTGAAGGGGGAGCAGAAGGGCTATGACAAGATCTCTCCCTTCTTCATCCCCATGTCCATCGGCAACATGGCCGCCGCCCAGATCGCCATCAAATACGGCCTCAAGGGCATGGCCACCTGCCCCACCACGGCCTGCGCCGGCGGCACCAATGCCGTGGGCGACGCCATGCGGCAGATCCGGGACGGCTATGCCGAGGTGGTCCTCTGCGGCGGCGCCGAGGCGGTGGTCACCGAGCTGGCCATGGGTGGCTTCACCTCCATGCACGCCCTGAGCCTCTCCGAGGACCCCAAGCGGGCCTCCATTCCCTTTGACGCCGAGCGCAGCGGCTTCGTCATGGGCGAGGGCGCCGGCATCCTGGTACTGGAGGAGCTGGAGCACGCCCAAAAGCGCGGTGCGGTCATCTTAGGCGAGGTGGTGGGCTACGGCGCCACCTGCGACGCCTATCACATCACCGCTCCCGCCCCCGGCGGCGTCGAGGGGGCCAAGGCCATGGCCCTGGCCCTGGCCGACGCCGGCGTGTCGCCGGAGGAGGTGGGCTATATCAACGCCCACGGCACCTCCACCCCCATGAACGACGCCTGCGAGACCCAGGCCATCAAGACCGTCTTCGGGGACCACGCCTACCAGATGGCGGTGAGCTCCACCAAGTCCATGACAGGCCACATGCTGGGGGCCGCCGGGGCCGTGGAGGCCATCTTCACCGCCCAGGCCCTGCTGGAGGGCTTCCTGCCCGCCACCATCGGCTACCAGGTCCCCGACCCCGAGTGCGACCTGGACATCGTGCCCAACGTGGGCCGGGAGGCCGACGTCCGCTACGCCCTGTCCAACTCCCTGGGCTTCGGCGGGCACAACGCCAGCATCCTGCTGAAGAAGTGGGAGGGCTGAGCCATGGAGCTGAACATCGAGCAGATCAAGGAGATCATCCCCCACCGGCCGCCCTTTCTGCTGGTGGATAAGATCACCGACTTTGAGCCGGGGGCCTGGGCCAAGGGCATCAAGGCGGTGACGGTGAATGAGCCCTTCTTCGCCGGGCATTTTCCCGAGTACCATGTGATGCCGGGGGTCCTCATCCTGGAGGCCCTGGCCCAGGTGGGGGCGGTGGCCATCCTCTCCCTGCCGGAGTACAAGGGGAAGATCGCCTTTTTCGGCGGCATCAAGAACGCCCGCTTCAAAAAGCAGGTCCGTCCCGGGGATGTGCTGGAGCTCTCCTGTGAGCTCACCCAGCGGCGCGGGCCTGTGGGCTTCGGCAAGGCAGTGGCCAAGGTGGACGGAAAGGTGGCCGCCCAGGGCGAGCTCACCTTCGCCATCGGGAACTAGCGTTCCGTCCGGTCAGAGCTGCGGTCTCTGGCCGGATAGAGCATCAGAGCCCTGCGCCAAAACGGCGGAGGCGTGTCCTGACAGAGAAAACAGGCCGTTTTGGAGGGGAAGACCATGCTGGAACAGACATTCAACGAAGTGTACACGAAATTCAAGCTGCATTTTTACCGCACCGTCTTCGGCCGGTTCCAGAAGCGGGAGGCTAGCCTCACCACCGTGGAGACCTTCTGCATGGAGATCATCATGGCCCTGGGGAAGCCCACGGTCAATGAGTTCTCCCGGTTCGTGGGCATCTCAGCCCCCAACGCTGCCTACAAGATCAACAACCTGATCCAGAAGGGCTATGTGCGCAAGGAGCAGTCCGAGGAGGACAAGCGGGAGTACTATCTGGTAGCGACCCAGAAGTATATCGACTACTACAACATCAGCTACCGCTACCTGGGAAAGGTGATGGAGCGGGTCCAGCGGCGCTTTTCCCCGGAGGACCTGGCCAGGCTGAAGGAGATGCTGGAGATCATCTCCGACGAGCTCATGCCGGAGATCCCCCTGCCCAAGCGGAGCTGAACAGAAGCAAAAAGGCCGCCCCCGGCGATGTTCGCCGGGGGCGGCTTTTGCCTTTGACCGGGAAGGGTCAGATTTACAGGGTCAGGACCCGGTGGAGGATGACGGCCATCTCGGCCCGGGTCAGGGAGCCCTGGGGATTGAGCTTGCCGGAGGTGTCCCCCTGGATGACCCCGGCCTGGACCAGGGCGGCCACGGAGCTCTGGGCATAGCTGGCCACGCTGCCGCCGTCAGAGAAGCGGCTGAGGTAGGAGGCGGAGGCATCCGGAATGGTCTTTCCGGTGCGGCTGAGGGTGCGGTGGAGGAGGACCATGGCATCCTGCCGGGTCAGGGCCCCGGTGGGGTTGAAAGTGCTGCCGCCGCCCTGGGCGATGCCCAGAGCCTTGGCCGAGGCGATGGCCTGGGCATAGTAGCTGTTGGCGGGCACGTCGGAGAAGCTGTTGGAGGGGTCGCCGCCGGTGAGGTTGAACGCCCGGGCCAGCATCAGGACGAAGTCGCCCCGGGTGATGTTGCCGGCGGGGCCGTAGGTGGTGTCGGTGGTGCCGGTGGTGATGCCGTTTTCATAGAGGAAGTCCACCGAGGCGGCGGCCCAGCTGTAATTGCCCATGTCGGTAAAGCGGGAGCCGGTGGTGGGCGTCACGGTGATGGCGATGTTGCCGGTGAAGGTGGCCCCCTTGCTGTCCGTGCCGGTGTAGGTCAGGGTGACGGTACCGGAGTAGCCCGCCTTGGGCACATAGGTGACGCCCGAGATAGAGGCATTCCCGGTGCCGGTGGAGAAGGAGATGAGGGGGTTGACCACGCCGCCGTAGGAGGTGGGGCTGGTGTAGCCGTAGTAAAGAGTGCCGGAGGAGGGGGTGTTGAACTTCACGGAGACCAGGTTTCCGGCGCCCCGGATGGAACAGGCGGAGACGAAGTCGTTGGACTGGAAGTTCACCGCTCCGCCGTCGGAGGTGTAGCGGACGATGGCGGGGTCCTTCACAGAGGTATAGGTGATGGCCACCGTGCCGGAGAAACGGTCGTTATCAGTGCTCCGGCCGGAGAACTTGATCTCCAGGGTGCCGGAGAAGCTGCTGGCGGGGACAAAGGAGATATCCTCCAGCCTGGGGCTGCCGGAGCGGTAGTACTTATCAGAAGAGGAGAGCTTTTCCTCCCCGCTCTTGCCGTACTGGTAGTAGAGGGTGCCCCGGGAGGAGCTGGGCAGGTCGAAGGTCACATAGTCCAGGCGCTCGCCGGTCTCGTCCTCGCAGAGGTCATTGAAGTCGGAGAGGACAAAGGACACGGCAGAGCCGGCGGGGGCGGTATAGGAGATGTCCCCGGAGCCGGTGTCGCCCACCTCGATCTTGACGGTGCCGGAGAAGCGGTCGTTGTCCACGCTGCGGCCGGTGAAGTCGATGGAGACGATGCCAGTATAGCCGCTCTTGGGCACGAAGGTCACGTCGTCCAGCCGGGGAGAGGAGGAGCGGTAGAATTTATCGGAGGAGGAGATATCATCCTCGTCCCGGGAGCCGTACTTGTAGTAGAGGGTGCCCCGGGAGGAGCCGGGCAGGTCAAAGGTCACATAGTCCAGGTTGGCCCCGGTCTGGTCCTTGCAGTAGTCGTTGAAATCGCTGTCGTCCAGCTCCAGCTCTTCGCCCTCGTCGATTTGATAGCGGAGGGTGGAGCCGGTCTTGGAGATGGTGATGGTGACGGTGCCGGAGAAGCTGTCCCGGCTGGTGCTCCGGCCGCTGTAGTTGAAGGTGACGGTGCCGGTGTAGCCGCTCTTGGGGACAAAGGTGATGTCATCCAGTCCGAAATCCCCGTCGTCCTCGTCGGCGTAGCACTTGTCGGAGGAGGAGAGCTTTTCCTCGTCCTTGCCGCCGTAGTCATAGTAGAGGGTGCCCCGGGAGGAGCTGGGCAGGGTGAAGGTCACATAGTCCAGCCGGGAGCCGGTGATGGAGCGGCAGACATCGTCAAAGTCGCCGGAGTCGAAGTCCACCGGCTCGTCCTTGGCGGTCTCATATTTGACATTGCCAGAGGGGGACTTGATGGTGATCTCCAGGGTGCCCGCATAGCGCTGGCCCTTGGTGTCGTAAGCAGTGTAGGGGAAGGTGGCCTTGTCACCGCTCTTGCCGTCGGGGACGAAGGTGATGCTGGAGATGGAGCGGCTGGCGCTGTTGGAAGAATAGTACTTTGTGCTGGTAGAGATCTTGGTGCCGCCGTCCTTGGTGGTGTAGTCATAGTAGAGGGTGCCGTTGGAGGTGCTCCGGTCAAAGATCACATAGTCCAGGGTGGTGCCGTAGACGCCGTTGCAGACGCTGTTGAAGTCGCTGGCCTTGAGGGTCACAGTGTCGTCAGCGGCCACGGTGTAGGTGATGGTGGAGGGGGAGGCCTGCTTGACAGTCACATCGCAGGAAAGCGTGGCGATGGTGGTACTGCCGTTTTTGACCGTGGCGGTGACCCTTACAGGGCCACCCACCGTCACACCAGTGACGGTGATACTGGTTCCACTCGTGGCGCTGAGTTTGGCGATGCTGGAATTGGGGATGCTCCAGGAGACGGTGGCTCCGGTGGGCAGATTGTTCACCGACAGCGTGGAGGATTTCCCCACATTCAGCGTCAGCGTGGTATTGCTGATGGTGGGAGAGCCAGAGGGGTTGACGGTGACGGTGCAGGTGGCGGTTTTATCACCCGCCTGAGCTGTAATGACAGCAGTCCCAGCAGCCTTTGCTGTTACTTTGCCGTTATCGACAGAAGCGACACTAGGCGTATCAGACTTCCAAGTGACCGTTTGCGGAGCACCAACAGGGAGTACGTCCGCAAAAAGTGTCTCAGTCTCACCAATGGCCAAAGAAAGAGCAGATTTATTTAATTTGATACTATCTACCTTGATCGGAGTGGTATCTACCACTTCTACTTGGCAAGAGGCGCTCTTAGAATCACCATTGGTGGATTTAACTTCGACCGAAACTGTAGTAGTACCGGTAGAATTTGCTTGAATATTGCGTGTGGCCGATTGTGTGTTGCTGTCGCTGAAAGAAATAATATTACTACCGATAGACCAAGAAATGGTATAGTCTTTTGCTTCTTCTGGTTCTATGATGGCAGTAATACTCCCTGTTTTTTTGCCATTAAGGTCTAATTGTATATTTGAGGGTTCCAATGTAACATTTTCAATTTGGGGTTTTTCCGGTTCCGGAGCGTCAACAGTTACTTTGCATGTTCCGGTGGCAGTTCCAGTGGTAGGTGCAGACTCTTGCTGTGTTGGCTCAGCTTCAGGGTCAGTCGAATCAGAGTCGCCGGTTGATGGGATTGTATATTGAGCAGTGATGGTAAAGGTCGCTGTTGCCTCATCGTTGGCACCAGCTGATACATTGATGTTCAGGGAATTGCCATCTGTTGTTGCAGTAATACCATTTGCATCACCAGATACGCTCCAATTATCTGCCTTTAAATTTGAGTCGCTGAGGGAAAGTGGTAAAACTTTGTTTTCGCCGGGCTTAAGTGTAACAGAAGGTTCAACATTTACGGTAACACTATCCTCCGCCAGTGCGGTGGGCAGCATCCCCGCCACCAGACAGAGGCACAGGAGGACCGACAAGAGGCGGGACAGCGGATTTCGTTTCATGATAAA
>DWWJ01000125.1 GCA_019119795.1 Candidatus Intestinimonas pullistercoris
GGGGACATGGAGGCCAGGAATATCCTGATCGAGCACAACCTGCGCCTGGTGGCCCATATTGTTAAAAACGGATAAAGCAAAAGGAAAGAAAGAGGGACAAGCTGCATGCCGGGGCCTCCCTGAACAGACGCAGGGCAGAGCAGAAGCTTGCAGGCGGCAGGCTGCATTTCAAAGAGCCCCAGATGAGTTTTGACAAAGTACATATGTCATTTTGAGAATGAAAAACCGCTCTTTGAGCAAGGCGTCAAGGGCTCGGAAGGCTTCGAAGGAGCGCTGTGCAGTGGTGCTGGAGGACCTATAGAAACAACCACTTTCCCCTTCATATTTTTCTTGACAAACAAAAGGCAGAGTGCTATTCTCTTTACATAAATATTCGTATATACACGAATATTATTTCATTCACACGAAAAGAGAAGGGTGAAGAGCATGAAGAAACAAACGTCCCTCGGACGGCTGCTGTCTCTCCTGACGGCGGCCGCCCTCCTGACGGGCCTGTGCGTGTTCCCGGCTTCGGCTGCGGAGAGCAGCGACACGCCAGCCGCCAGCTTTGTCAACACCTCCGGCGACGGGGGCGAGAATTACATCAGCCTGTGTGACGCCCGCACCTTCCAGGCCATGATCCCTGTGGACATGACGGAAGAGGAGGCAGCGGCCGCCGCCGAGACCGTGGTGTGGTCTCTGGACTACGACGAGGCCCTGGTCTATGTGGACCCGGAGCTCTATCCCAACCACACCCAGGGCGGCCCTCTGGACAGCTGGACCCTCCGGGACGGCACAGGGAACCTGTTCACCGATGTCCAGACCACGGCGGAGACCGTGGACGGGCAGGTCTACCTCACTGTGGCCTTCGCCAACGACTACTACTATGACCTCTTTGCAGACCTCCCCAACAACCTGCGGGGCTATCAGACCAACGGCGGCACCTATCTGGACCTGTCCGGCTGGTACGACCTCACCGCCACGGCGGCCGACGGCACGGTGCTGGGCAGCGTCAGCGGCGTGAAGATCACCCCCTACGACGAGTTCCACACCATGCAGGAGCTCTATGAGAGCATGGACGAGCTGGTGGCCTACGCCCAGGAGAACACCGACCTCTATGTGGTCCGGGAATCCATGGGTATGAGCCAGGGCGACAACGGGCTGGAGAGCCTGGACATGCCCTACCTCATCGTCGCTAAGGACCAGGCCGCCGTGGAGAAGTGGCAGGAGATCAAGGCGGAGGCCGAGAGCGACCCCACTTCCCTGATCGAAAAGCTGGAGAGCGGTACCCTGGGTGACTATCAGGTCCCGGTCCTCTTCTCCAATATCCACTCCAATGAGGTGGCCGCCCCGGACGGCGTGATGAAGTTCGCCTGGATGCTGGTGGAGGCCGCCGCCAGCGAGGAGGGCACCCTCACCTATCAGGACCTCACCGGCTTTACCGCCGAGGGCGAGGCCAAGCTGGCCGAGCAGATGGGCCCTGCCGGGGAGGAGGGGAGCATCGCCATCCCCGACCTGGTGGCCGACGACGCCACCTATCTGGGCTTCCTCAAGGCCACTGACGAGCCCGGCACCGTCTCTCCCTGGGAGACCTCCTATCAGCTGGACCTGGAGCAGTACTACAATGTGGAGACCGTCACCCTGGATATGGACGAGCTCCTGGACGACGTCTTTTTCCTCATCGTCCCCGAGGAGAACGTGGAGGGCCGCACCTATGTGACCCGGACCTCTTCCGGCGGCTTTGACCTGAACCGGGACAACTCCTTCCAGACCCAGGCCGAAACCCAGAACATGACCCAGTTCATCGCGGAGTGGAACCCCGTCAGCTTCACCGAATTCCACGGCCAGCACAAGGAGTTCCAGTGTGAGCCCTGCGATCCCCCCCACGAGCCCAACTTTGAGTATGACCTGCTGGCCGAGCACCTGATGGGCGGCGGCGAGGCCCTGGGCATCGCGGCGGTGGCCAATAACGACACCTTCAACAGCTACTCCATCCCCCAGCGGGACTACCTGGCCTACACCGGGGAGACCACCGAGGACGGCTCCTACCAGACCCAGTGGGTGGACCCCTGGGATGACATGTCCACCAGCTACACCCCCCAGTACTCCATGCTCCACGGCACCGTGGCCTATACGGTAGAGCTGCCCAGCCACAACGACGACGCGGTGGACCTGGTGGCCTACGGCGCCCTGGGCCAGTCCGTGTATGTGGCCGAGAACAAGGAGAGCTATCTCCTCAACCAGACCAAGATCTTCGAGCGGGGTGTCACCAACGCCAACTCCGACGCCTATGAGCTGGTGGGCCAGTGGTTCACCGACCAGTACGACGTGGAGGGGGCCGAGGCCGAGCTCTTCCGCCCTGAGTACGACGGCGAGGGCCAGAACGGTAACTTCTACCCCGAGTGCTACATCATCCCCCTGGACGGGGCCAACCAGTCCAACCTCCAGGCCGCCGATGAGATGCTCACCTATCTGGTCCGTAACGGCGTGGATGTGATGATCGCCGACACCGCCTTCTCCTACAATGGCGTGGAGTACCCCGCCGGCACTGCCGTGGTCTCCATGTACCAGGCCAAGCGGAGCGTGGCCAACGGCGTCCTCTATGACGGCACCGTCATCACCGAGTGGCCTGTCCTCTACTCCGAGGGCATCACCGCCTTCAACCACACCCGGGGCTTCGATATGATTACCTGCGCCGAGCCCGCCGCCTACGAGGTCATTGCCGCCGCCTGCTCGGTGTCCGATACCTGGAGCGTCTCCTCTGCCTTCTCCGGCGTGGAGGGGGAGAACGTGGTGCTGATGAACGCCTCTGAGGCCTCCACCTCCGCCGTCAACGACCTGCTCCGGGCGGGCAAGTCGGTGTCCCTTATCACCTCCGGCGAGTACGAGGGCAGCTTCCTGATCTCCTATGCCGACTGGCAGAGTGTCAGCGGTGACTACCTACTCACCGGCATCGGGGTCTCGGCCTCTCTGTCCGGCCTGGGCGCCCAGCCGATGACCAAGGCGCCTGTCATCTACATCTCCGGAAAGCCGGAGGACAACGACTCCGGCTTTGTCAAGACCACCCTGGTCAGCGGCGCTTACCAGTACAACTACGACCGGCAGGCCATGGAGCTCCTGGGCTTCACCGTCACCGACAACGCCGCCGAGGCCGACCTCATCATCGGTGCCGCCGCCCTGGACGACCAGGCCCTGGCCGCCGTCCAGTCCGGCACCCCCTACATTGGCTACGGCTCCAACGCCATGGACTCCGCCGTGGAGCTCTTTGCCGACGGCGCCCTGGTCTACGAGACCGCCGGCGACGCCGCCATGGACGCCCTGGCTTATGTGACCTATCCCACCGACAGCCTCATCACCGCCAGCTATGTCTCCGAAGGGGACGACATCCTCTACGGCTACGGTGCGGGCTACTTTGCCGCCATCCCCGAGGGGGCCCAGGTGCTGGTCCGGCTGGACAGCTCCCGGGAGCTGCTGGAGGGCTTCCTGCCCAGCACCGGCGACCACTATGCCGACTTCCTGAACGACTCCATCCAGGCCATCTCCTATCAGGGGGCCGGGGCCAACGGGGCGGAGCTGGACGTGGTCCTCTTTGCCAACACCCTGACCAACAAGGTCCATCAGCGGGACGAGTTCAACTTCATCTCCAACGCCGCCTGGGCCGCCGTGCTGGGGGAGACCTCTGAGTCTGTGGACGAGCCCGCCACTGGCTACACCGACGTGGCCGCTGATGCCTGGTATGCCGACGCTGTGACGGCAGTCACCCAGCAGGGACTGATGAACGGCACCGGTGCCACCACCTTTGGCCCTGATGTCACCACCGACCGCGCCATGCTGGTCACTGTTCTCTGGCGGATGGCCGGGGCCCCCGGCCTGGAGGACGAGAACCTGGGCTATCCCTTCGCTGACGTAGATGCCGGCTCCTGGTATGGCACGGCAGTGTACTGGGCCCGCCTTAACGGCGTGACCGCAGGTACCAGCGACTCCACCTTCTCCCCTGAGGGCACGCTGACCCGGGAGCAGGCTGTCACCATGTTCTATAACTACGCGAAGGCCCAGGGGGTGGACGTCTCCCTCCCCGAAAACACCATCACCCCCACCCAGGTGGCCCCCCTGAACGGCTATCCCGACTGGGAGAGTGTCTCTGACTGGGCGTGGGACGCCATGAACTGGGCTGGCTGGACCGACCTCATCACCGGCACTGGCGACGGGACCCTGGCTCCCCAGGCCCCCGTCAGCCGGGCGGAGCTGGCCACCCTGCTGGTGCGCTTCACCGCCAACATGGAGGGCTGATCCTCACCCCAAAACCGAGCGATGCAGCAGGCCCCCGTCAGTCAAGGGACTGGCGGGGGCCTTTTCCTGCACCTTCGGTCGGGCAGCAGGGGAAGAGGGGCGTCTGGTAGGCCCGTTTGGCACATACCTCCAGACCGGAGGGCCCGCGAGGCCTCCGGTCTTTTTGTCTGCGTGGCCTCATAGGCATGGAAAGAGGTGATGCCATATGGAGCGCGCGCAGAGAGAAGTAGTCCATGTCCTGCTAGAGCGCGTCTATTCCCAGGGATTGATTTCTAAGGATACCTATTCCAGAGCGGAGGACCTGGCCGATTCCACAGACGATTTTCCAAAGCTGCTGTGGGAGCCTGCGGGTCCGGTGGGGGAGGGGGCTGAGTGAATCTGCTCAAAATCCGCAGGGAACTGCGAAATGGGAAGTCCGTTTTCGATCTTCCTCTGCGGGTGACCTTCTACGCCAGAGTTTCCACTGACAAGGAGGAGCAGCGAAACAGCCTGGAAAATCAGATTCAATATTATACGGAGCTGATCCAGTCAAAGCCGGGCTGGACCTATGTGGCGGGATATATAGACGAGGGGATCAGCGGGACCAGCACGAAAAGGCGGGACAGCTTCCTTCGGATGATCCGGGACGCCAAGGCGGGGCGTTTTGACTTCATCATCACCAAGGAGATCTCCCGCTTTTCCCGTTCTACTCTGGACAGCATCCAATACACACAGGAGCTCCTGGAGCACGATGTGGGGGTCCTGTTTCAGAATGACAACATCAATACGCTGGACCCTGACAGCGAGTTCCGCCTGGTGGTCATGGCTGGAGTCGCCCAGGACGAGGTCCGCAAGCTCTCAGAACGGCTGAAATTCGGCTTTCGCCAGGCCATCAAAAACGGCCATGTGCTGGGAAATGACAAACTATGGGGGTACGATAAGAGGGACTGCGTTCTCACGGTCAATGAGGCGGAGGCCCAGGTGGTCCGGCGCATTTTTGACCTCTATGCCAACCAGGAGATGGGAATCCGGCGCATCTCCCAGACCCTGTATGACGAGGGTTTCACCAGCCGGAGGGGGAACCCCTTCAATGTGCTGACCATCCGGCATATCCTCTGCAATCCCAAATACAAGGGCTGGTACTGCGCTAACAAGTCCCAGACGGTGGACTACCGCAGCAAGCGGAAGGTTTTTCTGGAGGAGAGCGAGTGGGTCATGTACCCAGACCCCGCCATTCCCGCCATTGTGTCGGAAGAGCTGTGGAACCGGGCCAACCGCCTCTACAGGCAGCGCAGCGCCCAGATGATGTCCCACCAGAGCGCTGCCCGCTTCCACAACCGCTATCCATACAGCGGCAAGATCATCTGTGGGGAACACGGCACCAGCTTTCACCGGCAGGTGCGGAAGAAGGCCGGAAGAGAAGTGGAGGCCTGGCAGTGCCGGGTGTACCGAAACCGGGGCCGGGCGGCCTGCTCCGCGCCAGAGGTAAAGACCGCGGAGCTGGATCAAATCATGGCGTGTCTGTTCGGGCAATGTGTCCGGGACAAGCAGGCCGTCGTGGAGGCGGTCATTAAACTCATCCAATCGGTTCCCGGCGGACACGACTATCGGCAGGACGCGAAACGGGTAGAGGCAGACCTGTCCGGCATCCAGGCAAAGAAAGACCGCCTGCTGGAAATGAGCATGGAGGGGGCCCTCTCCACGGCAGAATTCAAAGAGAGAAATGACGGCTTCAACCGGCAGATTCAGGAATTGGAACGCCGGATGGAATCTCTGAAGGCCGAGGAAGAAAAAAGCAGGCTTTTTGGGAAACAGCTGGAAAAAATCAAGGCTGTGCTGGAAGAGGCGCTCTCCTTCCGGAACGGTATCGACTCCAGACTGGTGGCCGCGATTTTGGACCATGTTGTGGTCAGGCAAGCAAGCACCAGGGAGACACTGTATCTGGGGATACAATTAAAATTTGGAAGTTGCTATGAGACCATTTTTGACCGAAAAAGCGCCTCCTTCCGCTTCAGCCCTTCAAAAAATACTACACCCAGACCGGAGGACAGGACGACCTGATCTCGATTGGAACCATAGGACTGATCAAAGGAATTTCTACTTTTAAGCCGGACAAAAATGTCCGCCTGGCCACGTATGCCTCCCGGTGCATTGAAAATGCTACACTATCGTAGCGGACCTTTTGCCCCATCATGTGGCGGATCGCACCGACTTAAGGGATAAATGGCGTGTGTTTTGCCAACCTACGGAACGCATGGTAGTCATGACACGCTATGCTCTCAATGTGGTCAGTTACGCGCCCTTGTATATTCACAGTTTCCGGCTTGTCCAGCCCCACACGCTGGTGGAGGCGGAGAAGTTCAATCTTATCTACACAGATCCAACTCAAATCGATAATATAGCGGACAAGCTGCGGTGGTACCGATACCAGCATGGTCTGCTGCAAAGAGATGTGGCAGACTACGCCGGTCTGGATCGCAGTACATATTCCGGTTATGAGAATACCCTGCGGGACTACTACCCCATTGAGATGATGCAGAGGATAGCAGAACTGTTCGCGGTGCCGGTTAGGGATTTGTTGGACGAGTTTAAT
>DWWJ01000126.1 GCA_019119795.1 Candidatus Intestinimonas pullistercoris
GATCTCCGCCATCTTCTCGATGATCTCCTTGGGGATGCGCTCCTCCTGGTCGATCTGCGCCGCGATGGGGGCCAGCTCGGTCTCCGCAAAGCTCCGCGCCAGCTCCTGGATCGTCTTTTGGTCTTCTGTCAATCTCATGGGACAGACCTCCTTTGTTATCTTGTCTCCATTCTAGCTGAGGCCGCTGGTACTGTCAACCAAAATAGTGTCAAATACAAACTATTTCTATGAAAAATTACTCGGTAACAGTGACGACCTTGTCAGCCAGCAGCTTCTCGATCTGCTCGTCGGAATAGCCGTACTCCTTGAGGATCTCCACGGAGTGCTCGCCGATCTTGGGGGCCTGACGGTCCACGTTGGGGGCGATGTCCTCGATGCAGGTGGGCTCGGTGAGGCAGAAGCGGATGGGGGTCATGGGCTGCTTGGTGACAGTGCCGTCGTTGTTCTCCACAGGCACGATGTACATGTTCTCCAGGGCCTGGGGATCGTCCAGGACCTCC
The DNA here is from genome assembly GCA_019119795.1 of Candidatus Intestinimonas pullistercoris. Classification (GTDB taxonomy): domain Bacteria; phylum Bacillota; class Clostridia; order Oscillospirales; family Oscillospiraceae; genus Intestinimonas; species Intestinimonas pullistercoris. Next base: position 501 of record DWWJ01000126.1, read on the forward strand.
TTGATGTGCTGCACCCGGTCATAGGCGATGTCGGCCCGGGCGAACATGGCGGCGATCTCGTCCATGGTGTGCTTGGCGAACTCGGCGCTGAGGATCTCCACCAGCTCGGCGCTGTGGGCTTTGGAGGCGGCGGCGGTGGAATAGTCGGGGTGGTCCACCAGGTCCTCGCGGCCCAGCTCCTTGAAGAGGGCGTTGTTGTAGCGGTCGGGCTCCAGGATGCTCATGTAGAACCACTTGTCATCGGAGCTCTTGAAGGTATCCATGACGGGGGAGCCGGGGTTCTTCCGGGTCTTGGGATACTCGTCGCCATACTGAGTGGAGACCATGCCGGCGCTCTCGCTCCAGATGGCCTGGGCGAAGAGGGAGATCATGACCTTGCAGCCCATGCCGGTCTTGGCCTTCCGGTAGAGGGCGGCGCAGATGCCGCCGGACAGGGAGCAGGAGGTGGTGGCATCGCCGAAGCCGATCAGGGGGTTGATGGGGCTGGTGTCCTTCTCGGTGAGGTCGATCATGGCGCCGGAGCGGGCCCAGAAGGCCACGGTGTCAAAGCCGGCGTTGTCCTTGGCGGGGCCGAAATCGCCGAAGCCGTTGATCTGGGCCCAGATGAGGTGGGGGAACTTCTTGCTCAGGGTGTCATAGTCCAGGCCCAGGCGCTTCAGGGCGCCGGTGCGGTAGCTGGAGACGAAGACATCGGCGGTCTCCAGGAGCTTGTCCAGGACGGCCTTGCCCTCCTCGGTCTTGAGGTTCAGGGAGAGGCCGCGCTTGTTGGCGTTGTAAGCGGTGTAGAAGGGGTTGCAGTCCTTCTCGATGGGGCAGGACATGGTGGCGCCGGTGCCACGGCCGGGATCACCGAAGGCGGGCTCCACCTTGATGACGTCGGCACCCCAGTCGGCCAGGATGCGGGCGGCGCCGGGGCCGGCCACGAAGTAGGTCAGGTCGATGACTTTAACGCCTTCCAGAGGCTTGAACATAGCAGATGACTCCTTTCCAAATGAGAGGGCAGGCCGGGGCGGGGAGGTCCTGGGTACTGGGACCGTCCCCGCCCGGACCGCCATTGGGTGATAGGATAAAAGTTTGTCAGGTTGCCGTCAGAGTGCGCAAAGCGTCACGGCAGGTTGGGGAAGATGGTGAAGAGCGCCACGCCAACCAGCGATCCGATGAACGGCGTAATGACAGTGAGAATAAAGGTGAGGAAATAAGAATCCTTGTGGGTCTCCTTGCACAGGCCGTTGGTAACGGTGACGATGTAGCCGTTGTGGGGCAGGGAATCCAGGGCCGCGGAGGAGAGGGCCATGATACGGTGGACCGTGGCGGGGGCGAAGCCCAGGTTGACGTAGGCAGGCCCCAGGATGGGCACCGCGATGCCCAGACCGCCGGAAGCGGAGCCGCAGAGGCCGGCGATAACGGTGGTGCCGATGACCAGGCTGAGGAGCTTGGGACCGGGGATGTTGATCATGGCGTCCACGATGGTGTCAAACACGGGGCTGGCAGAGGCCACGCCGCCGAAGCCGTTGACGGCGCAGGTGTTGGTGATGGAGAGCAGGGCCATGGCAGCGCCGTCAGCAAAGTGCTTGGGCAGCTCCTTGGGGTCGATGTGCTTCCACGCCAGCAGCACGGAGGACACGGCGCCGGCCAGGATGCCCACTTCCACGGGGGCGATGGCGTTGCCGTTGATCTTGACGTTGATGAGAACGATAGCGATCACCAGGGGGATCAGGGAGACGATGGGGTTGGGCAGCTTCTCGTTGGGGTCATCCGCGAAGACGTCGCCCTCCTTGGGGACGAAGTGCTCGCCATGGTCCTTGGCCCGCTGGAGCCAGATGCGCAGGAGAACCATGCCCAGGACCAGCATGACGCCGCAGGAGATGAAGCCGTTGATGGCGCCAGCCATGTAAGTGGTGCCCAGGTTGGTGGAGGGCACGGAGTTGTGGATCTGCACGGCGCCGGGGGCGATCATGGCAAAGGTGGAGCAGCCGAAGCAGAGGGCGCCGGGAATGCCGCGGCGGGGAAGGTCGGCGGCCCGGAAAACCTGCAGGGCGATGGGGAACACGGCGAAGGAGCACACGAAAGCGGACACGCCGCCGTAGCACAGAATGCCGCAGGCCAGAGGCACGGAGATGAAGGCCCACTCGGTGCCCATGATCTTGGTGATGGCCTTGGCGATGGACTTGGCCATGCCGGTGACGTCCATGGCCTTGGCCATGAGGGTGCCGGTCAGGAAGATGAAGTAGTAGCTCTTGAAGAACGAGGTGTAACCGGTGATAAAGCTGTCTGTAAAGGTGGTGTAGACGTTCATGCCGCTGGTGATGGCAACCACCACTGTACAGGCGAACACCGTCAGGTAGATGTTGAAGCCCTTCATGATCATCCACATCAGCAGGGCGAATGCGAGAATCAGGCCAATGATGCCGATTGCAGTCACTAAAATTCCTCCTTAAACGCTCTTTCTCTTCTTTTTGTATCCTGTCTCAAAAGGGAGACGGCCTTACTTGCCGGGGAACACGGGGGCCCGCTTGGCCAGGAAGGCGTCCACACCCTCCTGCTTGTCCTCGGTGCCGAAGGTGATGGCGGCCAGGTCCTTCTCCAGCTCCAGGCCGGCCCGCAGGTCCACATCCATGCCGCGGTTGATGGCCACCTTGGCATACCGGACGGCGACGGGAGACTTGGTGAGGATGGTGTTCATCATGGCCTTAGCCTCGTCCAGCAGGGAGTCGGCGGGGACCACCTTGTTGACCAGGCCAATGGACAGGGCCTCGTCGGCCTTCACCTGACGGCAGGTGTAGATGAGCTCCTTGGCGATGCCAGTGCCCACCAGACGGGGCAGCCGCTGGGTGCCGCCAAAACAGGGGATCAGGCCCAGGTTGGCCTCGGGCTGACCGAAGACGGCCTTCTCAGAGGCGATGCGGATGTCACAGCTCATGGACAGCTCGCAGCCGCCGCCCAGGGCGTAGCCGTTGACCGCCGCGATGACGGGCTTCTCCAGAGCCTCGATCTTGTTGAAGAGGGTCTGGGCCCGGTTGGCGTAATTGCGGCCCTCCTCGCTCTTGTAGGACTGCATCTGGGAGATGTCGGCGCCGGCCACAAAGCCTTTGCCCTCTCCGGTGATGATGACGCCCAGGATCTCGGGGTCCGCCTCCACGCAGGTGAAGATACGGTCCAGTTCCTCCAAAGTCTGATCGTTGAGGGCGTTGAGGGCCTTGGGGCGGTTCATGGTCAGGACCGCAATCTTGCCGTCCTGCTCTGCCCGTACGTTCTCCAGGGTGGCGGCGACCTTCTCAAATGCCTCGCTCATAGAAAATGACCTCCTTGTGATTTCTCTCAACAAAGCACCCAGACTGGTCAGCGTGCCGGCGACGCCGTCCAGCCGCTCTGTTCGCCCATTGTTTAGCAAACCATGTGCCAACTTTGCTGTTTTTTTGAAATGGACCGTTTTGCACGAAAATGAGAGAAAAACGGTCACTTTCTTGGTGAATTATATTTTTGAAGTCGTCTCCAAAAGGAGAAAACGTCCACATTTGGAGACAAAACGCTTTTTGGGGGCCTCAGCCGCCTCCTGAGGTTCCCTGCAACCGAAAATCAAAGCATTTTCCACTGAAAACACTTTTTGACGGGTTCCACTTTTCCTTTGCATTTCGATTGGAACGTCGCCATTTTTCGACACCCGATACCGGCCTCCGTGCCGGAAGGCGGAGGAAAAGAAAACCTCCCGGAGCTCTCCCAGCAGGAGAGCCCCGGGAGGGGGCCGCAGATGGACATGCTCCGGCGTATGGAAGCCGCAGCCGGCATAGGGCTGCCGGTGGGCTCAGAACCCCTGTCCGGTCAGGCGTTCCAGAAGGCCCCTGCAACCGTCCAGGATATCGCGCCAGGTGGTCTCGAAATCCCCAGTATACCAGGGGTCGGCCACCTCGCCGGGACGGTCCGTAAAGTCTAGCAGAAGATGGATCTTCTCCGCAAAATCCCCGCCGCAGATGCGGTTCATGTTCCGCAGGTTGGCCTGATCCATGCCGATGAGGAGGTCGTACTCATCGTAGTCCCGGTTCTGGAGCTGCCGGGCCATGTGGCCGGAACAGGAGATGCCGTGCTCAGCCAGCTTTTTCCGGGCCGGAGGATAGACCGGATTGCCCAGCTCCTCCCGGCTGGTGGCCGCCGAGGCAATCTGAAACTGGTCCTCCAGCCCGGCCTCCCGCACCAGGTGCTTCATCACATACTCGGCCATGGGGCTCCGGCAGATATTTCCATGACATACAAAAAGAATATGTTTCATTTTCCGTTCGCTCCAATGTCCATTTTTTCTCCATTATAACACAGCTCTGCCGGCCCGTCGAGCGCAGATAGCGGCCGTTTGTCTCCTGCCGGGTGACCTCCGGGCGCCTGGGAGCACGGGATGGAGGAAGGGGCCGCTGTTTTTTGGACCGGGGTCCCCGGCCTGGGCCGCGCCATGGGGCGGCCGGAGCGGGGGGAACTTTTCGCGGGACGGTGGAAATCCGGCGGCAGATGTGATATAAAGGAGAGCAGAAATCAAGGGAAAAGAGGCGCACGCGATGGAAGAGACTTACCGCGTCGAGCGGGACAGCATGGGAGAGATGCGGGTCCCGGCGGACCGATACTGGGGGGCCCAGACCCAGCGGAGCCATGAGAATTTCAGGATCGGCACCGAGCGGATGCCGGAGGAGCTCCTCCGGGCCTTCGGCATTTTGAAGCAGGCGGCGGCCATGGCCAACCACCAGCTGGGCCGCCTGGACGACCGGCGCTTCGAGGCCATCTGCGCCGCCTGCCAGGAGATCACCGCCGGGAAGCTGGCGGACCACTTCCCCCTGGTGGTGTGGCAGACCGGCTCCGGCACCCAGACCAACATGAACGTCAACGAGGTGGTGGCCCACCGGGGCAACGAGCTGCTGGGGGAGGACCTCCTCCACCCCAACGACCACGTGAACATGTCCCAGAGCTCCAACGACACCTTCCCCACCGCCATGCACATCGCGGCGGCGGTGGAGATCGAGGACCGGCTCTTCCCCGCCCTGGACGGCCTCACCGCCACCCTGGAGCGGCTGGAGCGGGAAAACGCCGACGTGGTGAAGTCGGGCCGCACCCATCTCCAGGATGCGGTGCCCATCACCCTGGGACAGGAGATCAGCGGCTGGCGGGCCTCCCTGGAGCGGGACAAGGTCCTGCTGCGCGCCGCCCTCCCGGGCCTCTGGGAGCTGGCCCTGGGGGGGACCGCCGTGGGCACCGGCCTCAATGCCCCGCCGGGCTTTGCCCAGGCGGCGGCGGAGCAGGTGAGCCGGCTCACCGGGAAGCCCTTTGTCACCGCCCCCAACAAGTTCCACGCCCTCACCAGCTTGGACGAGCTGGTGTTCGCCCACGGGGGCCTCAAGGCCCTGGCCGCCGACCTGATGAAGATGGCCAACGACGTGCGGTGGCTCTCCTCAGGGCCCCGGTGCGGCCTGGGAGAGCTCCGCATCCCGGCCAACGAGCCCGGCTCCTCCATCATGCCGGGAAAGGTCAACCCCACCCAGTGCGAGGCCGTCACCATGGTGGCGGTGCAGGTCATGGGCAA